>JAAEPW010000133.1 GCA_024232355.1 Chloroflexota bacterium | reverse complement strand
GCTCTGAAGTCGCCTGTGATGGTAGTTTTCTGACAACTGTATCGGCGGCGGGAACCTATCTGATCGGCTATTACTGCGACGGTGTGACTGTTTATGTCGGCTATACGGGGGCATTGTCGGTATGACCTGTCTTTCTTTCCCTGTCGCAATTTTAAGCAGCACGGCCTCGTATCTGATTGACCAATCCATCCGCTTCAACGACGACGACAGCGCGTATATGTACCGCACGCCGAGCGTTGCCGGGAACCGGAAGACGTGGACTTGGAGCGGTTGGGTTAAATTTGGCCTCACTGGTTTTACAACAAGTATATTTAGTAGCGGAACCTCCAGCACCACAGATATTGACATACTCCGCTTAGATAATAATGGCGCACTTACCCTAATACTTTATCAGTCGAGTACAATTGTAGGGAAGATAACAACTACCCGATTACTCCGCGACCCTTCTGCTTGGTATCACATTACTGCTGTAGTCGATACGACAAACGTGACGGCTGGAGACAGGATGCGTTTGTATATTAACGGAGTTGAAGAAACGGACTTTAGTACAGATACCAATCCTGCAATTAATCTGGATACTTTATTCAATAATACTATTGAGCATAATGTAGGACGAAACGCGCCTGATGGCACTCAGGAATGGGACGGCTACCTCGCAGATGTCCATTTCGTAGACGGGGCCGCACTCACGGCCTCTGACTTTGGCGAGGTCGACGCTAATGGGAATTGGGTGCCGATTGCGTTTGATAGTTCGGCGGTTACGACCCTTGATTTTGTAGCCCCTGCGGACGGCACAAACATCGGCGATATGACAAGCGCTGGGGGACTAGCGGCAGCTTTTGACGGGACTTTACATCAAGCGTCAGGTTCCAGTGCTTACGTCGCAAATGTAGCAACCGGGTTTGTTGGAAAGAACTGGGGCGCGGCTAGGCTAGTGAGTAAGGCGTATGTCCACGCCTCAACTAATGCCGGATTTAACAATGACAGCACCACGGCAGACGTAAAGATATCTCTCGAAGGGTCCACTACAGGCTCATGGGGCGGGGAAGAAGTGGAGCTAGACAGTACGTTGCTTGGCGGCGACGGTTACACTGGATGGAATAACGCAACAGCGGTTTTGACGTACTCCGGAAGCACCGAATATCAATACCATAGAATTTTAATTGATGGCACGACAGCCAATGTTTGGCCCACCATTTCTGAAATTGAGTTTGTCGCTAACGGCACCGGCTACGGCACCAACGGCTTCCATATCGACGGGGCCGATAGCGCCGATCTGGGCAACGATATTTCCGACAAGAATAATGATTTCGCCACATCCGGCCTGACCCCCGCCGACCAGATGCTCGATAGCCCGACAGATTATGTGGCGAGTAATTATCCAACTTGGAACCCATTACAGAAAGGCTCAACCATCACATTGTCAGAGGCTAATCTGGCAGCGACAGGGACAGCCGCACAGACCTCTCATGTTACATCCACACAGGTCATGCCCAATGGAAGCAAGACTTACTTCGAAATTCACATGTCAGCTACTAATGGGATGGTGGGGATAATACTCGATGATGAATGGGAGGCGTCCCATCTTTCATTAGCAGATAACTCCATTATTAATATGCAAGCTGCCGGGGGTGATATCTATGATTACCCAAATGGTCCCCGGCTAATCATTGGCTATGGTGCCAGTTGGGCCGGTGCATATACGGTGATGGTTGCTGTTGATCTTGAGAATGACGAGATTTATTTCGGTAACGCTGATACTGATCTTTGGTCTGATGGTGCGGGGACATACGATCAAGATTGGGACACAGGAACCCCTTCCCCCATATCCCTCCAAACGCTTAATGCTGATTGGAAAATAAATTGCCGTGCATGGGGTGGGACGCACACGCTAAACACGGGACAATCTGCTTTTGCTGGAACTATTCCCTCCGGCTACATCACCCTCTGCACCGCCAACCTCCCGGCCCCGACACCCGCCGCCGATGTAACGCCAATCACAAGCCCGTCATTTACCGGCACTGCGGATACCAGCGGTGTCTCTGTTTGGCTTGGCTACACCCCGGATACGTCCGGAACATCGACGATCAACGGCAACACAATTACATGGGGCACCCATGCCCTGCCGATGGCTGGCGGGATGTTGGTTATCACTTCGTCGTCGTCTTACAACTCAACCGGAACCAACACGATTTCGATTGCCGTTAAGCACCCGTTCGGCGGTGCAGGCGTCTCTCAGGCGAGGGCGCAATGAACAACAACTTACAGCAGATAGCCGATGAGGCCGCAGCCGCAGCGGTCAAGCGAACGTTTACGGCGCTTGGCATAGATATAGAAGATTCCGACGAGATACGGCACTTCCAGGCCAACATGACCTGGGTCAGGCGTTTTCGCCGGTTGTCTGAAAATGTTGGCACCGCCGTGATCCTGACACTTGTCACGTTGTTGACCGGAGGCATCGCCAAGCTTGTCTGGGACAGTTTGAAAGCCAAAGGAGGTAATTAAAATGGGATACAAAGCTGATGGCACATGGGAGGTGGAAGACGATAGCGTAGAGACGCGTGTCACCGGGCTCATGAGCAAGAGCAATCCTTTGATGACAAAGGCCAGGACGGGGGCAAAACAGTACGCCAATCGCAGGGGGTTGCTGAATTCCAGCATGGCGGCTGGCGCCGGCGAAAGCGCCGCGCTGGACGTGGCAATGCCTATCGCCGGCCAGGACGCCAGCCAGATACACGCCAAGAACATGGCATCCATGAATACCCGTTCCCAGGAGAAGATCGCCAACCAGAACGTTGCCGCCCATGACAGGCAATATGCGATCAGCGCCCTTGCCGATACGGAGAAAACCTATCTGGCCGGCTGGACCGAGGTGATGAAAAACAACAACCTCAACGCTACCCAAAGGACGGATTATTACAATCACCTCAAAGGCTTCGCCGAGAGGGACAAGTCCCTGGTCGAGCAAATGTACGGAATTACGCTGACGTGGTGATCAGACCGGCGCTGTTTCAGGACATACCCAGGTTGTGTGAACTGATTAAAGAAGCACACGCCAAGAGCAAATACGCCGATTACCGGCTAGACCTGAAGGGCAAGTTCAAACCCTTGTGCATGGAAGCAATAAGAAGCGGAAACCATTGCCTGTTCGTGTCGGAAAAGAACGGCATTGTCGAAGGCTTTCTGATTGGCGTGACGGACGATCTTTACGCCGTGCTCAAGGAAAAGTACGCAACCGATGTTCTGTTCTGGATTTCAGAGCGCGACAACCCAAGAAACTTTGTTCGCCTTGCAATGACATTCGTGGAATGGGCCAGGTCCATTCCCGGTGTTGTCCGTATCAGGATGGGCGTCACTGACGCGGTTGGAGAAACCCGGCCAGTAGAAAAAATGTTTGAGACCCTCGGAATGAGCCGAGAGGGAGCAATGTTTGATATGGAGTTGAGAAAATGAGCGGCGTATTCACAAAAATCAAGAAAGTGTTTAAAAAAATTACAAAGTCAGCGGTGGGCAAGTTCGTGCTTGCTGCGGCGGTAAGCTACTTCACTGCCGGCCTCGGTTCTTCCGTCCTTGGGGCAATGGGAATGACTTCGTTGTCGCCAACCCTAACGACTGTGCTCAGTCACGCCATATCGGGATCTGTGACGGGGGGGATAACGTCGGCGTTAACGGGAGGGAGTATAGGCAAGGGCATGTTGATAGGCGGTGCCGGTGGCGCCGTGATGGGTGGTGTGCAATCGTCGCTCGGTAATTACACCACGATCACACCGAATACGGCGCCGAGCGCAGGCGGTACGGCCAGTACCACGGCGACAAACAACGTATCGGCCAATTCATCACTGCCACCCATGGCAAAACCAACCAACGTCGGATATGCCCCCGGTGCTACGCCGCCTTCGATGCCAACGCCAACCAATATCGGTTATGCGCCGGGAATGGCCCCTTCCGCCTTGCCGACGCCGGCAAATGTCGGTTTGGCTCCGGGTGTGACCAGAACGGGACTGGCAGCCAATACAGGCGCGGGTGGCGGCTTTGTCAACGTTGGGGCTGGTGGCACCCCGTCTCACTTTGTCGGTTACGGGGTGGATTCCAATACGATAGCTGCGGGACAAACGGCGATGACGCCTGCCGGAATGGTTCAGGGTACGGGTCGAACAGGATTGATGGGGTGGGTTGACCGCAATCCTGAATTCGCAGGCAGAATGGTCGGAGAAGGTGCGTCAGGGGCTCTTAAGGTCGCACTGGCCGGAAGTGGTGAGGGCAGTGATGAGAGCGCCATGGAAGCAAGGATCGAGGCTGAGAAACAGGCCCAGGCCGGTGTCGTGGCCAGCCACGACGTAACCGGTGGATTGCTGAAACCGGGTATGCAAGCGCCACGAACGGGGCTAACGCCTACTCAACGCTGGAACACTCCCGATACGGCTTATGCCCGGGGGAAATGGGCTTATCAGGACGGCAAGGTCGTCTTTATACCGGCTGCAACGGCTTAACGCAGGAGACGCATTATGACTGGACTTCGCAATCAACAGGGCGTTGCCCCGGAAGTGGATTATCAGGGTGAACCAAACGTAACGCCGGAGGAACAGGCTGAATATGACAAATTCGTCGATAACGGATCGAAGCTTATCTTTGACGAAAACATGGCCCCGCAAATCCTGAAGCGGATTGAGGAAGCCGAAGCCCCGGCCGAAGGTTTAGCTTCGGTCGTGGTCAATCTTGTGCTGCGTTTGAGGGACGCGGCCAGACAAAGCGGAGCCGAGATCGATCCAGCCATACTCATGCACGGTGGCATGGAGTTGATGGAAAACCTTGCGGAACTTTCGGCGGCGGCCGGTGTGCATGAATTCAGCGAGAAAGAAAAAGAGTCCGCCCTTTATCTGGCGATGGACAAGTTTGGCACCATCGAACTTGAAACGGGTAACCTCAACAAGGAGGCCCTGACAGAAGATATGAACATGCTGCAACAGGCCGATCAGAGCGGCGGGCTGGATCAGTTGTTGGGCCAGGGCTTTACGGCTCACGCCGACGGTCTTGGGGATGCCGGGTGACGAATAATCGGGATTACGTTTATCGCACCACTCTGCCGTGTCTGACTTATCTGGCATTTCCGGATTTTATTACTGAGAGCGCGCCCCGAAACCCCCTTTACGAAGAGGTTGATAAAGAACTGGGGGATATTGGAATGTTAATGGCCTTACCCTGGTTCGATAGCGAGAAAATTGGAGAAACAAGATGGCAAGAAGAACAGGACTTTTAGCGCGGACCGCACTGGGTGCCGCTGCGGGCGTGATGAAGGGATTGGGCGAGGCCATAGCGTCAGAGGGCCAGGCCAAGAAAGCGGCAATGATGCGCCGGCTTGAGCAGGGCGAACGGTTTAACTTCGAAACGTTGAAGCTGGAGGCGGCAAACGCTGCACAAGCCGCCCGAGACAAGACGAATCAGGATTATACTTCTGCTGAGAACGAGAAAACCCGTCAGGCCAATCTGACCCTTGAAGGCCAACGTCATGCCAATCGGATGTTTGAGGCCGGGACTGCTCAGGATTTTAAGGCGGATGAGAATGCACTTGCCCGCGAGGCTACAGGGAAGCAAAACCAGATGAACCGCGACGCAAAGGGCGCAACCCCGGTTGGTGCCCCCTTTGCGGGCGAGGATGGCACCCTGTACCAACGCAATAATGGCGGTGAAACAATGCCGGTTTCTGTTGACGGTAAAACAATCCGCGCACCGAAGGATGGGTTTTCTGAAAAAGACCGGATCGATATGCTGTTGCGGGAGGCGAAGCGTCTTCGTGAGGCTAATGCGAATGTAATGGGCGATAAGGACGAAGACACAATTATGAGTGAGGCTCACGCCAACGTGATGCGCGCCCTTGGCATGGGTAAAACGCCGTCAGTTGGTCAACCCGATATGATGCAGGCTGGTGTTGCGAAGCCAACGCCCGACCACATAGACAAGTTTGTCATTGGACAGTTGTATCAAACGAAACGTGGCCCAATGAGGTTCCTTGGACTAAGGGAGGATGGAACGCCTCAGTGGATGATCTCTGGGGGTGGCCCTTCGGGGGGTGGGGCACAGACGAGCGTGGGATTGTATGATAAGGCACCAACGGGTGAGCGGATCGAAGGGCAAGCCGCCCACAGGCATCATAATGGATGGGAAGGCTGAGAGGCTAGACGACGTTTTGGATATCTAGACAAACCCAGTGACACGGAATTCTGAACACCCTCCATTCGGCGAGTTTGGACTATCCGGAGAGCTTGCGCAACCTAACACCGGGTCCGCCGCCGTTCTCGGAAATGAATTCGACAAACACGGAAAGGGTTGCTTCGAGCGCTTCTGCGGTTCGGAGGTTTACACCTTTGCCACCCTCGTACCGAGAAATCGTAGCGGTGGCGACTTTAGATTCCTTTGCCAAATCGCGAACGCCCCAGCCGATTGCCGTGCGGGCCATTCTGCATTGAATGGGTGTCAATTTGATAACTCCGTCCTAGAAAACTAATACAATATAGTCAGAATAGATTGATCTATCATCTTTTACTGACTACAATACACTGAATTAAACACAAACAGATCATTTCTGCAAGGAAAACGATGAATGACGACGTTACCCGAAAACATCAACATACAAAATGCGGCACTCCCGGCTTCTTATGAGGCTGCAAAGCAAGCACTTGCGACATGTACCAAATTGGACGAGTGCAAGGACTGGTCCGACAAGGCCCAGGCCCTCGCTTCATATGCAAAGCAAGCCGATGACGACGAGCTTGAAAAGTATGCAATCAAGATCAAGGCTCATGCCATTCGCCGGTGCGGTGAGTTACTTAAGCAGTTCGATGGCAAAGGGAAGAGGACCGATACACCTAGTGGGGGCGACCCTACTAAGTTGACCCGGCGTCAAGTCGCAGCCGATGCTGGAATGTCAAAAGGCCAGCAAGTCCAGGCTGTCCGCGTCGCCAATGTTCCGGAAGAAAAATTTAATAAGGAGGTGGAAGGTGATGAAAGGACCACTGTCACAAAGTTGGCGGACATGGGTAAGAAGTCGGCCCCGCTCAATCCATATCCAGATGCGCCACCGGCACCAGAAGGTTTTATTAAGGCCACTCAAGCCATTGGTTCCGTTCGACGCTTTGCCGAATTTTGTGACGAGAACGAGGCGGAGCATGTTGCAGGCGGCGTTCTGGATTACGAAGTTGCGCCCGTTAAGCGGAACATTGTGGTCATCAATGAATGGCTTGATCGTTTCGTCAACAATTTGAAGGAGACTGCATAATGAATAGCTACCACACAAAACTCGTAACCGAAATCCATGAACGCCTGGATGATCTGATGGAACAGAAGCGACCGTGGGTTGGGACAGAATGGCTGCATAAAGCCACCGCACAATAAAAGTATTTTACACCCCCGCTCCGGCGGGGTTTTTCTTTGGGCGCTTCCATTTCGGGGCGCCTTCTTTATTGGAGATACGAATTGTCTGAATTTCAATTGACTCTGGTCGATTACGATCCGTTTGACGAAGCCTCCGAACCGACAGTCAGTAACAGTGCGTATTCCATTGTCGATTACGACCCGTTTGCAGAAGAGGCGGAGGCTGAAGAGACGGAGGCAGAGGAAGACGGCTGGGGGGATGTCGTCGGCAAAGCATTTGAGAACACACCGGATTTGTTCAAGCGTTCCATCGGCGGTGCCATGGAATGGATTGGAGAAAACTCACCGGGGCGCAGGTTGGGTGCACAACTGCGCGCCTACGATGATTACGTGAAACTTCCGTCTGAGGAGCAAACAATCGGGAGGGCTCATGCTGAGGTCAATAAGCAGGTAAAGAAGGATGAAATCGCCACGACTGGCCGGGAGATGTACCGTGAGGCCACCGATTCCATAGCCGCCAATCAACCCAATGTGCCAGATGAGTCGGCTAAATTTTATGCCGGGCAGATATTGCAATCCATGGTTCAGATGGGCCCCAGTGTTGCAGCCGGATTGATTACCCGAAATCCAAACCTGTCAATGAGCCTGATGGGTTCGCAGGTTTATTCGGACCAGTATGCAGAAGCACGGGCACATGGACGCAACGAAGCCGAAGCACAACAGGACGCCTTGTTCTACGCAGCGACCGAAGCCGTTTCTGAACGTATCCCGCTTGGCATTCTTACGAAAGAGGGTGGCAAATTGCTAACCCGTACCTTAAAAGCCGCTGGGGCGGAAGGTGCGCAGGAAGTTGTGAACGAAGCCCTGGGAATGGGCTATCAGGTTGGCATCCTGAATGACGAAATGACCCTTGCCGAGGCCATGAGGCGTTTGAAGGATGCCGGTATTATAGGTGTTGGCGTTGGCGGTGGGCTTGGCATTGTAACACAGCCTTTTGCACCTGAAGAAATCCCTTCCGTTGATGATGATGTTGGCGAACCTGTTGCGCCGGGTGAACTGAACGGGCCAGTGCAGCGCAAGAGCCCCTTGATATTACCCCCGACGATGAAGCCAGCCCCATTCCTACCGACCTGGTAGCCGAGGGCAAAGCGGTAATGAGGGATATCGGGGCGACCCAAAAGGCGAACGGCATCCTGCAACGTAATGAGTTGCCCAAGGTTGGGCAGCGGGTTGATCTTGCATTCCCGGACGGGAGCATTTTCACAGGCACTATGGAGGACGCCAGCGAGACCGACGGGGACGGTTTCAGCGTTGTTCTGGATGATGGCCGCACTATGGATGTTCCTGTATCCCCTGATGTTGTTGTGACGCCACTAGAGACGGTTGTCGAACAAGACGTAGCCCCCATACTTCCTGACATGCCGCCGGTACAAAACGGACCAGTACAGGAAGGGCCGGTACAGGAAGTACCAGAACCAGTACAAGAAGACGCAACACCAGCACCAGCACCCGAATTGATGGGTGTACAGGCCGCTCAGGTACCCGTTGTAGAGGACGTAATCCATTACGACCCGTTTGCCGAAGAGGGCCAGCCTGCGCCCCAAGAGCCACAGGAAACCCAAGCTCCTCAAGAGCTACCCATCCAGTGGGAGCAACATTACGACCGTGCAGTGCGCTACGCCCGCGAGACCGATTCCAGGCTAACCCCGCTGGATATGGGCAAGGCCCTGGATATTGACGGCATGTCGGCGCGAAGGGTACTTGCTGCACTGGCGTCACGCGGCGTCATCAAAAAGACCAGGAAGGGCTACCGGCGGCCACCAAGGCGGAAAGGTTCTGTCGATATCCTGACCTTCCTCGCTGATCGCGGCGGTATCCGCGACGACGAAGGTCACGACCTGAAAAAAGGTCGCGGGGGACAGAGATTCATTCCCCAGGCCGGACCATTGATCCGCAAGTACGGGCTTTCCATGGACTATGCACGGGAAGCTGCGGCTGAGGCCGGTTATGCTGTTGGCAATGATACGGCGGAATTTTTGGAAGTGTTGGATCGGGCGTGGGCCGGAAACAAGGTTTATACGCCGGAGGGTGGCGCTGAGGTTGCAGAGCAAGACGCTGT
>JAAEPW010000132.1 GCA_024232355.1 Chloroflexota bacterium | reverse complement strand
GTTGGTGACGTCCACGGTAAAGGCTGCGCCGGGGAGTTGGGCCTGGCCGGTGTTGGTTTCGCCGGGTAGGGACCCCCCTCCGGCTCCCCCCAGTGAGGGGGGAGTGGGGCCAAAGGGCATGGTGATGCGCGGGTCGAGAGCGACGTCCATCTCCATCCCCTGGTGGTCGGCGGTGGTGACGATGTGCTCCGCCGAAACGAGCAGCGCTGGGTTGGTGGCCGATTGCGCCGTGACGAGGATGGTATAGTCACCGGGAGTCGCGCCCAGGGGCGGAGTAGCGGCGACCGCGCCGCTGGCGTCGATCTCGACGTCCCATCCGGGCGGCCCCTCGACGGTGACGGTGTAGGTGTCGGTGAGGTTGGAGGAGATGAGGGCGTCAAAGGTGGTGGCCTCGACCGGCGAGATGGTGGACGTGATCGGGTCGAGGGATAGGGCCAGGCTTTGCCCAAAGTCGCCGTTCAGTTCAACACGGTCGAGGGTGGGTGAGTGCTCAGTGATGGTGATGGGGCCGGTGTAGCCGGAGAGGGCAAAGCCGTTGGATGCGTCAAAGGGCAGGCTGCCGTCCAGGAGCGTGGCCGGGCCGAGTTGCAGGTCGGCATCGGTGGCCTGGATGGCGGCAGAGTCGGCAAAGTTGGGGGCGGCGGTGTGACCGGAGCCTTCCAGGGTGGTGGTGCCGGTGACGACCAGGGTGAAATTGCCGGTGTAGGTGTCGGTGTCGTTTACGGTGACGATGGCGTCTTGGAGGGTGAGGGTGTAGGGTTGGGTGGAGGTGAGAGTGGCGGTGTAGGTGAGCCAATCATTACCAACACCTAAACCCAAGACAGCAGGAGCGTAGAAAGAGTTTTTACTAGACCCAAACGCGGCAATTTGGCCTGACGCGTCGCGGGTGAATGCAGTAGCAGTAAAGTAAAACGGAATTACTCTGACAATACCTTCATTCAATTGCGTCTCGTCGGGTTGTTGTAAGAGAATTGTATCGTTGGAAGAGAGTTTAATGAACTCGAATATACTGTCATTGTTTGAAGAAATATCCCATGTGATACTACCAACTCGTTCTATACTTGTCAAGGTACTTTCTAAAGCAACCGTCAAGGTGACATTATTGTAAAGACCTTTTTGAGAAATTAGCACTGACTGGGTTGACGTAACTAACTCGACAACCTGTAAATTGAACAAGCAGTTAGGAAGAGGGGGGTCGAATTTAGTGCGACCCTCAAGTAAACTGGCAAGTCCACCGGCCAGTAAATAGCCCGCTGCGATTCCGGCCGCCACTCCAATAGCAAATGGAATAACCACAGCAGCAGCCATACCAGCAAAAAAGAATAGTTCTGGAGTTGACTCAGCTACCATAATTAGTTCCCGTACCTGGTCTGCTATTTCCTTGACATCCATGGTCAGTTTCGCCCCAATACCGCCAGCAAAAGGCAATAATTGTCCAACACATCCTGCACACACTGCCCCCGCAGCGCCAAACTTGGCTTCTAGGATCTCGCCAACAAATGTCGTAACGAGCGCACCAAGGAACCCCCACCCAGCCGCTTGTACCATCGTAACCTGCATAGCAATCACAAACCGTTTAGCGTAGGAAAGAGAACCATGTTGAGCAATAGGGCTATAAGCGTAAGCACCATGCTTTCCATTCTGAAGAACACCAATTGTGTCGCCCGAACCTGGATCCACACGGAACCAACCCAGCGTTTGCTCATCACCTACTGATACCATCTGCTCAGGCACAATAACTACATATCCTGCCTCTATATCACGTGATATGCGGGCTTTCGCTTCATCAGAGATGTCTAAATCTCTTAAAATGGCAGCGTTTGATATTCCCAATCCCTGGAGACCAACATCCTGTTCGGAGGCATGTTGGAAAACTTGATATGTGCTAAGAACTTGTTGATTTGCCCAAGATTCGACGGCCAATCCTTCAAGTACCGAGGCCATAAAACCTGCTAAGAAATGAAAGGCTGGCTGTACAGCAGTTGCCTGATCGGGTGCTACAATCGTACGATAGCTATTGTCCAAAAGATCTAGACTTTGAACACGTACAGCGGAATTGTCCTCAATTTGTTGTATTCGCAGATTTGCAAGCAACAAACGTGAATGATCTGAATATCCACGTATAAGCATTCCATCTCCAAGCGCGGATACAAAGTTATCATTGGATTCAGTAAATGTTAACAGGATCAAAGCATTCCAATGCAAAATCATCTCTCTTGTCAAATTCGCAAGTTGCCTGGCATCCTGGACTTCTTCTGGAGTTGAATAGTCTATCGACGATGTATTTGACACATTGTAAAATGAGATAGACTCTTGGTACGTAGACAGCCAAGCGTAATTATATTGATTGAAAGCGCTTTCTGGAGTTCTACATGGCCCTACTAAAACAGACAGCATATCCAATTCCGTTATCATTGGTGCTATGCCTATATCTTTACTGATATCCAGTATTCCTCCTGCTTGCCTGTTCTCATAGCCAATGAGGTCCACAACCTCTCGCTCGTATTGCTCTATATTACCATTTGCGTCCTTTACCTCAAAAAGTAGCCACTCACCAGTGGTAATAAAGTTACCAAAGGGGAAATTGGAAACCAGGTCTTGGAAAGACTGCCCCTCAATCAGTGTCTCAAAGGCACCCACCGAAAAGTAGGGTGTGTAAGTGTGCAGCACGCGCCAAAAGATCATCCCTCCCATCCCGTTACTGTTCACCAAGTGACCCAATGTCACTGGCTCACCCACCAGTCCCACTGTGTTGAAGGTGTGGGTTAGTGGATAGACGTAATCCAGTCCACCAGACAGGCTCGAAAGCATATCCCATCTTTCAACCTTGACAGTCATCGTTACCTTGTGGCGCAGGTTGTCTGGCACCTCGGCTATCTGGTCGGTGCCGTCGGTAGCCAGGCTATCGTGGAAGGTCTGCCCTGGTGCAGCGGAGACAATGCAGGGGACGAGGTTGGTCCAACCCAGTGTCGGCAAGTAAGCCTCTACCCACCAGTGGTCAATCGTCTCCTCTAGTAATTGGGAATTATTAACAGGGTCAGCTACCTCGGTGCCGTTTGGGATGTGGCCGATGGTGCCTTGTGGCTCAGGGAACATCGAAAGAATCAGTTCTTGGGCACGTTCGGTACTCAACGTACCATGACGGTAGCGGGCAGGAATGCCACTGCCGCGTAGCATAGCGATGAGCAAGCTAGCTTGGTCCAGTGAGTTTCCGGCCTCGCTCCACAGCGTGCCGCGCGTGCCGCGCAGGGAGCCTTTGTAGGATTCGTAGCCCAAAGAGCGGACGTAGGAAAACATTTGCTGCCAATCGTTGCCCAGTTCGGCAGCCTTTTGCACCATGTATTCGTCATAGTAATCGGCATCCACAGTCCAGATCAGCCAATCGCCCGCCGACTCACCGTCGATGGTATCAGGGGCAAGCGTCGCAGGAACTGCGGAGGCACTGATCATGCGCTTTTGAAGTGTGCCCCAAGCAGTGGCGCCGACGTCCAGATCGGTAAAATCGGCGACACTGGCAGGGATCTGAATTTGCAGTGTAGCAGTCACTGAACTCAGCGGCAAAATGTCACCCAGGTTCCACACAAGGTTAGAGTTCCCATCCCCAGCCTGGTCTGGCATTGGGTCAGCCGAGACAAAGATGGCATTGGGTGGAAGAATCTCATCTGCCAACAACACATTGCGAATCACATTGGAATCACTGTAAAAGTTCATAGCAGAAAGAACATCAATAGGGTTGGTGATGGTGTTAGTGACCGACAATTCAGAAAGTGTGAAGGCAGGTGATTGATTGTTAGTCACGGTGAAGGTAATAATCAGGGTATTGGAAATGGCGTCGGTGGCAGCATAAGTGGACTGTACTCGTGATACAGAGATCGGATTTGCTATAGCAGATGGTGCGAAATCTTCCTCGGTCATCTCAAGGGCATCAGTATTGAGCAAAAATCCGACAGGCTCGCCGTCCTCACCGATGGTAGGCATCATACCGCCCATCTCATTTTTCATCTCCTCCGGCACAGATGAACTGACACCTGCGGGAGAAGTGGAGTCAGACTTGAGTAAACCCAATTGCTCCATTATTCCCAGGTATGCGGCGGTCGCGCGTGGCAACTCACGGATGATGGGAATAGAAGAAGTGCCGGTCATAGCCAAAATCAATACGTACGTAAGCACACGGTGAAGAACACTTCCTATCAAGTTATAAAATAGCATTTTTGTTTATCTCCTCAAGAATTTATCAGGTGGTCATTGGCTCGTAAGCCATCACACGATTTTGTCAAGTGCTTTTACATTCCTGCGATGATCCGACTTGGCATATCAAAACCGGCATAATGAATCGTTAGTAGTGAATGATTTTACCCATCATTGCATAGAGCACTTTCCATCCTCCAAAAAATCCAAACCAAATCAGTAAAGCGTAGACCAACATAAGTAATGCAAAAGCACTTTGTACTAGCCGAGAGGGCTTACCTGCCTTTAGGCTTTCTCTTAAATCTTTCAATACGATGGACAGAACAATATACGGGAAAACTGATGCAAAGCGACCTGCGATTTTAACTCTGTTAAAGGTATCTTTCAGGTAACTCAATAAAAAGCTCGCTAAAGCAGCATACACCACTAACGTCACAAGACCAATAATAAAAAGTTTGTCACCGCCGAACAAGCCGCAGTATCTATCAAGTTCAACATCGAACAATACAGCGATCATCGCAGTGAACAATATGAAGAGTATTATAAAAAACATCCCTAGAATCAACTCGTACGTTCGGCCATCTCTTGCTGTCCCCTCGACTCCAAGCGCCACAACAACTGCTACAACCATTTCTACGATACATACTCCAAAGAATAGGTTTGCATACACACTATACCCTTTTTTCTCTCCTAACCAGCCAGACAACACCCAAGCAACCACTAGTCCCACAGTCATCCATAGGTATGTGGCAGGTGAAAAGGCATCATCTGTGTAGGGCAATGTTTCCAATCCCATAGCCAGCGTAAGCATTAGAGATGGCAACCAGAAAAGAGTGTTAAACAACCACTTGCCTACCCTGCGTCTATCGTCTTTGCCAAAAACCTCTTGGTAGGCCACAAGTTGTTGTGGAGTCACCATCACCCACCACAGCAAGCGCAAGTGGTCCAATGGATTCCAGGGAGAAAGTCGGCGAGGAATATCAGTATTTTGTGTCACAAGTCACCTCCAAAATGTGATATGTACTGCGTGTGAACAGCGGGGAAAATCCCTGAACTGCTGACCAGAGAGTTCTCTGCCGGGATCGGGCAACCGCCGAGGGCGGCGTTGGCCTGAGTTGGAGTAAGTAAAACTGGGCTTTTGATATTCTGCATAGATATCCATGATATTGGCGAACACGAGCCTGGTTTCCGAGTCATTTGCCCTCTGCCGCAGTGCTTGCCAGGCTCTTGAGTGTCGAACAGCCCGCCCTTTCCACCCGCTCCACTTTAACGGGAGACGGCATAAACCGGGCGAAGAAATGTGTAAAAAGTCGATAACTTTCCATTTTGCTTCGAGTCACTGCTTTAGCAATCCTTGTCTTTTGATCATCATACACCCTCATATCAATAAACGCTGGTCGAAGCGTTTTACCGAGGTGAATTTGGGAAATGGTAGATGGCGGATGCCGCTTTGATCAGATCGAAAGCTGCATTGAGCGGAAAGCCAAGCGGCTCGCCGTTGGGGCCAAGTCTCGAAGCATTGAGGGTCGCCTCGGCCTGGATTATGGATTTTAGAACTCGTCTTTACGTACATATTGTTTAGCGATT
>JAAEPW010000131.1 GCA_024232355.1 Chloroflexota bacterium | reverse complement strand
GTCACCCCCAACACCACCCCCACCGCCAACTCCCCACCCCGCATTCCACCGCCCCCGGCCCAAGGAAACAAGCCAATGCACCCACTGGCCAGACCAAGGGGAGACGGCGAGGGAGCGGACTGGGGCTGCGTCGGAGGCGGAGGTGATGAGCAGGTCAGGTCGATGGACTCTGTGGCAATCTGTGGGCACACAAACAGCAATCCCGATCTCTATCATTGGTAGAGTGTCCACCGCGTCAGGTTTTCTTACGGTGAGAAAGCGATGCCATCCGAGGGATCGCGCCTCTGTTTCAGTGGGGGCGAGCAATGGGGCGGGGGCGAGGATCACCATCCACAAACCGGCAACCACCACAACAAGGCCAACCCGGCGGCAGCGCACACCTCTCCTGCTTGTGGTCACAGACACCGCCCCAGGCCCAAGGAAACAAGCCAATGCACTCCCTAGCCAGACCAGGGGAAGACGGCGAGGGAGCGGATCTGACCACATCGGCGGCGGAGGCAATGAGCAGGTCAGGCCGATGGACTCCGTGGCAATCTGTGGACAAAGAATAATGTCCTCCCACCGTCATCTCACCCTTGGCTAGGTTTCGCCAAGTTGCAGGGACGCAGATCACTGCTATACTTATGACGATCCTAGAATGGGGTTTGTCTGGTTTGTGGGGATAAGATTAGCGAGGCAACCGAATGGGATAACCATCACATCGTGTGGCAAGTCCACAGTGAAAATCGCATGTTAGGTTTTAGGGGACTGCGAGCTAGCAATGGCCCCTAACTACCCGACTATTTTCACATAAAATCAGCGAAAAAACAATTATATGAGAGAAAACGGTACGCAAACATTTACTAAAACATCTTTCTATAACGTTATGATGTTTTCGGGTTGTTGGGCTTTGCAAATATTTGTTACAAAGTTAGGTTTCAACTCTGGTGCCCAGGTCCTTTCTTTTCAAACCATCTCTATCTTGACTGCCCTGGTGATCCTGGCTGTCTTGATTTTGCCACAATATAGCAATGAGGTTGGAAAATTTTTCAAGCAGCAGCCACTTTTGTTTTGGAAGCTTTTTTTGCCAATGGCATCCAATCCGGGTTGGGAACCTGTTTAAGTATCATTGGGATTTCGCTGACCGAGACCATCAATGCCGGTTTTTTGGCCAAGCTCTCAACAGTAACTACAATTCTTTTCGCCTGGTTGATTCTCAAAGAGCGGCTGACGGTTATTAAAGTCCTGATGGTTTTCATTATGCTTTCGGGGGCTTACCTCCTGACAACCAAAGGACAGGTTCTACTACCGAGAACAGGTGATCTTTTCATTCTTGCAGCCTGTGTGTGCTGGTCTCTGGGGAATGTCCTGGTACGTAAATTCTTAAAGACTCGGCCGGTTAATATTGACGCTGTAACCTTTCAAAAACCAATTGCCGGACTACCGGTAATATTGATACTTGTAGGAGTCTCGGTTTGGAATTCTGAATTTGTTTTGGAGAATCAGCCAGTTATTTCGTGGAGCAAGCCATCTCTGACATCATTACCCTATGCCTTGGGAAATGGGATATGTCTGGCGATGACCTGGACGTATCTGAATCGTACGCTAAAAATATCAACTGCTTCGTATATGACAATGATGTCAATGGTTACACCTGTGATCGTCAGCTTGTTGGCTATGATCTTTCTCCACGAAACCCTGGCATGGATTCAGGTTGTGGGAGCCGGGATGATCATCTTGTCAGGTGTGGTGACCTATTTCAGTGGTATTGCACAAGCATAACCTTTTTTGTTGCGTCAAAAAGCCCACCAAAGCCAACACCACAGTATCCTGCTCTCCGCCCTGCACATTCGGAGTAGAGGATAGTCCACACCAACTCCCCCACCCCGCATTCCACCGCCCCCGGCCCCAGGAAACAAGCCAACGCACTGCCTGGACAGACCAGGGGGAGACGGCGAGGGAGCGGATTGGGGATCGCGGCGGCGGCTGAGGCAATGGGGAAGGTCAGGATGATAGATCTCTGTGGCAATCTGTGGACACCTCCTATCTTCTCGTCACTCAATCCAGGCCCGTGTGCTCACCACACCAAAGCCAGCAACCCACCGTCAACTCCCCACCCCGCATCCCACCGCCCCTGGCCCAAGGGTACAAAGCAATGCACCACCTGGGCAAACCAGGGGAAGACGGCGAGGGAGCGGACTGGAAGCGCGGCGGCGGAGGTGATAGGGCAGGTCAAACCGATAGCTCCTGGGGCGATCTGTGGACAAAAACACCAATGCCTCCCACCGTCATCTCGCCTTTGGTGAGGTTTCGCCAAGTTGCAGGGACGTAGATCACTGCTATACTTGTGGCGTTCCCAGAATGGGGTCTGTCCGGTCTGTGGGGACAAGATCAGCGAGGAAATCGGATAGGATAACCATCACATCGAGTGGCGAGTCTACAGTGACTCCGACACAATGAACAACCGAGTCTTGTTGCATCCCATCTGTCATCGTTAGATACACAGCCTTGGTTGATCTGTTTATCGCCGCGTTTTACCAAAGGGCGCCCGCGGGGTTCTTAGGAGACCAAGGTGCCATTGCTGACCCCTGGCTACCCGACTTACCTTGAGGTAGCTATGAAATCACTCGCAGACAAGTTTTTCACAGTTGGGATTCAAACTGATTTGATGGAGAACCTGCTATGCTGAAAGCTGCTACACCGCCTCCAGGGCTTGCAGACGCGGACACTGAGTTGCTCATCGCCGCCACAGAAGACCGGCTCGACCTGCTCGACGCCGCGTTGGCAAAGGGTGCGCGCCTCAACACGAAAAACGAACGCGGCCGCACTGCGCTCATGCTGGCCGCTGAGCAGTGCAACATGCGGGTGCTCTCTCGTCTCCTCAACGCGGGTGCCAAGATGGACGATGCACATCGGGGCGAGACCGCGCTGACATGTGCATGCCGAGTCGGCGCCACCGACATCGTGCGTCACCTCCTCAAAGCTGGTGCCGATGCTGACCGTCGTTATCACAAGAAGAATATCGCTTTTCTCGCCGCGTACACGCTTGGAAATGCTGATATCATCAAGCTCTTACTACTGCATAGCGCACAGCCTCCAGAAAACCTCCCGGATCGAAGTGATATCTCCGCTCAGGGAGCTGTCAACCGAGACCATCCTGAAATCAAACGACTCGTCAAGCAGGCACGCAAGGGCAACCAACCCATTGCCACTCCACGATTCGCCACATACAAAGTATGTGAGGTTTGCCGCCACCTTCCGGAATCGATAGGTTGGCATTATGACTATGACGATGACACGCGCACAGGCCATGACATCCCGTCTGCAACCGAGTGCTTTGAAATCCTCACAGGGGGTGTGTGGAAATGTCCCCACTGTAGCACGTATTACGAGTTCGAACGCGACCGCGACGCCGCATATCTAGGCAGATACGAATCCGAAAACCTCAGACGCCGCTCACCCGATTGGGCGCTCAAAACACTGTGCGCAAAAAAGTCCAGGGACCCCAATCATTGGGCATGGGTCCCATGGACCCCGCGCCTTGACCGCGAAATCGAGACCCTTGAGCGCACCTTGGACATCAAGACCGTAAACATCAACACTGCTGACATTGATGCCTTAATGTCCCTGCCTGGCATTGGACATCGGACCGCGCAGAGGATCATCGATGATCGCAATACAAGCGGCCCGTTCTCCTCTTGCTTGGAGCTGTCCCGAGTCTCCGGGATTGGCGACGCAACCGTGGAAAAGTTGTTGCCGCTTTGTCGCATTTAAGCACATCTTGTGATCACGAGATCCTCATTATCCTCAGGAACCGTAATTAAATAACGGTGCTGACCCATTGTCGGGCGAAAATTGACCGTCAATCACCACAACAAGGCCAACCCGTCAGCATCAGCCACCCTTCCCCGCTTGTGGTCACAGACAACGCATCCCATCGATTCTTTCCCACCGCCCCCAGCCCAAGGAAACAAGCCAATACAGCATCTGGGCAGACCAGGGAGAGACGGCAAGGGAGCGGAGTTAACCACACCGTCGTCGCCCAGCAGGAGCGAATCGACGTTCACCTGGCCGCCCTCGACGTGAGCGCTCTCGCCAATGGGAGAACCTGGATGGACAATGAGGCTACACTGTATCTCGATGGTGCTTCTGCCACAGACTCTGCTTTGATGACCGATCGCCGTCGTAGGACCTACGTGCTGTAGGTACGTGATTTCGCTCATCCACTTGGGAGATAAAAGTTGATGTTTCACACGATTCATGCTATCATCGCCGCTAGACGGACACGCAGTTATCGTTCATAGCAAGTTCGGCATCCGCTGCTCATTGGCGACTGCAAATCGGTGCAAGAAGGCTGGAGAGAACCGTCAAAGCAGTCGTCGAACAACTCGCTGAAGCCAACTCAACTGATGGGCCAATAGAGTAGGTAGGTTGTCCTGCCCTGTAGCTGATGCGAGAATGTTGGCAGGCCTAAACCAATCGGGTGGCGATCTTCCTATTACGTACAAAGCAATGGCTCCCTGGCTACCCGACCGCGCCGCAAATCAGCGGCTCTGTGGTCAGCAGCGATGTCTTGTGGAGAAGGCTCTCACGTTAGAGCCGCGTGGCGGGTGAGCTAATAGTTGGGCGGCAAACCATGTATTTTAGAATGCCTAATGGAAGTGAAATGAATGAACTCGTCTCAAGGAAATGAAACTCGAAAGAAGAAATCGAGAATAATTGGCTACGATGTTGCTCGCTCGCTAGCCGTATTTGGAATGGTGATTGTCAACTTCAAAGTTGTCATGGGAGCAAGTGAAAATGGGCCAGAGTGGTTGATTTGGCTAGTGGGACTATTCAATGGTCGTGCCGCAGCCACTTTTGTCATATTAGCTGGTGTTGGTATCTCGATGCTTTCGCGTAAGGGGCGCATTGCTCAAGATAGAGAACGAATTCGTCAAGACCGTCGTACTCTATTCAAGCGAGCAGTATTTCTCTTTGTAGTTGGTCTTCTCTATACGCCGTTGTGGCCCGCAGATATTTTGCATTTTTACGGTGTCTACATAGCGATTGCGGCTCTATTACTGATAGCATCAGATCGTCAACTGTGGTTAGGGGCAATAGGATTGAGTGCTACTTTTCTTCTACTGGTTTTCATTTTTGATTACGAAAAAGGGTGGGATTTTTCAACGCTCACATATGTCGATTTTTGGACATTCGCAGGCATGCTACGACATATCTTTTTCAATGGATTTCACCCCGTGATACCTTGGCTGGCTTTTGTCCTTATTGGTATATGGTTGGGTAGACAAGATATAAAAAACACTCAAGTACGCAGACGAATTCTCTGGGCAAGTATCTTTATAGCTACTGTAGCAGAGATACTGTCCTACATTCTGGTCAAATTATTTCCTGGGGAAATGGGGTCTATTTTGGGTACAGAGCCAATGCCGCCTATGCCGCTTTATATCGTAGCAGGTGCAGGCACAGCTATCGCAATTATCACACTATGTTTGGAACTTGCATTTCGACACCCAAAAGCTCGGATATTCCCCCCATTGGTGGCTACAGGTCAGTTAGCGTTGACATTGTATGTTGCCCATGTTGTGATTGGAATGGGCTTTTTGGAAATAATTGGACGACTTGAGAATCAGACGTTACAATTTGCCACAATCAGTGCAGTCATTTTTTCTGGTTTGGCTATCGTATTCTCATATTATTGGCGAAAGCGATTCCAGCGTGGCCCGTTAGAATGGGTAATGCGAAAGGTGACGAGTTAGTTTGGGAGTGATAAATGCCGCCCAAGTTATGGGCAGTGAGGGAGTCACCTCCCTCACTGCCACTCCCGAACCGCGCTTGAGACTTTCGCTTCATGCAGCTCTTCAGTCCGAGAGTCATTGTCATTGACACCGTTTGCCGTGAATTTCGTCGTGGCAATGTCCGTGAAGCATCACCAGGTTGGAGTACCGATTGTTCATTCGCTGGCAATCTCCCCCACCACAGCAAACCAAAGCACCCTTCCCAGGCCCATCCCCGAAAGGCACACCCCCATCCCCCACCTCCAACTCCACCGCCCCTGGCCCAAGGGAACAAGCCAATGCACTACCTGGGTAAAACAGGAGGAGACAGCGAGGGAGCGGACTGGGGGCGCGTCGGCGGCGGAGGCAATGGGCAGGTCAGGTCGATAGATCTTGCGGTAATCTGTGGACATACTCCCCACATCGTCGTCGGAGACAATAGAACGGGCCATAGACCTCGTGGCAATCTGTGGACACATCCCTTCTTCTCCTCAATCACCCCAACTCCACCACTCGCACTCATCAAACCAAAGCCACACACCACCCCCAACTACCCCGCGCCGCATTCCATCGTCTTGCACGAGGTTTATTACCAGATCTTCTCACGGGCAGAAAGCGATGCCATCCGAGGTATCGACCCTCTGTTTCGGCGGTGGCGAGCAGTGGGGCGAGGGCGAGGATCACCACCCACAAACCTCCAATCACCACGACAACAAGGCCAACCCGGCAGCAGCGCTTATCTCCCCGCTTGTGGTCACAGACACCGCCCCGGCCCAAGAGAACAAGCCAACGCACCCCCTGGCCAGACCAGGGGGAGACGGCGAGGGAGCGGATTGAGGGCGTCGGCGGCAGGGTGATGGGGGCAGGTCAGGCCGATAGACCTCAGGGTAATCTGTGGACACACTAACAACAATCCCGATCACCAGCAACGGCAGAGTGTCCACCACCCACAAACCGCCAATCACCACAACAAAGCCACCCCATCAGCAGTGGTCACAGACAACCCCAACTCCCCACCCCGCACTCAACCATCCCGGCCCAAGGGAAACAAGCCAATGACACCACCTATGCAGACCAGGGGAAGACGGCGAGAGAGCGGACTGGATCTGTGTCGGCGGCAGAGGCAATGAGTAGGTCAGGTTGATAGGTCTTGTGGCAATCTGTGGATACCTCTTCTCTTTCCACCACTCGCACTCGCCAAACCAAAGCACACCAAACTCACACCAAACCCAACTCCAACTCTCCACCCCGTCTTCCATCGCCTCTGGCCCGAGGTTCATCATCAGGGTTCTTGCACGGAGGAAAAGCGAGGCAGGCCGAGGTACCGCGCCTCTGTTTCAGCGGTGGCGAGCAATGGGGTGTGAGCAAGGGTCACCACCCACAAACCGCCAATCACCGCAACAAGGCCACCCCATCAACAACGATCACCTCCCCGCTTGTGGCCACAGACAACGCCCCTGCCCCAAGG
>JAAEPW010000130.1 GCA_024232355.1 Chloroflexota bacterium | reverse complement strand
CGAAGATCTGGAAATGATCCGCGCAGCGAACGTCAAAGGCCTGGAACCGGTTGTCGGACTCGTGGAGAATGTCCAAGATACGTGCGCAAGGAACGACCAATAAGACTTTTGAGAATGGTGAACTATGCCCGATGATTTACGCTTTCGCGAATTCAATCCACTCAAAATCTGGCACCACGCCGACCGGATTTGTCATCTGGCTGCTGGCGAGGATATAGCTCCCGTAACCGTCGAAGTAGACCCAGTGGCTTATTGCAACCACCGTTGCTTCTGGTGCGTCGATCCTTCGCACCGTCCCATAACGGCCAGCCGGGACTTTTTGTGGCAACTCTTGGAAGAATTGGCGACCTTTACGGTCAACGGTTTCGGCGTACAGGGCATTGTGTTCAAGGGCGGCGGGGAACCTACACTGCATCCAGATTTTCCCGCCCTGGTCGAGCACACCCGCAAGTTGGGATTTGCAGTGGGTGTGGTGACGAACGGCAGCCGCCTGCTAGAACCAGGGATAGCGCAAGCACTGGCGCAGTGGGCCAGCTACGTGCGCGTGTCCATAGATGGCCCCACACCTGAAACACACCATCGCATCCACGGCAGCCACGATTTTGCCGAGATCGTGGCTGGTGTGGAACGACTGATGGGCCTTTGCAAAGCGCGCCATCCCATCGTGGGCCTGAGTTTTGCGATGGATCACGAGATGATCCCGGTGATACCAAAAGCCATTGCTCTAGGACGTAGACT
>JAAEPW010000129.1 GCA_024232355.1 Chloroflexota bacterium | reverse complement strand
TCGCTTCCGGCCGCCGGCCAAGCTCTACCGGACGGGCTTGGTTACCCGTAGGGTTCCAACGAAAGGTTTCAGACTCACATCATGCTAACCATCCTCCTTTCCCAAGCTTTCGTAGCGCAAGGTCAACTCTTGACACTTGACACAGTCCCGAATTCGAATGACCAGTTCCTGTCGCGATAGCTGGCCATCGCCGCTGGTGTCAATTGTCAAGAGTTGACCCCACTCCCAAACACTCTGATCCCGCCGGAATCGATATGCCGCAACCACGGGCACAAGAGTTGCTCACGTCGCTTATCCCCTTTGAACTGGTGACAACGGATGATTTGCCTTCGGACAGCTCTGACTACACGTTCGTCTATCAGTCAGGTGATCCACTCCATTTCCGGGTAAAGGTATCTGGTGAGCAATTGGTATTCCAGGAACGTGAATTCGTCTACAAAGGAGGGAATGCCGAAGAGTTCTTGCGAATCGCAGAAGAGGTTCTTGAGGGGGCGCAGGCTAAGTGACATTCTGCGGCAACGTGCGAAGAGCGGGCTCGTGGCACTGGCGAAAAAGGGTGAGGACACTATTGAGTGAAGCGACTACACGCGTGCTATCAGCTTGCACCCGAAACGTCCCACTTCAGTGACGTTGGGTGGCACTGGCGTCTCGCTCCTGGCATGGGGCCGGGTGGCCACGGGTGATTGCTCACCCGCGGCTCCCACAGAGCCGGACGTGCAGGTTTCCCGCATCCGGTTCCTCAAGTGGACCCGTTTGCACGGCCAGTTGCGTGGACGGACGAACATCCAGGGTCGGCAACGGGGCATCTTGCCTATCT
>JAAEPW010000128.1 GCA_024232355.1 Chloroflexota bacterium | reverse complement strand
CTGACAGCTCCGCTCCAGACCTTCTCGCTGCTGCGATAGCCGGCCACGAGGGCGGCGGTGTTGTTCAAGGTCTTGCGATTGTCGGCGTCACACCGATAGTGGGCGATACTGCCCGCGGAACAAGACGTGGACGTGCCTTCGGGCACTCCTAGTGGTGCGCCTCGATAACTGAGGTCCGGGTTGGAAAAGTAGGGTAATGTAGGACACCAGCGCCCCAACTCAATGCAGAGGTTGTGATAAGCCATAATGGTACGGAATCCCACATCTGGGTCCACGTATCCATGTGCATAAGGGTAAATGGTCGGCGTGGGGCCAATTATATACCAATCGTGGTGGCCTCCCATATTGTGCCCCAGTTCGTGGGCAAAGACATGCCCGGCCATTGATATGCTTTGCAACGCGGAAAAGCCCCACGACTCATTGTATGGATAGGGGTTTGTCAGCAAGTATCCCAGTCCCGCTGCATATTCGCCAGGAATCTCACCAACGACAAAGGAAACGAGATCGGCGTGATAGGTGTCGCGCCAGGTGTGAATCTCGTCAATGTAACCGTCAACATTGCGCAGGGCCACCAGAGCACTGTCCAAGCTATCGCGCGGCCCGTCATAAGCGACCTGGGCTGTGTGTACGAGCGCGAGGCGCTGGTTTATTTGGCTGTTGACATAGGCCTGGTTAGTATAGGCCACTGCCAGTTCGATATCGCTCTCTATGGCCGGATTTTCGGCGATGGCCTCTGCAGAGTATATGACCATCACATCTATGATCGAACCGCCGTCGGCGTATCCCCCTATGCTTGCGGGCTGCTTGTAACTGCTGGCATCGAGGGCTTTTGGAACGATAGCGTCGTCAGGTTCCAGGACAAACGCGGACTCGTCAACTTGCAACACCACGTGCGCGCCGCCAGCGACAGGCCGAATCTCGAAACTCTCGCCAGGAGCCGCAACGAGCCCCACCATTTGCTGCTCCTGGACCACAAAAAGGACAGTGCTGTATTCTATCCCTTGTAAATGCCCCACCCAGGTAAAGCTGCCCGAAAGATTTTGTTCGACCCGGTCATAGACGGCGACAAATTCTCGGTCTGAGAAGAGGTTGAGCTGGAGACGCTTGCCCTTGCCGGTTCCGTCGTGCGGCGGGCCGTTGGCTCCCCCCAAGACATTCCAATTCACATCCACCAGTCGAGAGCGAATGGCATGAGGCACATCTGGCGCGGCCACAGCCCGGGAAAGCGTTATAGGATTGAATAGAACAAGGTTGCCTGGTGTATCTATCTCATCTTGTAAGAGACTGGCTGCCATTGTTTTGTCTCGACATTGTGCGATCAAGCACGCTGCGATGACTATAGCTGCGATAAAGACGAGCCGAGGCAAATGAGAGCGAGACTGGGACATTTTATTTTTCGCCTGTGATTGACTTTTTCTTGCGCGTGTCTCTCGCTGTGGTCGTCATCGTAGCGCCCAATATGATTTTGGACTAGTAAAAAGGGGGAAAAGGGTTACCGAGGATGTTTACGGCTAAAGGTGGGTTATCATAGCTATTGCCCCCAATCTGGGAAAGCATACTGTATTCGACAAGATTTGTCAAGGATGATCAAGTCAATGTGGTCGTCCACCTGGGCGGCGACCAGATATTCCACCTCGATGCAGGTTCCACGCCATCTCGCCGGGCAGTGACCTGGATCACCGCCCGGTCAAGGATTTCGCCATCCCGCCAGCTTGCTCCCAGTCTGGTTTGTACAGCCCGTCTACTCTTTGACCAACCCCCCGTG
>JAAEPW010000127.1 GCA_024232355.1 Chloroflexota bacterium | reverse complement strand
TTCAGTTGGGTGGGATTGCTGGATAGTCAGCCAATTGTGGCTCAAAAAGGGGCTTGTAGCCGAGGTTTCCATACCTCGCAGGGCCTTACGCGCTATGGAAAGCGCGGCTACATCGTAATCCCATTCAACTGAACCAGTGCCAAAGGAGAATTGGTATGAATATCAAACTTGAACAAGTCAGCGAACGAACGGCAGCCTTGATTGCCCCCGAGTTACGCTCAGTCGCCGGGGCGGTCGCTCTCAAGAATTTTATCGTCGTCATAGACCCCACGATGATGCCTTTAGCAGCCGGAGCATTCCGGAAAAAGTTGGAAGGAGAATTTGGTCTGCCCGTGAAATTTCTCCTCATCACCCACTACCACTCTGATCACGTATTTGGCGCTGCTCCCTTTAAGGATACGTGTATCATCGGGTCGACCGATCTGACCGCAACTATCCTGAAAAGGAAAAATAACGAGTGGTCTCCAGAGGCTATCGAACGATGGAAACAAGACAATCCCACCGAGGATACCGATTGGCTCGATCAAGTCGAGATTCTCGTCCCCACACTGGGCTTTCGGGACAAGCTGGAGATACGCGACGATGATCTGGTCGTTGAGCTTGTCCACGGCGGCGGGCATACGAATTGTTCCACCTATGCGTACGTCCCCCACGAAAAAGTGCTGTTCGCTGGCGACTTTATGTTTGCCAAAAGCTTTCCCTACGCTGGTGACCCAACCTGCGATGCCGATCGCTGGCTGGATGTCTTTTGCGAGTTCCTTTCCCTCGATTTCGAAAAACTTGTGCCGGGTCACGGCCCTGTGGTCGGAAGGGACGAGGTCGAAAAGCATCTAGCATTTTTCAAAGCACTGCGGGATGCCACGAGGGAGGCTGTCAAAGCAGACAAAGGCCACGATGCCATCGAGGTTCCCGAGTTCTATGGTGTGGATGAAAAAGACGCTTGGATTAAACAGACTACGTTAGAGCATTGGTATGCGTTCTACAAAGGAGCAGAGTGAAACAAAATGATAACTACCAGATTGGGCAAAACCGGCCTACAAGTGTCCAGGATAGGGATGGGGGGTATTCCGCTCCAACGTCCTCTTGAGGACAAAGCGATCAAGGTGGTACATCGCGCGATCGAGTTGGGCGTCAACTTTATCGACACGGCCGCCGGATACGGGAACAGTGAGGAGCGTATCGGTAAGGCACTGACCACGCTAGATGGGCAACATGATCGAGTGATCGTCGCCACAAAGAGCGCCAAGCCAGACAAAGCAACAGCGATGGAAGAGTTGGAACAGAGTCTGATACGCTTGAACACCGATGCTATCGACTTGTGGCAGCTTCACAACATCAGTTCTTTTGAAAAGTACGAGCAGGTGCTGGGGCCTGGCGGATCATTGGAGGCGGCACACGAGGCTTTGGCGGCAGGCAAAATCCGGCACATTGGCATATCGAGTCACAACCTGGACGTGGCGATAGAGGCGGTCAAGTCGGACCACTTTGAGGCGATCCAGTTTCCCTTTAACTATGTCACCCGGGAGCCAGCGGACGAGTTGATCCCCTTGGCCCAAGCGCACGACGTCGGCTTTATTGCTATGAAACCCTTTGCTGGCGGCATGTTGGGGAACGCCAATCTCTCGATCAAGTATCTCTTGCAATTCGACTCGGTGGTGCCCGACCCTGGAATTGAAAAGATCGCAGAAATTGAAGAGATCGTGGGTATCGTCAACGGCGACAGCTGGGATCTAAAGCCCCAAGAACAGCAAGAGATAGAGATCATACGCGCCGAACTGGGCACGCGGTTCTGCCGGCAGTGCGGATACTGTATGCCGTGCCCAGAGCAAGTGAGTATTTCGATGGTAATGATCACACGTTGTATGTTCAAGCTATGGCCTCGAGAGGAAATGCTTTCCGGATGGATCGAAGAAACCATCGGCAGTGGGAGGAACTGCGTGCAGTGCGGCGAGTGCGAGCCCAAGTGTCCTTACCACCTGCCGATCCGAGAGATGATAGAAGAGAATATCGCGTTCTTTGAACGTGTGACGGTGTAAAGATCGCTAAAAGGGAGATTGAACCAATGAAATCTGTACTCGTTCTTTATCATTCACAGGAATATGGCAACACGGCGGCGATGGCCCAGGCTATCGGTGATGGCGCGAGGGATGCGGGCGCCGACGTGACGTTGGTCAACACGAACAAGCAGCGGCTGGACCCAGAGCGGTACCGCGATTTTGACGCAGTGGCCTTTGGCACACCCGATTACTATAGCTATATCGCTGGCGGGTTAAAAGTATTCTTGGATGATTGGTATATGGCGCGCAAATCAGACCGCCGCGGGTTGGAGGACAAGCCCATTGGCTTGTTCTACTCTCACGGTGGCGGCGGGCGAGTGCGCGAGCCATTCGAAAAGCTTTTTGGCCGGATGGGTTCGCAGGTTGGCGAGACCATCGAGTCGTATTTGAGTCCCGACGATAGTGTGCTAGAAGCTTGCCGCGAGCTAGGGCGTCAATTGGCAAACGCCGCGCAGAAATGAAATAATCATTCTGTTGAAGAAGGCCAATTTGAGCCGGGTGTTGAATCGCCCGGCTTTTTGTTTTGAGCAGCGTCTACCAGGGGGCGTTTGTAAAGAACGCGACCGTTATTATTGTTGTGGATGCGATGCACATGCACGCCAGCGCGACGATGGTAGCCGCAGCAATGGCGATGATTGCCACTGTGTTCCCCTGTATTCCTGGTGAAGGGGTGGGTGCTTCTCTGGGTTCTGAATCGAATTCACTCATCGAAAACCTCCTGATGGATGTTGGTACGATCTCTTGCGCTCCCTAGAAAGTATATCCCATATCACAGTCAAGTCAACTCTCTCGACTGGCAACCAACCGAGCCAATTGGATTCCCCCGCCCCCCAAGCATCAGAACCTACCCCCCTAGCCTAACTCTGGTTAGGTGACAACCTGCCCCCCTGCCATATATAATGTGGATACAAAATCAAAACAAATCGAAACGTGATCCAAATCGCGAGGTCAATCAATGGAAAAACGTCAACCAGAATTTCAGAGAGAGGGGCCGGTCGAATACCAGATTCAGGTATTGGGCAGGTTGACCAAACGTTGGTCGGGATGGTTCGACGGAATGGACATCTCTGCCGAGTTGCAGAACGACCGCACAGTGACCACAATGACTGGCGTCATCGTCGATCAGGCGGCTCTGTTCGGTCTGCTCAATCGCATCCGAGACCTGAGTTTGCCTCTCTTGCTGGTCCGACGCATTCAGTCCGAGATGTCCAAAGCCAACCACAATTTGAGGGAGAAAACAAAATGAACAAAATCATTGTCTTGAATGGAGGACCGCGCAAGCGGGGCAATACCTTTCGCATCGCCGAATGGGTCGCCCAGGGCGCTAGGAAAAAGGGCGCTCAAGTGCAAATCATTCACTTGGTCGATCATCGCATCGAGCACTGCCGAGGATGTTACGCCTGTGGCCACACCGGCAAGTGTGTGATCCAGGATGACCACGAATCGATCTGTGAGCAATTGGAACAAGCCCAGGGGGTGATCGTGTGTTCGCCTGTCTTTTCTGGTTCATACGCCTCGATATTGAAAACATTCATCGATAGGCTGACCAGTTTGCTTGGATTCACAGGCCGCTTTGCCCATCTCTGCTCGGTTGGCGTCACCACGGCCAGGTACGATTTTACCGGAAAAACCGCCAAAGAGATTTCTTCGACGATCAATACTAGTTGGAGCCAACCAGGATACGTGACCGGCTATATCCACAAATCGATCATTGACACTAGCAAAAGCCAGAACCTCGAACTATCCTCCGAAAACAGTGTCAAATTGTATTCAACCGCCATACAGATGGGCGAAAAATTGGTGGACGACATTGCCGAGGGCAAACGGGGTGCCTTGCCCTTTCACGTTAGAATGTTGTTCAAGTATTTCGTCTTGCCCGGCATTGCCAGAATCTTGCTGAACAATCAAGACAGCGCCCAGTTTTTGTGCCAGACCATGGAGGAACAAGGCGTCATCAACGACGCGGTCAGAGAAAAACACGCCGCCAAGATGCGACGGATTCCCCCAAACAGCGAATGGAAAACCAGTGAAAAGATCAACTTTAGCAGATAAGGAAACAGATAAAATGAATGCAACGAACACATCAGATTCAATTGTTCAAGTCAAAGGATTGCGTAAAACTTACGGCACGACCGTAGCCGTGGACGACGTCTCGTTCCAGGTTCGAGAAGGAGAGATATTCGGAATGGTCGGCCCGAATGGGGCTGGCAAAACCACGACCATTGAAATCATCGAAGGGTTGCGGCCAGCAGACCGGGGGACGGTGCAGGTTCTCGGTTTGGATCCAATCCACCAAGAGCGCCAGTTGCGCCACCTGATCGGGGTCCAATTACAGCAGGCCAATCTGCCTGAAAACATAAAGGTCTGGGAAGCCCTCGACCTCTATGCCTCGTTCTACCCCCGCACCCTGGATTGGCAGGAACTGCTCCAAAGGCTTGGGCTGACCGAAAAGCGCAACACTGCCTTTCGTAAACTCTCCGGCGGGCAAAAGCAGCGCCTATTTATCGCCCTGGCATTGCTCAACGACCCGCAGTTGGTCTTTCTGGACGAACTGACCACCGGCCTCGACCCCCAAGCGCGCCACACGATCTGGGACCTGGTGCGCGATATCCGCCAACGGGGCAAGACGGTCTTTCTGACTACCCATTTTATGGAGGAAGCCGAGCGTCTGTGCGACCGTGTGGCGATCCTGGACCACGGCCAGATCGTGGCCCTCGATACCCCCTCTAACTTGATCGCTGGGCTAGAGATCGGTGAACGAGTTATCTTTGGCGTGGACGGAGATTGGTCGTCCGAGAGACTGGCAAATCTACCCCGGGTCACGCGCGTGGAGAACCAAGGGGATCGAATCGTTGTTTCTGGACGAACCAACGGCTCTATCGGTCACGCCCCCCTCGTCACCGAGGTTGTCAACGCACTGACCGCAGACGGAATCCTCTTTAGCGACCTGCGTACCGAACAACCCAATCTTGAAGACGTATTCCTGACCCTGACCGGGCGACAGATACGTGAATAGGGGACTTTGTCAAAAGGTCGGTGCAATGTAGCCGAGGTTTCCATACCTCGCAAACTCAACGCGCTATGAAAAGCGCGGCTATGCCAGAAAAACCCCGGACTATTGAAATGATACAATAAAGGAGACAATGAAATGCGTATTTTAACAAAATATACTTGGACCGAAATCAAGTTATACCTGCGTCAACCCATCGGGACCTTTTTCACCCTGATCTTTCCATTGATGATTCTCTTCTTGTTCGGTTCGCTCCACGGCAACGACCCCCTACCCGAGTACAACGGCTATGGCACGGTGGACGTCTCGGTGCCCGCTTATATCGGTATGATCATTGGCACCACCGGCATCATGGTTCTGACGATCACAATGTCGGCCTACCGTGAAAACGGCGTCCTGCGTCGCCTGCGCGCCACGCCCCTACGTCCGCAAGTGATCCTGATCGCCCAAGTGGCCGTCCTCTTTATAATGACCGTGGCCGGTATGCTCTTGTTGATTCTGGCCGCGAAACTGGTCTACAATCTGCGCTTTGACGGGAATCCGCTGAGTGTGGCCCTGGCTTTTGTCCTGAGCAGCCTGAGTTTCTTTTCGATAGGCTTTGTGCTGGCTGGTGTGATGCGGACCGCTCGTACCGGGCAGGTCGTCGGGTTGGTCATCCTATACCCGATGATTTTTCTCTCTGGCGCGGCCTTCCCGCTCGAGATGATGCCCGACGGCGTCCGCAAACTCTCAAATTTCCTACCGCTGACCCACGTCGTCACCCTACTGCGCGGCCTGTGGATGGGAGAGGCTTGGAACCAGCATATGACTGAGGTTATCGTTTTGACAAGTGTATTAATAGTTGGGGGAATTGTTTCTGCCAAAACTTTCAAGTGGGAGTGAGACGGCATAAATCGTTAGCATCACCTTTGAGTGCATCAAAGAATCACATAACTGAAACCGCGGATGAACGCAAATGAACGCAGATTTTTACTAAATTCACCACTTTTGCATCTGTGTTGATCTGTGTATATCTGCGGTTCCATTCTAGTTGTGTCA
>JAAEPW010000126.1 GCA_024232355.1 Chloroflexota bacterium | reverse complement strand
TACCAAGTTCGTTTGGAAGTGGTCCGAGGTGTAGCCGCGGAGACGGATACGGGTGATCACAATGGCAGTCCGCATAGCGGCTATGCTGATGGCCTGATCCTAGTGGACGATGGCATTACTCGTCGAGATACGATTGCGGGGGCATTGCGATGGAATTATGACGAGGATTTTTATCAGTTGGGTCTGTTGAACCCTGGCAACGTGATAGAATTGGATCTGCGGTTACCGTCTTCTAACAATCTGATTCCGTTTGTAACGGTAGTGGATGCCAATGGAGATATTCTGATCGATGAGGACGGCAGTCTTCGGGATGGCCACTACCTGTCCACAGTGAACCAGACCGGAGAGTACTATGCCCTGGTCAGCGCGTTTCGCGTCTACGAGGGGCACTTGTACTTGCCAACCTGGTTGCGTGGCGACCGGAATTGGTGGACCTGGTCGGCGTCTCAGGCCCTGGCTGAATCGTTGGGCGGTCATTTGGTAACTGTCAATGATGAAGCAGAGGCCGCCTGGCTGAGGGCGACCTTTGACGGTAATTTATTCCTTGGTCTAAGTGATCATACCAGTGAGGGGAGTTGGGTTTGGTCGAGCGGGGAAGAGGCCTCCTACCGCAACTGGGCCGGAGGTCAGCCTTATGGCGGTACCTACTACAACTTCTCATACATGCACAGTAACAGTTTGTGGTACGGTGCTGCGGCGAGCGAAACACGTATGATGGGTGTGATCGAGCTTGAGGTTGAGGGTATACCGGCGAGTAGCAGTGGGCCGGGTCCGTACGGTCAGTATGTATTGGATGTTGAGGTGTCAGATCCAGTGCCGCCGCAGGTGACGGATGTAACACGTTTGCCTGATGGTGGGAATACGGCTGAGTTGATGAGCACCTTCTCGCTCACGGTTAGTGAGAAGCTCGATCCCAAAACAGCGAATAGTGCGGCATATAATTATGCTACCTACAACGGTCACACGTATCTATTGGCTTCGAGTGGTCAGGGTTGGACCGGAGCTGAAACGTATGCCCAAAGCCTGGGCGGTCATCTGGTGACGATCGACGATGTTGATGAACAGCAGTTTATTGTAGATACCTTTGGTTCACAGCAGTATTATCTGTGGATTGGATTGAGTGATGCGGCGGTCGAGGGAGATTGGAGTACGTGGGTGGACGGCACACCTGTCAGTTATAGCAACTGGGTCACTGGCTATCCTCGTAACTCATCGAATAATTACGCCTACATGAATACATCTCGGGGGGCAGGCAACAACCTGTGGTATGATTACCCGGATGTCAGCAACGGTAGTTGGTCGGGCGTAATTGAGATTCCGGGTGGTACAGACACTGACTCAGATGGAATAATTGATGTGTTTGATTCTCATCCATTGGATCCTCTTGATGGATTTGATGTCCGTGAAGCAGGATCAGATGAGATATTCGATACAGCAGATGATGTAATATACGATCTATGGGCCACCTACGATGGAAACTTTACGATAGCGTTGGAAGTATTGGACGGGCCACTGGGGCCGGGGCATTATCGGTTTACGGTGACTTCTGGCCTGACGGATGTGGTGGGCAATGGCTTGGATGGTAACGGTGATGGCGTGGAGGGCGATGCCTATGAGCAGTACTTCAGTGTCAATGATTTGCCACCGGACGCGGTCTTTGAGGGAAGGGGTAACAATGATCAAGATAGTGCTGCTGCCTTGACCTTGGTACCGTTAGCTGACAGTCCCTGGTATCTGACTGAATTTGTAGGCCTTGGTTCCATCGATCCGGCGAACTGGGTTGATTCCGACTGGTGGAGCTTTGCTGGTGAGTCTGGTGATTGTGTATCAGTATCAGTGGATACACCGGATAGTGGTTTGGATCCTTACGTGGTTTTATACAACTCATCTGGTGGCAGTTTGACTAACGATCATGACGGAGGACTTGATCAAGATTCTTACATAAGTGGCTATGTGTTACCATCAGCCGGCACCTACTATGCACGTGTATATGGTGCTTCGGCGACTCCCGGTACCTACCAAGTTCGTTTGGAAGTGGTCCGAGGTGTAGCCGCGGAGACGGATACGGGTGATCACAATGGCAGTCCGCATAGCGGCTATGCTGATGGCCTGATCCTAGTGGACGATGGCATTACTCGTCGAGATACGATTGCGGGG
>JAAEPW010000125.1 GCA_024232355.1 Chloroflexota bacterium | reverse complement strand
TCAACTTGCTCAACTCGACATCGGTGGCTGCTTGCAAGGCGGCGGCGCGTTTTATTTTGGCTCCTACGACCACCAACAAGTCTTCAGCTTCAAAAGGCTTGGTCAGGTAATCGTCTGCCCCCAGTTGCTTGCCAAACCGCACATCGACGCGTTGATTTTTGGCCGTGAGAAAGACAAAGGGAATGTTGACCCACCTGGGATCAGATCGCACCACCGAAAAGAGTTGATAGCCATCAATGTGCGGCATCATGATGTCAGAGACGATCAAGGCAGGATGGTGCTGTTCCATCAGTTCCAGCGCCTTTTGTCCGTCCAGAGCGGTGAGCACCTGGTAACCGTCTATTTCCAGGATATCTTGAATGCCTTCCAGCATGATGCTATTGTCTTCTACGACTAGCACCAGCCCTTTCGTCATTTTGAATCTCCTACGATTCCAGTCCCCCCAAGTCCGGTTCTCGTTTTGTAGGATTGACCGCGACGTAAGGCCCTGGGCCATCATGCGGCCCAACTTTGGACTTGCGTTGCGGCGATAACGTCGGCGGAAATGGAGCAGGGGACTACCTTTAAGCAGCTAGTTTTCCAGGCTGTGACCAATTAGTTTATAACCCCGGCCGCGCATGGTGACCAGATGGTGTGGGTTGCCGGGATCACGCTCTAGCTTGGCCCGCAGGCGGCTAACTAGCTTTTCGATGCGTGCGTCGTCCACTCTGTCAATGTATTCTTCTCCCCATACCGCCTCGACGATCTGGTATTTGTCACATATCTTGTTCATCCGTCCATACAACAACAGCAGCAGTTGATACTCCAGATCGGTCAACGTAGGCACCTGCACACCGTCGACCCAGGCCTCGCCAGCGTCTACGTCTACAAACACTCCCCGCACAGCGCCTTCCTGGATCAATCGCTGACGGCGGACAAAGCGTTGAAATAATTGCCCAAAGACGACGCGTTCTCCCGACTCTGAGCGGGTCCTTAAAATCCCCTTGTGCTGTAACGACCGGAGCCGGGACCCGTCTACTTGTTCTATCCCCAGGGTTAGCAGGCGCATCAACGCCTCGCGTTCTTCCTCTTCCAGTTGGCGCCACAGTTTGTTACATT
>JAAEPW010000124.1 GCA_024232355.1 Chloroflexota bacterium | reverse complement strand
TGCTTTTTATTCGATTTTGACGCTTGACTTGCCTATGACAGGGTGGATAGTAAAGTAATCTAATTTTAAGACCACACTTCTCACTAAATGCTATCATGCGTTTCAAAAATTGAGTGCGATTACTATTTGCATTTGGACCGTTGTCTAAGTTAATCACAAGCTCATCAATATAAGGGTGCTTTGGTTTGTTTTGCTCCCACCATTTCTCAATGCAATCTGCAATAAGATCTGATGTTTCAACGTTCTGACCGAATATAATAGTCAATTCCCCGCCAACAACCTCAAGAATACCAATGGGTACTAAAGTTGCCTTAACATCGGTGTCATGGTCATCCGCCTTATTTGCCTCTGGTCTACGATCTTTCCCTCCTCTCGATAAATTGCCTATTTTTACCTTTGACTTGGCATCTACTGAAATTCTTAATGAATTCAATGACATATCGGTATCATCGTTAACTTGATGAACGTTATCAAAGATGTCATTTGTTTCTGGGATCTTCTTTATTGGAGTTGTTTTTAGTGTTTTCTTTAAAGAAATATTTAACCGGTTTAGTATTGTACTTATGGCCCTTACACAAGGCAGTTCGTCGTCCAAATAACCTTTCTCCGATATCAGGGCTTGACGTACTGCTCTTGCACTGACTCTCGAATACCGGAACGGTGAGCGAAACTTAGGATCTACTTGACTATCTTTATCTATAAGATCGTGTATGTCAACTGCAAGATTAGGCAGTCTATCCTCCGTCTTGATATTGCCTTTTGCTGAGTGATTATCTATGCATATTATGCCGGATGAGCGTATCCACAATAACTGATGCCTACATCTGCACACTATTTGATGGTCATCGAAGGATAGATGTAAGCATTTGCTTATAGGTGTTAAGTCCCTTTTTTTGTTGAAATACACACTTGCCCGATGATATTACATGAAAAATCATTCCCATCTAGAATGCTGTTAATGGCTGTATAAATCTGCGTATAAATGGTGCACATCGTATTGAGTAGGCCAAACGCTCTTACACGATTTCAGAACCTAATCAACCTGAAGGTCTCTGGAATGGGTTTTTTAAGGCATAAGATGGCTATCTTCTGATGAGCATAAAAAAGGGCGTGGAGGTTTCCCTCCCCGCCCTGCTCATCGTCAGATGAGCCATCATTGGGCTATCCCTCGACAGGTTGCTCCCCAGCAGAGCCTGTCTTCGTTTCACCCAATCTGGTTGCCACTTAGCTTTATCTAATAATGTGGCCTAAAAGGTATAATCCTCATCAGAAGTCAGGCAAGTTGTCGTCAAACTCCGCAAATAGATCCTGTTGTTTTTCTTCATGCTGAGCCTGTAGATCCAACCACACTGCCTCGCATTGCTGGTCATGGCGCATTAACTGCGCGTAGTATCTGTTCTCGAATGCCGCAGTCACTTCATACAGGAAGTCGAGCATTCCACTGACAGCCTCATCCGTAAGGTCCGGCGAATCGGCAAAAAGGAGTGACGGTTTAACCATGAAGATTTCCTATTGTGTTGTCAGGCGGCTTGTTGGGATCGAGAGGAGGGAGCGCCGAACACCTCCAGAAAGAGCTTTTCGTCTAGTTGGGCAAGCTCCCGTTGGGCAGCGGTGGCCAGTAGTTCAGCGGCCATACCGGTCAGCACCCGATAGTTACCAACGGCGTGGTCGCAGAGCGCACTCTTCAGTTCCGGGGTCATTAGGGCCGCATTGCCGGCGGTTGCCAAGAGATGCTTGAGGCAACCGGCCAACTCCTCGCGACCTGCGTATTCCATCGCCAGACGGGTACGGATACGACTGCCCAGAGGCAGCAGCTCATCCCGGCGTAGCTTGTTGTTAAGACGAGCGTCACCGGCGAGTACGATACTGAGCAGGTTGCGAGAATCGAACTGCATACTGGATAGCAGGCGCAGTTCATTCAAGACGGCAGGATGCATCTCCTGGGCCTCATCGACCAACAGCACCGGAAACAACAAGGTTCCATCCAGATGGGCCAGCCAACGTACACGCAAGGCCTTGAAGCCACCCCAACGATTACTGGGACTGAGCTCAACGCCAAACAGATCCCCCATCTCACGGTAAAAGTCGGTCAGATTGCTGCTGGGGTGCGAGATAGCGCCGACGGTGAGATCACGCAATTGCCCCAGTCGTTCGGCCAATAGACGCAAGACGACACTCTTGCCGGTACCCGGGTCGCCGGTAATCATGGCAAAGCCCCCTTCGCGGATCAGTCCCTGCTCGACGCGCCAGCAGAAGTTCTCTACCTTGGGCACAACATGTAAGGCCTCGGTGGGTAGTTCCGGTGAAAAAGGATTCCATTTAAGGCCATAGAGGGCTAACAGTTTTTTGTTCATGAATCCGTCTCTGAGTCAGGCTTTGGAAGATAGGCCGGTGGGCGGCCGGTTGCGGCGTAGTCTGCCAAACATTTACGCAACAGTGGCGGCAGTTCACCCTTGGATACTGGCTTATCGTTCTGAGCTGATTCCGAGCACTCTTGAGAGGGTTGCAACGCCCGTCGGCGGCCTTCGGCATTGGCGGTCTTGTCCAAGGGGTAAAGTGGACCCAGGGAGGAGAAGGTACGTGGATCGATCAGCTCCACAGCACTCAAGTCCCAGCGAGCATAACGAACCGAGGGCTGTTCCAGGTGACGATAACGATTGGGGATCTCGAAGCGTTTGCCATCCAGGCTGATGGTACCGTCGCTACGACGCTGCTTACGCTTAACGGTACAGCGAAAGACCTGGCGCAGAGTCTTGCTGTCTGGGCAGTCACGCCCTACCTGTGGGGCATCGAGAAAACGCCGTAGTGGTGTTGTTTTGATCTCATCGTGGTGATGGTTGTGGTACTCCTGTTCTGCCCAGGCCTGAGTAACCTCGTTGAGACGGTCCAAGGTAAGATCCTTCACATCCTCCAACATCGCCATCAGGCGACCTTCCAAGGTAGCCCAGAAGGTCTCCTGTTTAGCGTTTTGATAGGGGCTGTAGGGCAACGTAGGGTCATGCAAGATGCCCAGGGCGTGCAGACCGGAGGTAAACTCATCTGCCTTCATGGCACTGCCATTGTCGGTCATCAAGGACCTGGGCAGCCCTCTTTTCTGCAGGGCTTGAGATAAACCGTGCACCAATACTTCCGCACTTTCATCCAGGTACCACTGCAAATGACAGATCAAGCGGGAATGATCATCGATAATGCACAGTAACAAGGGTTTTACCCAACTGCCGGAGGTGGTTAGCACTTGGCGGGAACCATGGTGGAAATCGGTATGCCAGAGTCCATGGACATACTCCACCTCATAACTGCGCACCTCCAGTTGCTGCAAACGTTTTTCAGCCTGACGTGCGCCTGGGGTATCTCGCTTTGGGCGTCGCCTGCGGTGATAGCCTCGTGCCTTCATGTAGCGACGCAAGGTGCTGTAGGAGGGCATGGGATGTAGGGCCAGATCTTCGTCGGCCAAGACCGCCAAGTTGTCATAGTGCAGTTGTACCGTCCACCCCGTATGTGCCTTGTACTGCATCTCCAACTCATGGATCAGGGCGGCAGATAGCATACGAAAGCGGCCAGCATCCTCCCGCAGTTGACGACGCAGTGCTGCTACCGGATCTTTGGCCTTGTATGCGGCATAGTACCAACGCTCTAGCGTAGCAAAGCCAAAGCGGATGGTGGTTCCATCCACGGGATGGACCCAGTCTTTGTTCACCAATGCTGCAATCGTTTTACGCAACTGACCACGTGGTGGTGGGGCGGCCAATAGGGGGCCGATGATTGCAAAGCGCAACCGCGCCCAGCGATCGGGGTCTTCTTCAGTGGGCATTCAATCTCTCCTGGTTATGGCAGTACCGGGAGTCTACTCATGCCAGACCTGACGCCGCCATCACATCTTCTGCGGATCGATCACCACCCTTAAGGAACCTGACCATGAGGTGGTCGTAAAGGGGGCCAACAAGAGCAATAATTGGCACAGGCGTAGCGGCAGGTTCTTTCCATTCAGTCGGCCCAGCAGCTTGCCTGGTAGGCCCCCAAATTCAATCGGCGGCATAAAATTCCCTTTCTGTGATCGCCAACAGCGACTGACGGGAAAGACTTCCCGCCACCATTTACGCCAACGTGAAATAGTCTGTGGCCAGATATCAAGCTCCTCAATCAGTTGCTTGCGGCGTTTGGAGGTAAGGCCGTGCTCCATGGCACAGATCAGAACCACTATCACGCCGAGATAGACCTTTCTGCCACAAAAACGCACTGAGGGCGGGGTATTACGACGCCGACAGCCATCCTTTGAGCAGCAGAAACTCAGACGGTAGTCATAGGACTCGTCCAGTATGGAACGGATTCCTCGAGGCTTGCGTGGATAGCAGGATACGTGCAGCGAACCACCGCAATGGATGCAGCCACCAGCTTGAACCTCTGTGGCAATGTTCAGGTCGATCTGGAATAGAAAGCGATAAAATCTGGAATCGGAAAGAAAGGTGTGGCACATTGGATTTGTCTCTCAATTTTGTTGGGCAAAATAGGAGACATCCCCCTTGAATGATTTTCAAGTTGTTTGAGGGGGTTTTTCATTTTCCATCAGATAATTTGATCAGAAACCGCAGGAAACCCATCAACTAAGTTGGGCACTCTCAGGCGATGGTGCTGTTAAAGATTTTATCGGTGGTCACCGCACCGTCCGCCAACGACACGTTAGCCTCGCCCACCGGGCCCTCCGACACGTCGAAGTGATTCCCTTCGAAGTCCGTCGACGACATCGCGGCCGTCGACGACATCGCGGCGGGGGAGGTATTCCAGGACGTCGTGGTGGACGTCGCCGCGGAGACCGTCGACGCCAACACGCTCGCGGACGAAGGCCCGGATGGCGGCCAGCCAGACGCGAGCGACGCGGAAGACGCTGCGGTTGCCGGCAACGACGTGGATTCGTCCGGCTTGGCGCTGGTCGCGGCCACCGAACTGGGGGTGCTCGAGACAAGCGCTTGGATCCGCGGACGCGACGGCGGATACAGCGGCGTGTTCGAGGGCCGCTCGGTGTGGCTCTACGGCGACACGACGCTCCACCAGCCT
>JAAEPW010000123.1 GCA_024232355.1 Chloroflexota bacterium | reverse complement strand
TCATATCCACCACCGATTCCAGCGCGTCCAGTTTTGGCCGGTAGAGGTATGCGCCGCCGTCGGTTCCGTCCAGCAGTTCGACGGCGCGCGCGGCGATAGAATGGAGCAGCGTGTCCAGGTCCAATTGTGCGGCGAGTTCCAGTCCCACCTCGCGCAGCGCTTCCAGGCGGGCCGTGTACTGGTGCAGCGTTTCCTCGGTCCGCTTGCGCTCGGTGATGTCGCGATTAATGCCGGTAAAGACTAGCCCCTCTTTTGATTCCCAAGCTGAATAAGTCACCTCTACTGGGAATTCACTGCCGTCTTTTCGGAGTCCGAACACATCAAGCGTTCTTCCGAAAAGTTCTGATTTTTCGGAGGAAATCATTTGTTCTAGTCCAACTTTGAACATTTCGCGAACTCGATCAGGCATAATGATGCTGAGCGATTGGCCAATAATTTTGTCTGGCGAATACCCAAAGACTTTTTCTGCCGCCTTGTTCCAATAGATGATTGTTCCACTGCTGTCGGCGTTAATGATAGCGTCGCTAGTGAATTCTACCACGGAGCGGAATCGCTGCTCGCTCTCGCGCAACGCGTTTGCGGCTTGGACCTGGTCATCAATATCTTGAAATATACCATACAAACGGACGCATTGGCCATCTTGGAACTCGGGATGGCCGATGGCGCGAACCCAACGCTCGTTTCCTTTGGCGGTCACAATTTGCAACTCGACATCAAAGGGTTCGCCCTGCTCGATTGTTCTGGTCACAACCTGGGTGATTTTGTCGCGGCTTTGGCCCTCCTTGTAGAAATTGATCCCGCTTTGCATATCGGGCACAAAATCATCGGGTACCTCGTGTATTTCTCTGGTCATGTCGGACCAATTGTCACCGCCGGTGAGCAAATCTTTTTCCCATCCACCCACTCGGGCTATACGACTGGTTTGTTCGAGTAATTCTTTGGTTCTTTGTAATTCTTCCTCCGCCCGCTTGCGCTCGGCGATCTTACGGACCAACTTGGCATTCGCCTGTTCGAGATGCTTTTGCGCGTTCCGCAACGCTAGATGCGTCTCGACGCGAGCCAATACTTCTTCAACCTCAAACGGTTTGGTGATATAGTCCACCCCCCCCACGGCAAAGGCTCTGACCTTGTCCGCCGTCGCTTCCAAAGCGCTGAGAAACACGACGGGAACGTCCACCAGTCCGGCGTCTGCTTTGAGCGCCGTGCAGACCTCGTAACCATCCATATCTGGCATCATAATGTCCAGTAGAATCAAGTCCGGCGCAGCCGTCCGCGCCGCCCGCAGCGCCAGCGAACCGTTGAGCGCCGCCCGCGTATGATAGCCTTGCGCGTCGAGCAGCTCGACCAATACTTGCAGGTTCGTTAACTCGTCATCCACGATCAAGATGTCGGCCGGTTGAGTGTCTTTCATGTCTCGTCCTCCTGTGCTTCAGTCAACTCTATCAGTCGATCAAAGCGCAAGTTGTGGGCCAAGCGGGTTAGCGAGTCGGCCAGATTCGACCTTGGTAGACCTGGCTCTTGCTCGCGAATTTGGGCAATCACCGCGTAGGTTTTTTGCCGGTCCCCGGCGCTGGCTGCGTGATTCAAGCGCGCGCGCCATTCCGGCGACAATGCCGCTATCTGTTCGGATAATAATGCATCATCCCCGGCTGGAATTTCACTCGTCGCGGCCGCTTGCTCCGCGTAGACAAAGCGCACGTCCAGGTATTGCGCCAGTTTCTCAAAGATGACGCTGTGCTGAAAGGGCTTGCGAATCGTATCATCACAACCGGCATCCACAATGTGCGCATCATCCCGCACCAGCGAACTGGCAGTCAAAGCAATGATCGGGGTTGGGGGTTTTTGCTCTCCCTCGGCAGGCTTGATGGCCTCCGCGTCCCGAATTTGCCTGACAGCCTCGTAGCCGTCCATGACGGGCATGCGCATATCCATAAAGATCAGGTGCGGCTGCCAACTGGCGTGGATGGCGATCCCCTCTTTACCGTTGACTGCTTCACGGACATCAAAACCCAGGGGTTGCAATAGCTTTAGCATCAACAGGCGGCTCTCCGGATTATCCTCGACCACCAGGATGCGATATGGCCCGTCGAGCGTAGGCTGGTCCGGCGCCAACCCAACTATTTGCTTTTGGATTTGGCCTTGCGCCGCTGCGCCGGTGCGGATTGTGGATGGGTCTGCCGCTTCGAACGGCGCCTCAAATGCGAACCTGCTGCCCTTGCCCGCCTCGCTGCTCACGGCCATATCCCCGCCCATCGCCTGCACAAACTGGCGGCTGATGGGCAACCCCAACCCGGTACCGGCAAGTGATTTCCGCCCGCTGGCAGTCTGCACAAAGGGATCAAAGAGAACGTCCATTTCGGCATGGGCAATGCCAGAACCGGTGTCTTCCACCTCAAAGCTGATAGAGATGGGAGATAGAGAGCGGTCTTTTCTCTCCTTATCCACTTTTACCCGCAAAACCACACCCCCCTCGTTGGTGAACTTTATCGCGTTGTCCAACAGGTTGACCAGCACCTGGCGCAATTTTCCCTCGTCCATCCGCACGTAGCGGGGCACGTTTGGAGCGCGCTCCATCTCCAAAGACAGCCCTTTGCTCCTGGCTTGCACCCCAAACATAACGACGATGCCGTCGAGCATGTGGTGGAGGTCAAAGCTGGATACATCGAACGTCATGCGCCCGGCTTCGATCTTGGACATTGTCAGTACATCGTTGATCAACGTCAACAAGTGCTTCCCACTGCGGTTGATGATGTTCAGATTGTCGCGCTGGGTGTGCAGAGGTGTGTCGAGCGGAGCGCGGGCCATCAGTTGCGTAAAGCCGAGGATGGCGTTCAACGGGGTGCGCAGTTCGTGGCTCATGCTGGACAAAAAGACGCTCTTGGCCCGGTTGGCGGCTTCGGCCTCACGTTGTGCTTCCAGAGCCGCTTCCGTGGCTTGTTGCAATGCCTGCTCCGCCCGCTTGCGCTCGGTAATGTCGAGGCCAACGGCCCACGAGCGCCAACCCGGTATCGGAAACTGTTCTGACATGTTCGACCATAGAATTGTCTTTTTGTTCCCATCCTTGCAGGCAAGGTTCCATTCCAGATTCCTGAAATTTTCGCCGTACTCGGCTAATTGCTCTGTTATGAACGTTCGATAGTCTTCGTCCGGGTAAAGCAGTTGTATTGCCCTGGGATTGCCAACTATTTCTGCCGCGCTGAACCCTGTTACTCTTTCACATTCCTGGTTCCAGACCAGAATATTGCCCTGTGCATCAAAGGCATCCATCAGTACCGGCATATTCTCGATCATCAAGCGTAAGCGCTTCTCACTCTCTTGCAACGCTTCCTCAGCCTGCCGCCGAAGCGCTTCGGTTCGGACGCGCTCGGTGATGTCGCGGTTACTGGCGCGTTGACCCAAGTAGCGTCCATCATCACCGTATACCGGCTGACAAATGTGACCAATCCAACGTTCCTCGCCACCGTGGGTGACAATGCGAAAATCTATCGCAAGTATCTCACCGTCCTCTGTCACTGCGTGTTTGTGGTCAACCAACACATCTTGGTCATCGGGATGGATGATGCGCTGTAACAGATCCGAGTCTTGAACAAATTCGTCAACGCGATATCCGGTGATCCGCTCGCACGATGGCGAAACATAGACAAAGTTTCCGGCGGGGTCGAGCCAATACTCCCAATCATAGGTAAAATCGGCCACGGTGCGGAATCGTTCTTCGCTCTCTCGCAGCGATTTTTCTGCCTGCTTGTGTGCGATGGCATAGCGAATAGAACGCTCCAACAGAGGCGCGGCCAACCCTTGTTTTTCCAGATAATCCACCGCTCCCGCTTGCATCGCTTCGACGTCAATTTCTCTGCGTCCATATCCGGTCAGCAAAGTGATCGGCTTTTCACATCCATTGTCGATCGCTGCCCGCAATAGTTCCAGCCCATTATATTCGCCGAGGTGATAGTCCACGAGGTAGACGTTGTGCCGGTTCTGCACCATCGTCTCCAAAGCAACGTCGTAACTCTGAGTCCATTCCAGATCAAAGTCCGAACCCCCCATTTCAGAGAGCAAATCCATGACAATGATGTACTCGTCCTCGTCATCGTCTACCAGAAATACCTTCAAGTGTTGGTCTTCCATACATCATCCTCCAATCAACTCTAAGGGAGTTCCACAAGCTCAAACCAGTATCTGCTCAAACTCTGTACAATTCCAATCACAGATTCGAACGTCACCGGTTTTGTGATGTACGAGTTCGCGCCCAGGTCATAGCTGCGAATGATGTCTTCCTCCGCCTCTGATGTCGTCAGCACTATGACGGGAATTCGCCGCAGCACGGGGTCTGATTTGATTTCCTTGAGAGCTTCGCGCCCATCTTTTTTGGGCATATTTAGGTCGAGCAATATGATGCCCGGAAGCGGCGTTTCGCCGAGATGGGCATATTCTCCCCGCCGGTACAAATAATCCATCAGTTCCTCGCCATCCTTGACAAAGTGCAGTTTGTTGGCCAGACGGCTCTCCTCCAATCCATCCTCCACCAGCATCCTGTCCTCCTCGTCGTCGTCGGCGTATAGAATAATGACAGGTTTTTTACTTTTCATGATTCACATTCCTCCCTTGGAGTTGATCGAGTGCTAAAGAAACAATAAACGTCGCCCCCTGCCCTGGCGTGCTTTTTGCTGTGATGCTTCCGCCATGGCGTTCGACAATCTTGCGACAGATAGCCAACCCTATGCCTGTTCCCTCGTACTGGAAACGACCGTGCAAGCGCTGAAAAATTTCAAAGATGCGGTCGAGATACTTGATGTCAAAGCCGATGCCATTGTCTTTTACAGTGATCTGGCAGACTCGATCGAGGAGTTGGGCTTGCACGCTTACGACCGGCGGCTCTTCTGGCTGGTGAAATTTCAGCCCGTTGCCGATGAGATTCTGGAACAATTGACGCATCTGTATCGGATCGGCGTCAATGGTCGGCAGATCGCCCAATTCCACGCGTCCTCCCGTTCTCTTGATGCGTGCTTCTAAATCCGATATCACCTCTTGCGCTGCCTCGAATAGATTGACCGGAACGAATGGCTGTGCTGTGGTTGTGATTCGGGAGAATGTCAACAAATCGTTGATCAGAGTACGCATCCGTCTCGCCGCGTTCTGCATCCGGTTCACATAATCTTGCCCGCGTTCATCCAGCGCCTCGCCGTACCTGGATTTGATCCGATCTCCAAATACCTCAATCTTGCGCAGTGGTTCTTGCAGGTCATGGGAGGCCACAGAGGCAAATTGCTCCAATTCCTCATTGCTTCGCTCTAACTCGTCGGCATAGAGTTTTATCTCCTCCTCGGCTTGTTTACGTGCGCTGATGTCCTGCACGGCACCGAGGATACCCGTCAGCCGTCCCTTGTTTGAATCCCATAAAGGCCGGGCGAAATCCCGCATCCACTTGATTTTCTGAGATTTGGTTACAATCCGGTATTCGATCGATTTGGACTGATTGGCGAAAAGCGATTCGAGCTGCTGGATGGGGATGGGGATGTCTTCAGGGTGAATCAAGCTTTCCCAGCCCCCGCGAGCGTATAAGTCCTCGCGCGT
>JAAEPW010000122.1 GCA_024232355.1 Chloroflexota bacterium | reverse complement strand
TTCAGTTGAATGGGATTACGATGTAGACGAGGTTTCCATACCTCGTAGAGCCTTACGCGCTATGGAAAGCGCGGCTACAAGCTCAATTTCGAGCCACAACAGACTATTCTCTAAAAATCCCACCCAACTGAACCAGTGCCGTACCATGCCTAAAGAGATATTCATCGGCCATGAACGGGCCATCCAATTGGTTCAGAGTGACTGGGAATATTGGGGGGATTGCAGATTCCTGATGGATAACGCCCAAATTTCTGCTTCTGGCCCCGTCGCGTGGTTCTCGACCATCGGGACTGTTCGAATGGACGGTATCAATCTCACCCTCCCGCTGCGACTGTCAGGGGTACTGGTCAAAAACGACAATGCTTGGGAATTCCAGCAACTGCAATTCCAATTCGACCTGAATCTCCAGTGGATGTTTCTGGTCATCGCACTCTTGATCGGATGGTTGATTGTGAATGTGCTCCTTGTGCTGTTTTACGTTTATCGTGCCGTAAGAAAGCCACCCACGAGGGGCTAGATTACCTCTCTCCGTCAGGCCGCGGAATGTGATGAATGACGCACATTCCGCGGCTTTTGCTTTTCGGCAATCTCCTCGCCAAGTTTGCTACCGGACACTTTTTTTTCTTTCACCACGAATTAAGGCAACTGTAGGTTGCACCGAATTGGCACGAATTTTGATGGTAACTGCTCAGCCACCGTCATTCCGAGCGACTGAAAGGAGTCGAGGAATGACGGTTTTGGCTACTCGCGAAAAGTGTCCGGTAGTGAATCGCCAAGAAGGATGGCCAACTGTTAGCCAACCGATAGGCAATCCAACCCAGAACGTGTTATGATGCTGGTGATTTCGTCGCTACAACCTCAATTGCTCTTTTGCGTATACAGGGTGTGAGCAACGAGCACAGATCAAGTTTCTTTGAGGAGTTATCAAATGATCGGACACAACGGTAACGAGCCAGTTATCGAAATAAACAATGTGGTCAAGAATTTTTCGGCGGGCCGCACTGAAATCAACATTCTCAAGGGAGTTTCGCTCGAGGTACACGAAGGAGAGTTCGTCTCGATCGTAGGCCCTTCAGGGAGCGGTAAATCGACCTTGCTCAATATGATTACGGGCATCGACCATCCCAGCGATGGCGAGATCGTGGTGCTAGGCCACCAAATTCACGAGATGGACGAGAACGGTCTGGCCCGTTGGCGTGGGGAAAACGTGGGCGTCATCTTTCAGTTTTTCCAGATGCTGCCTGCGCTGACACTGCTCAAGAACGTCATCTTGCCAATGGATCTGGCCAAAAAGTACAAGCCCAAAGAGCGGCGCGAGCGAGCCATGCGCCTATTGGGCATGGTGGGGTTGACCGACCAGGCCCACAAGTTGCCGGGGATGGTCAGCGGCGGTCAGCAGCAGCGGGCGGCCATTGCTCGGGCGCTGGCCAACGACCCGGCCTTGCTCGTCGCCGACGAACCGACGGGGAACCTTGATTCAACCTCGGCTCAAATGATCTTTGACCTCTTCCACCAACTGGTGGACGATGACAAAACAATGATCATGGTCACCCACGACAAGGACCTGGTGAAACAAGTGCCCCGCAGGATCGAAATCCGGGATGGGGCGATTAATGGTGATGCACACCTGGGGACCACTGATTGTCAAAGAGATGTAGCTTAGCCCCTTGTGGGCGACTCAAACAGGCGAGAAACGGGCACAAGGCCCTATACTACAGAGGTTTTAATTATGAGCATTCTTCGTCGTAAAGTTTGGCGCGATTTGTGGAACTACAAAGGGCGCACCTTGCAGGTGGTGCTGATCATTGCTATGGGCGCTTTTGCCATCGGCCTGATCGTCGGCACCAGGAACATGGTCGTCGCGGGTATGGAAGAAATATGGCAGGCATCATCACCGGCGATGATCCATCTGGCGACTTTTCCCCGCGTTGATGACGATGCGTTGGCCGTCTTGGAGCGCGTCGAGGATGTGACAGGGGTAGAAGGCTATGCGGACGTCAGCATCGAATGGCGGCTGTCCCCCAACGACCGGTGGCAGCCCGGCAATTTGATCGCCCGCAATGACTATGAGGACCAACGATTTGCCCAGGTGGACTTGCTCAGCGGGAATTGGCCGCACAGGCGTGTGTTGGCGGTAGGGCAAGGTTCCGACGTCGCTTTCGACATTCAAGAGGGCGGACAAATCTATCTCCGCGTGGATGATCGCGAATACGTCGTCGATGTAGGCGGCGTCATCTATGACCCGAATGTGCAGCCACCGAGCTTTGGCGGCAACGCCAATTTTTACACCACCCGCAACCGTCTGGAGGATATGACGGGCAGCCGAGACTTTAATCGTATCCTGGCCACCGCCACGCGGTACGATGAAACACTGGTGACCACCGTCGCCGACGATATGCAGAACAAACTGGAAAGACAAGGCGTCCGATCGGGCGGATTTGCACCGCCCAACGGCAGCCGCTTTACCGATCCGGCAAAGCACTTTTTCCAGGACGTGATGGACGGCATCTTTTTCATCCTGGGATTTATGGCCTTCCTGGCGCTGGTCTTGGGCTTGTTCCTGGTCTATAACACGATCACGGCCATCATCAGCCAACAGATCAGCCAGATCGGTGTGATGAAGGCCGTCGGTGCCAGCGCAGGCAAAGTCCTGTCCCTCTATCTGCTCAACGTCTCCGCCTACGGATTCCTGGCTCTGCTGGTCGCGCTGCCCCTGGGAATCGTGGGCGCTCATTTGCTGGGTACGTTCCTGCTCGACAGCTTTAATGCCGAGAGTGAGTTTGTCCTTTCGACGTCGGCCATTGTGGCTCAGGCGATTGTGGCCCTGTTGTCTCCCCTGGTGGCTTGCCTGGTCCCGATCTTTACCGGGGCGCGCATCACCGTGCGTGAGGCCATCAAGACCTACGGGTTGAGCGCTGGCTCCAGCCTGTTGGACCGAGCGCTGGCCAAAATCCAACGCATTCCCCAAATGGTATCACTCACCATCAGCAACACCTTTCGCCACAAGCAGCGCGTGTTCCTGACGCAGCTCACCTTGGTGCTCAGCGGCATGATCTTTATGACGGTGATGAGCGCCCGAGACACAACAGTCTATACCTTTGACGAACTCTTGTTCTCGATTTTCGAGTTCAACGTCAACTTTCAGTTGGACGATCTGGAACGTATCGATCGCGTCGAAGAGTTGACGTTGAGCCAACCGGGCGTCAAGGCCGTCGAGATGTGGCGGATGGATAACACGGCGATCCGGTTGGCGAGCCAGCCCGAGTCGGACGACGACGAGTCGACCCTGATGGTCGGGGTACCGCTGCCGACCGCACTCTATGGCCCACAGATACGGGCAGGGCGCTGGCTGCGGCCGGAAGACACATACGCGGTGGTCCTCAACCAGATACTGGCCGAGGACGCGGGCGTCGGCGTGGGCGACACGGTAACCTTGAACCACGGCGGCAGCGACGAATCGGACTGGCTGGTCGTCGGCTTGTTGTTCGACCCGGTGATCACCAATTCGGCCCACGTCCCCCGCGACGTGATGCTGCGGGAGGTACGCAGCGTCAACAAGGCGGGCACTGTCTGGATCCAGACAGAACAGAACAATCCTGCCGCCGAGCTTGCCGCCGCCGAGGAACTGCGGGAATTCTACACGCAGAACCGGCTCGAGGTCAATGCCGGTGGTGTTTTTGGCCAGGACACGGCCACCGAGGTCATTGACAACATCCTGGGTCAGTTTGCCATCATTATCACGCTGTTGGCGACGATGGCGGTCGTCATTGGCATCGTGGGCAGCATCGCCCTCAGTGGCGTGCTCTCGCTCAACGTGTTGGAGCGCACCCGTGAGATCGGCGTGCTGCGGGCCATCGGCGCGTCGTCCAGCGCGATCGGCAGGCTGTTCGTCGGCGAAGGGATGATCCTGGGCTGGTTGAGTTGGTTGATCGCCCTGCCGTTGAGCATCCCCGCCGGCAAGCTGATGGCGCAAGGGCTAGGCTCGGCGGTCAACATTGACCTGGTGTACAAGTTCACGCCCATCGGGGCGCTGTGCTGGCTGGGCATTATCACTGTCTTGTCTGTGGCCGCCAGTTGGTTCCCGGCCCGGGGCGCGACCCGGATCAGCGTCCGCGAAAGTCTGGCGTACGAGTGAGAACAATGCAATCTCCCAAGAAACAGCTTTTTGAAAAAGCCCAAAACCCAGGGGTTTTGGGCGCTATCCAGTGATGAAAAAACCCAAAGGGTCTACAAGACCCTTTGGGTTTTGAACTTGGCTATCTACCGATCAACTATTCCACATCATGATCCCACACTCCGCACTACCAACGGCAGGTAGATGTACGAATCTGCCACCGGCACAGCATCCACCACGATGCTAAAGGGCTGGGTATCACTATCTTCCCCATCACTGACCTCTAGCACCACACTGTAGGTGTCCATCATCGTCGGCGTGCCGCTGAGAGTGGCGGTGCCGTCGCCGTTGTCCATCAGCGTCAGCCAGGTGGGCTTGGTGGTGGCTGTGATGGACAGCGTGTCACTCACGTTGGGATCGCTGGCTGTCACGTTGTAGGTGTAGAGCGTTCCCACTGTACCCGTCAATGGCGGGCTGCTGGTGAATTCCGGCGGCGCATTGACATCACCCACCGCCAGCACAAAACTACCACTAGACGTTGACAAGCCGTCGTCCACCGTCACCGTGATGGTCGTCGTGCCCGTGATGCCCGTGGTGGGCGTGATCCAAAGCGTGCACTGGGTTCCGATGCAATCGACGCTCATCCCGCTGCCGGTCATCAACGTGCCCGCCAGGCCGCCGTTGACCAGCGCCAAGTTGGACGATTCGGCGTATATCCACAGCCCACTCACCGGGTCGTCGGTGTCGCTGATGGTAAAGGTGACACTCAACGGCACACTCATATCTGTGACCTGGTTGCCGATGTTGGAGATGGTGGGTACGGCGTTGGCCGCCAGGACCACGTCGTTGCCGTCGCCGCCCGCGTAGGTGAGCCTGCACGGCACACCGTCCAAGGTTACCACTGTGCCTTCGGGCAGACCCGTAAAGGCGCCCACCACGCCGGAACCGGCGTCCTCGTTATCGATCAGCACGTACTCATCGCTCGGCATTGGCGTGTAGCCGTCGGCCAGCGAGAGGTTGAGGGTCACCCCGGTCAGTGTGACGGTGTGGTTTGCGCCCATCACCGCCCACGCATCGTGGCTCACGCCCGGCTCTGTGCCGCCGATGACGACCGGCAGGGTGCTGCCGCTAAAGTGCAGGTCTGCGTTCACCTGAACGTCCAGGATACCGGCCTGCACGATGCGGGCCGAGGTGGTCCACTCGAGCACGTCGTGCCCGGCCTGCCCGTCCACGACAAAGGTGGTGTCCGTCGCCAGACTGGCCGAACTGAGGATGAGGGTGTCATCCCCGTCGCCCAGGTTAAAGATCAAGGCGCCATTGGCCTGCGGGTTGCCAAAGTCGGTGTCCTCGAAAGTGTCGCCGCTCAAGCGCGACATGTCGTTGCCCAGGTCGGTCAGGGTCGCGGTGTCGTTGGTCGCCGTCAGGTTAAAGGTGGCCGTGATGGGATGCCCGTCGGTAAAGATCGGTTCCAGCCCGGTGTAAGTGATAAAGCGGTTGCCGACCAGAATCGAGCCGTCGGTCAGGTTGCGATAATTGTAGATGATGCTGTCCATCGCCCCCATATTCTCCAAGAGCAGGCTGTCGCCAGCGGTGGCCTCGTCACCGCCGTCAAAGATCACGCCGCCGCCCGCGCCCGCCGGGATCGGTGCCCCGCCGCCAAAGTCCAGCGTGACGGTATCATCGTTCCCCGCCCCGTTGATCTGGATATGGCCCAATATGTTGGCAAAGGGGATGCTGATGGTGTTGGCATCCACCTGCGTCACGCCATCCCCGGCGATCAGCACCCCACTGGCATCGGCGATGACCAGGTTGCCGTCGATGATCACCAACGTTATCGCGTGCGCGCCATCCGCCGTCAGGTCTATGACCAGGTGGCCGTTCGCATCCAGGTAGATCACCGAGCCGGACTGCTCGGTATCCTGGCGCGGACCGCCCCAAAAGCCACCGTGCAAGGTGTATGTGCCCACGTTGAGCGTGCCGGCGTCGAACTGGCCGGCCGTGCCGCCCAGGGTATACGCGCCCGCTTGGCTGGACGTCGCGCCGCCGCCATCGGCCGACCAGCGGCGCAAGATGTAGCCCCCCCCGTTCTGGGCCAGCGTGGTGCTGCCGAGTGCCAACAACAGCAAGCCTAGAAGTGAGAGTATGAGAAATCTATATCGTTTCATTATATAGCTCCTTTCATCGTCTCCCTGTGTCTACCACATCATCTCCCACATTTGATACAGCAACAGCTCGGTCGCCGTAAGTGCCAGCCCGATCTGGTAACCGGTAGGCATGGTATCCCACGTGCCGTCTTCTTGCAGGTAATGTATGGTTCCCGGCGTCAGCGCGCTATGTCCATCGGAAAGCCCATCAAAGATGACGGTGACGGTTTGGCCGCCGGTAGCCGCATTGCGGGCTATGCCGATGAGACGTCGCTGCGCACCAATACGGTTGCCCACGCGGGCCGTGCCATAGCTAGAATTGCCGCTATCCCGGTAAGCGACCACGAAATCGGTCTCCGACAGACCTGCTATGGCGACGTATTGAGTGCTGGCGTGGTTGAAAACACCCTCGCTGCCCCAGGTGAGGCTGTTGCCGCTGAGCGTGCCGGTGATGGCTATGCCATAGCTGGAATTGCCGTTATCCTGGTAAGCGACCACGAAATCGGTCGCCGACAAATCCGCTATGGCGACGTAGGAGGTGGTGGCAGGGTTGAAAACAGTCTCATTGCCCCAGATAAAGCTGCCGCCACTGAGTGTGCCGGTGATGGCTGTGCCGTAGTCGGAATTACCATCATCACTGTAAGCGATCACGAAATCAGTCGTCGACAAAGCCGCTATGGCGATGTAGTTAGTGCTGGCAGGGTGGAAAACAGTCTCGCTGCCCAAGGTGAGGCTGCCGCCGTTGAGCGTGCCGGTGATAGCTGTGCCATAGTTGGAGCTGGAGCTACCACGATCTCTGTAAGCAACCACAAAGTCAGTCGTCGTCAGAGCCTCTATGTCGATGAACCAGGTGTGAGCAGTGTTGAAAACAGCCCCACTGCCCCAGGTGAGACTGCCGCCGTTGAGCATGCCGGTGATGACCGTACCGTAGCTAGAGTTGCCCCAATCCGAGTAAGCGATCACTAAATCGGTCGCTGACAAAGCCTCTACGTCCATGAATTCGGTGTAGACAGGGTTGAAAACAGTCTCGTTGCCCCATATGAGGCTGCCGCCGCTGGGTGTGCCGGTGATGGCCGTGCCGTAGCCGGAATTACCCTGATCCTGGTAAGCGACCACGAAATCGGTCGCCGACAAATCCGCTATGGCGATGTAGTTAGTGCTGGCAGGGTTGAAAACACTCTCGCTGCCCCAGGTGAGGCTGCCGCCGCTGAGCGTGCCGGTTATGGCCGTGCCGTAGTAGGAATTACCCTCATCTCTGTAAGCGATCACGAAATCAGTTTCCGACAAAGCCGCCATGACGATGTCGACAGTCATGCCAGGGTTGAAAACAGTCTTGCTGCCCCAATCAGAGTACACTCTGTAAGCTTCACCATTCAGAAAGGAGACCAGATCCCCAACCGAAACACTCTCGCCGGAAGCCATCACGAAATCGTGCGTCAACTGCTTGATATCGCCGCCCGTCAATCCACCCAAATCGGCATTGAGCGTGCCACCGGTATCGGTCAGATACAACGTGTTGCCCACCAGCGCCATCGAGTTGTTCAATTCGTTGCCAGCGTCAGCGTCGGCGTCGTCCACGTCGTCGGTGTCGTCGCCAAATCCGGCGGGCACTCCGGTCAGCCCGCTCCACGGTGCGCCGGTGACGGTGATGGTATCGTTGGCAATCTCGATGCCCTCCCCGGCGCTGTAGGTGGTGTCATTGTCTACGCCATCGTCTAGCCCGGCGGGCACGCCCGTCAAGCCAGCCCACGGCGCGCCGGTGACGGTGATGGTATCGCTGGCGATCTCGATGCCGGCGCCAGCATTGTAACTGGCGCCGGTATCGTCTACGCCATCACTAAACCCGGCGGGCACGTCCGTCAAGCCAGCCCAAGGCGCGCCGGTCACGGTGATCGTCTCGTTGGCGATCTCAATGCCATCACCGGCGCTGTAGGTGGTGTCATTGTCTACGCCATCGTCCAGTCCGGCGGGCACACCCGTCAAGCCAGTCCACGGCGCACCGGTCACGGTGATGGTATCGCTGGTAATCTCAATGCCCGTCCCGGCGCTGTAAGTGGTGTCGTTGTCGCCATCGGCCAGGTCGGCAGGCACATCAGTCAAGCCAGCCCACGGCGCGTTGTTGGCCGTTCCCGCCGTCTTGGCGTAGAGCGCGTAGGGCGCAGCGGTGAGGGCCTGCCGCTCTGGGAAGGCGGTGAATAGGGGATCGCCGGGGCATTGCACCGCGATCTCGAGCCAGCGCGCCTCGCCCGCAAAGGCGGTCGCGCCAAAGTCCAACGGTACAGTGAACAGACCGTCTACCACGCCCACCGGGGTCGTGATGGCAGTGCCGACCTGCAGCCCGCCACTGCTGTCATCATACAAACGAAAAGCCATATCACAGGTATCGCTGACCGGCGTCGTATCCCGGATCAGTTCTCCTTGGTACGTGAACGCGTCATCCAACGGCGCGCTTGGCGCACGCAGCGATTCGAACAAGCCCTCTCGGGCTAAAGCCAAGCTGATGCCGCCCACCAATACCAAAACGAGCGCCAACACACTGACTAGCATCCATTTCTTTTTCATCATTTATCTCCATATTTTTAGATTCGATAGGGTTTTGAAATTTTTTTCGAATTGACACTTGTACACACATCTCTATGTTTCACGTCATGTACATCCCTCCTCCCTTGTATCTATACCCCGTGGGGTTGTTGCCAGCAACCCCACGGGGCTTTATGGTCCCAGTTAGGAACCAAGCCGCAGCACCAGTGGCAGATAGATGTACGAGTCTGCTACCGGCGCAGCATCTACCGTGATGGTGAAGGACTGTGTCTCGCTTGCCTTCCCATCATTGACCTCTAGCACCACGTCGTAGGTGTCCGTCAGCGTCGGCGTGCCGCTAAGAGTGGCTGTGCCGTCGCCGTTGTCCGTCAGTGCCAGCCAAGTGGGCTTGGTGGTGGCTGTGATGGTCAGCGTGTCGTCCACGTCGGGATCGCTGGCCGTCACGTCGTAGGTGTAGAGCGTTCCCACCGTGCCCGTCAATGGCGGGCTGCTGGTGAATTCCGGCGGCGCATTGACATCACCCACCGCCAGCACAAAGCTGTCGCTGCCGCTCAGTGCGCCATCGTCCACGGTGACGGTGATGGTGGCGGTGCCCGTAATCCCGTTGGTGGGCGTGATGGTGGCCGTGCGATCGGTTCCGCTGCCCTCAAAGGTGATGTTGCCCACCATCACCAGCGCCGTGTTGCCGC
>JAAEPW010000121.1 GCA_024232355.1 Chloroflexota bacterium | reverse complement strand
GTCGCTGAGGCCACCGGGTAAGCCGTTACCCACCGATGGGTGCCCGCTTTCTCACTCCCCGGGGACGATCAAGCAGCAACAACCCATGGATCCGGTCGCGAATCCTCTGATAACGGGCTTTCCCCGCGCTGAGCTTCCGATGGGAACCGATTGGCACGGTATTTGAATAGTTCCGGCGAACGGCGCTCCGAGAGGCGCGAATCACATCACGAACAAGAATGGAGAAGCTCATGAAGAATCGTGGAATCAGGATCGGTCTGAAAGTATCGCTCATGGCCGCGCTCGTCCTCAGCCTGCTGCCGACGATGAGCAGCGCCCAATTTGTGTACAAGGGAGCCTGTGATGGCGTTTCCGCCATCGTTGACATCACCACCGTTTCGCACAGCAATGGGGTCGTGTCTGCGAATGGAACTTGGCAAGTCAGTGGTGGAGCAAATGGTATTCATCTGTGGTACTATATCGACAACGTGCTCTATCAAGACGAACCCCAAAGCGGCACCTCGGGGTCCTTGCCCTTTGAGGACGACTACGACACCCCCTGTGCGCATATTCTCAAGGTCGTCGGGTGCCCGAAAGTAGATTCCACGATCTGCTACACACATTGCCATTCGGACTCAGAGTACTTCCGGCCCGACACGCCGCAGGCGGAGATCACCTCATGCACATGGAACGGGTCGAGCTGCGAGACGAGCATTGCCTCCGGCACCTGCACGGGCAACAATGGCAGTTCCGACTGTCCCTCGGATGTGCCCTACTGGGGCCTGAACGGTGAAGAACCCGAGGAGGGAAATTGGACCCAGGCGATCACGTGTAGGCCGATGCGGGATATGGTAGTGTTCAAGGTCATAGACGAGTATACGGAGGATGAGTCTGACGAAAGCAACTGGCCCTGTTGCGCCGAGTAGCGGCTGGTAGGAACAGAACGGGTGGAAACTCCACCCCGGATGAGAGGGTGGCAAGGGCAGACCGTTTTGCCCTTGCCACCCTTTTTTCAGATGGCAAGGTGC
>JAAEPW010000120.1 GCA_024232355.1 Chloroflexota bacterium | reverse complement strand
CGACGTGGCACTTGACGGACAACGAATTGCAGCGCAACTGGGCCGGCGGCGACGGCGGCGGCTGTTACTTTGAGGATTACTGGCAAGACGGTTCTTCCGTCTATTTCAACCGCAACCTGGTCAACGACAACGTCGCCCTGGGCGACAATGGTGGCTGCTACGTTTATTATCTCGACGATGGCGGCGACTTTGACTTTATCGACAACGAGTTCAACCGCAACACCGCCGGGGGCGACTATGGTGGCCTGTACATAGATGGTCCCGACGATGGTGCTGTGCTGCGTTTCTGGGATAACGAGGTCATTGACAACCGCGCCGGCATCACCGAGTCACTATTCCTCGATGGTCAGGTTGTCTATACCAGCTCTGTTGTGCTGGGCGGTGACTATGGCGGCCTGGAACTCGACTATATCGGGAACGGCGCTGAGGTGGATTTCCGCCGCAACCTGGTGTTGAGCAACACCGCCTATCTCACCGGCACCAACGGCGGCGACTATGGCGGCATGTATGCCAGCCTCAGTATAGGCGGGCTGCTAACCATGGTGGACAATACCATTGCCGGGAACGCCGCCCAAAAGGACCACGCCGGGTTGGGCGTCCAACTGGCTAACGCTTCGCGGGTTGTACTGGAACACAACCTCATCCAAGCCAACACAGCCATCAACAACGGCGCAGGCCTCTACATTCAGGGGGATGGTGACAGCCAATACTTTTTGGAGCGCAACCGGGTGCTGGACAACACCGCCGGGCAGAGCAGCGGCGGAATAGCCCTGATCAACACGGATGACAGCATACCCATCGATCCGCTGTGGGGCTGGAGCATCAACAACCTGGTGGCCGACAATGGCGGCGGCAGCACGACACAAGTCGGCGTCTGGGTACAAAATGCCGATTTCCGCAGCCTCAACGACACCATCGCCAACAATACGGGCTATGGTATATTGATGACAGGCACCATCACTTCCTCCTCCTACGTCTCCAACACCATCTTGTGGGGCCACAGCGCGCCCTTTAGCAAGACCCAGGTGCTCACCTATACCGATCGCTTTACGATGCACGCCGACTATTCGGACGTACAGGGTGGCTGGTCCGGCGTGGACAATCTGAACACCGACCCGCTCTTTGTGGGCAGCAGCGACTATCACTTGCCAGGAACCTCGCCGGTGATAGGATATGCCCACACGTCAAGCGCCCCGGCCATAGACTTGGATGGCGCTCCCAGGCCAGCACCGGCAGGCGGCGATGCGGATATGGGCTGCTACGAGTGGCAGCCGCCAGGGATGGGCTTGACACCAGGCCAGGCCAACACGGTGTTGCCCGGCGCAGACGCCACAACAGACTTGCGGGTGACAGAGTCAGCGGATGCACTCACCATCACAGTGGGTTCCGGCGGCACGCACGCCACTATCCAGGCCGCCATCGATGCAGCCAACCCCGGCGACACCATCCAGGTGCGCGATGAGACCTTTGACGAAAACCTGGTCATCACCAAATCACTCACCCTGCTGGGCGGGTACGAGGCGGGCTTTGGCAGCCGCGTGCCCCGCAGTACCACGATTGATGCCGGCAGCGCGGGGCGGGGCATTGTCATCACAGGAACAGCACTGGTGGTGACAGTGGACGGCTTTGCCATCTATGATGGCAGCACTGGCACCCCCAACAATGGCGCGGGCATTTTCGTGGACGTCGAGGACGATAGCAACATTGTCATCAATGACAACTATATTTACGACAGTCACTCTGGCGAGGATGGCGGTGGCATATATGCGGACCTGGATAACCGCTCCAACCTCTATATCACCTCCAACGACATAATGTCCAACACCAGCGGCGATAACGGCGCTGGCCTCTATGCTGATGTCTATCTCTCGGGCACGTTGGTCATCAGCGGCAACGACTTGAGCTATAATGTCTCTGGCAACAACTATGGCGGCTTTTATGCCAGTGTGAGCTACTTGAGCCAGTTTGCCATCCAGGACAACTTGGTGATGAGCAATACTGCCGCCACGCTCGCGACAGACGACTATGGCGGTCTCTATTTTTACGCCGGGTACAACACCCAAGGAGTCTTTGACCGCAACCAGGTCATCAGCAACACTGCCGGCGACGACTATGGCGGCGCTTATGTTTACGTCGGATACAACAGCAGCAGCACTTTTTACGACAACGAGTTCCGGGACAACCTGGCCGGCGGATTCTATGGCGGCTTGTATCTGTACACTTATTCTGGCAGCCACATCACCGGAGACGACCTAATCCTGGCGGACAACACCGCCAATTCTTATAGTGGGGCTCGCCTGTACGCAGACTATAACTCGACAATATCTCTGCCCGACACGCACATCACGGGCAACGAGGCCGCCAGCGGCAGCTATGGCGGAGCTTATATGTACGTCGAGTACAACAGCACGCTAGAGGTGCCCAACCTGTACGTCTATGACAATCAGGCCAGCAGCGGCTATGGCGGTGTTTACTTTGGCCTGAGTGATGGCGGCGAGACCCTCATTGTCACAAACAGCCAGTTCATCAGCAATACGGCCAGCGGCGGCAACGGCGGCGGGGCCTACCTCTACACAGACGACGGCGCTTATGTAGACTTTACGGGGAGCGACTTTATCAGCAACACCGCCAGCGGTTCCGGCGGCGGGTTTTACGTCAGCAGCGTGTATAATGGCTCGACGTTACTGCTGGACTATGGTACCTTTATCAGCAACACTAGCGGCAGTACCGGCGGCGGGCTGTACGTCAGCGATATCAATGAGCAGTCGCGGATTGGGCTTGCCCACGCCGACTTTATGACCAACACTGCCAGCAGCTCCGGCGGAGGGGCCTACTTTAGCGGTGGCCCCAGTTATAACGGCCAGGTGACCTTGAGCTATGCGCGCTTTATCAGCAATACTAGCGGCAGTACCGGCGGCGGCTTGTATATGGGCGGTAGTTATTACAACTATTGGCCCAACCAGGAACCCTCTATGCTGGCCGACCACACGCAGTTCATCCGCAACCGGGCCGGCGGGAATGGAGGCGGATTTTACCTGGACGACGTCTATGAGGGGTCGCGGGCCATATTGGACGACAGCCTGTTCCAGGAAAACTATGCCAACGGGAATGGCGGCGCTCTTTATAACGATTATTGCGGCGAGGGCTGTTACTTTAGCTTGAGCGACAGTCGCTTTTATAGCAATACTGCCGCCTCGGGCTATGGCGGTGCGGTCTATTTTTACGAGTCCGAGTATGGCTCTATGGCATATCTGGACAACAATGAGTTTTTCAACAACAGCGCCAGCGGTTATGGCGGCGCCTTTTACGCCGGCTATTTCGCGTATGATGGCGCGGGGGCCTCTTTTAGCCGTAACAGCGTCATCAGCAACTCGTCCGGCAGCGACGGCGGCGGAGTGTACATAGATTATTTGGTTTACGACGGCGGCCTGGCCTATTTCAACAACAATACCATCATCAGCAACACGGCTGATGGTGCCGGTGGTGGAGTTTGGATTGGTTATATAACCGATTACGGCGGCACGGCCTACCTGAACGACAACCGCATCGAGGGCAATCAATCTGGCGGCAATGGCGGCGGCGCGGTACTGGGAGATTCGTACTTTTGCTACTATGGCGGCGACGTGCAGATCAACCGCAACACCGTCACCGGCAACCTGGCCGTGGACGGCAATGGCGGCGGCATCTATATGTACGAGGCCGAGTATGGTTGCCGGGTCTGGTTCCAGGACAATGTCGTCAGCGGCAACGTCATCAGCAGCAGTAGCGACTATGATGGCGGCGGCATCTATATGTACTCTATTGACGAAGGCTCGACCATGTGGATGACGGGCAACCAGATCAACGACAACATCGCCACGGACGATGGCGGCGGGCTATTTATGGACGACTATGTCGACTATGGCTCGACGTGGCACTTGACGGACAACGAATTGCAGCGCAACTGGGCCGGCGGCGACGGCGGCGGCTGTTACTTTGAGGATTACTGGCAAGACGGTTCTTCCGTCTATTTCAACCGCAACCTGGTCAACGACAACGTCGCCCTGG
>JAAEPW010000119.1 GCA_024232355.1 Chloroflexota bacterium | reverse complement strand
GGCTGGAGGGTCTCGATGGGCTTGGTGGTGCCGTCGGCCATCAAGACGGGCGTGCCGGCGGCGAAGCAGATGCCCATGGCACGGGGGTCGACTCTTGACACTTGCCAGTTCTGTCAAGAGTCAAGAGCTGACCCCAAAGGCAGGATTGTGTCAACTGTCAAGAGTCGACCCCCGTGCCGTCATGCATTCCACGGGAAGCAGACATTTTCAAACGAAACGATGTCTGGGTCCGAAGTCACTACTTCTGCTTCGTTGAATGGCCAGCGAGATTCGCCAACCTCTTTGGAGAGCAGGAACTTCAAGAACAACCAAGTGTCGGAAGCAGCAATGAACGCTGGCTCGTCTGGCGTCTCATTAGCATCAACAAACAGCACTGGTTCCCCGGCACCGTAGTCGTTCCGAGTCGCCACAACGTAATAGTTTCCGCAACCATCCCCGGCTACGGGTATCCAGCCTTTGTCCCTCCATATCGGGTAGTTATCGAAGATCGCAGCCAAATCATGACTATCACGATTGATATCAATGCCGACCAATCCCCCCGGACCAACGCACGCACCATTTGAGGTCGACAGCCAATCCCTCAACTTTGGAGGAAACAAGATCCCGTTGGTCGACTCAGCGTCCTGAAGGGCGGCATTACTTGCACCGGCCGGCAACGAATCTTCAGGCGGAGCAGGTACCTTACGCAGTAGAGCAAGAACTTCGCCTTTGGTTCTCAAGGTTGAATCGCTCATTTCGGAAATACCCATGATTCTCTAAACAATTCGTCAGTTCGCAACGCTTGTCCCATAACTTCAGCCTGCGTTGGCGCCCTACCGTTCAAACACCGTTTCCACGCATTCCAAGCATTCGTAACCTGTGTGTGTGCTCTGCTGTTGATTCCCACCAGGTTGGACAGACGGTTGGGGTTGGCCTTGGGGAGAAGGTGCGACCCCCATACGCCGTGGCCCCTGTTCTGCCACGCGATTGTTCAATCAGACGGCATCAATTCGTCGATGGCGTCTCCGAGTGCCTCAGCTAGTTCCCACTGCTTGTCACGTGCCTCCTGAATCGTCATTCGATCAGTTTTCGGTGCGAGAGGAAGATCTGTGAGCGAGCCCATGCCAGACACTGCACGATCTAGATCTTGCAGGATTGCCAGGAATTCGCCAGTGCCCTCTTCTGCCTTTCGCAGTGCCTCACTACGATCCTCAAACCAGAATGACTTGTCGTCCCAGCCACATTCGCTCAATAGCTCACTTGTTTGTCGAAGTAGATCGTGAATCGGCCTGCTCATTTCAGAGACGCCTCCCCGAGGTATTTCAAGGTGTCACCGGGCGTAACGTTCTTGGGAAACAAAACCTGATATCCGGTGCCGCCCTTCACCTTGCCGTAGTAGACAGTAACGTCCTGAGTGAACTCGTATGTCCGCAGGACTTCATTGGGATTGTTCCATTTCGTGATCTGGAGCATCGAATCCGTACCTTGCTTCGTTGACGTTGCGCGAGTCCCAAACCACGAGCCGGGGTTTGCCGGAAGCTCATTGGGGACCCAAGGTGACCGGTATACGTTCTCGCCGGCTTTGAACGTGCGGAAACGGATTGGGCCATCAAATTCACGTGCGAAAGTCCTTGGGAGCTGTGGTAGCGAAGAGCGGACCAATCTCCTTGCCCCAGCAAATCGTGGCGTACATGACGAATCATCGATTCGCCGTTGTATGGCCTTGCCAATATCATTCAGCGAGGACGGCTTTTTGCCAAGGCCCCTTTCATGCTTCCAGAACTTCTGAACCAGATCGTCACTTACGGCAATCGTTGTATCACCGTGCCGGAAAACGATTTGCGATTTCCTGGCCCAAACCCATCCGCTTTTGACGACCTGGAAACTAGCTCCCACGCCGCGCCCAATGCCGGCCGTTCCCAACTCCCAAATGATCTCATCGAGGATGAACGCGGTTTCGTTCCAAGCCGCGGCGGCGAAGTCGCTCTTCGCGGCCGACTGGCGAATGTCCTTGTGCCACAGAGCGTCGCCATCACCGGACTTCAGGGAACCGCAACCGCGCTGGGCATGTTCATCTAGAACCTGACCGGCGCCGCGTCGATCACCAGGAGCTCCCCCGTGCTGGTTGAAGTAGCTTGGCTCGGAATCAAACAGCCTACCGTCAAGGTCCCAGAAACT
>JAAEPW010000118.1 GCA_024232355.1 Chloroflexota bacterium | reverse complement strand
TTTGGTGCAAAAACTGGCTCAAAAGGGTGTGAAAACCCTCCAAATTCCCGCTTGTGGGTTGCTGGCTGAGAAAAATCCGAACTGCTAGACAACCTGATAAAAGGGTCTTGAAAAAAGTGTCTATCTAACTTGAACCACGCCACAATTATGAAGGAGAAAAGGCGATGACTGACTGTTTTGCGATGAAATTGCGAGAAGTTGACCTTGCATCATTCGACCCAGTCAAGGGATACGGGGCGTGCTTGTTACTGATATTGGTCTGGATCGTGAGGTTGTGGCTTCTGTTCTGAGGGTACATCATTGGCGGGACAAGGCTTTGAGTCTCAGTATGCCCTTACTGGAGACTTGGAGCCGCCGCCATAACCTGACAGAAAAAAACCTACCTCCTGAAATGGAAATGCAGACAAGGGAATCTAGGTGCCCAAAGGTAATCCTTGGCACTCTTGGGTATATTGGTACCCTTACCTATCAAGAGGGCCAATGGAACCGGAAAATATACTACATAGAACCTTAAAAGTGCTCTTTTTGATGGTAAAAAGTAACTTCCGGTCTCAGTCTAGTTTTATGAACAAAGCCAGAGTTACGGCAGATAAATCTGCTGTTGCAAGTCGAAATCGGTCAATTTGATGCAAGTTGTCGCAAATTTCAGATGTTAGCATCTCAAAACTGTGACAACAAGCGGAAGTTACTTTTTTACCTCGTAGATGCCACTTTTAATGTTCTATGTACTAGAACATGATTTCGGTGACCACTTCCCACTTCGATAAATAGTGGGTAGCAATTTCGTAGGGAAATGACCGTCCCGATCTGACAGCCGGGGCGGTTTTGCATTATAGCAGAGATAAGTATAATGGTAGGGTGGCTGTCAGAATGCCCACAATCGTGCTGCTGCTTTCAATTGACCTGGGTATAGAGACTTGAACAATGACCAACCTCAACCCTAAATGAGAAACCTTATGGAAAACGATTCAACCCCTACCAACCAACAAGCTAAGGGGGACCACATAGCCCAAGTCGACCAGGACAGCACCGCTGTTGTCGGAGATGCCAACGTCATTGGCGATCATAGCACTGTTATCAAGGCCGAGGAGGGTGCGGTGGTGGCGACCCACAGAGGGATAGCTGCCGGGCAAGTGGCCGTAGGTGGAGATGTTCACGGCGATATCACCGTTATGGTGCAGGGTGAGAATGTCCGAGATAAAGAACTTGCCTACCTGGACAGTCTACTGAAAAGCTACGAGCACTGGCGTGACCACTATACTCCATTGGCCGGAATTGCCGAGGTCCGCGCCGCTGTCAAGAATGGCCCGCGTCTTGATCTACCGATGCCTTTCATTCCATCAGAGTTTGCGAAACTGACAGATCACGGTTTTGGTGAGCGGACCGAGGTGAAGCGGGAAAAGGTGGATGACCTACGGGCAGCCGTGGTAGAACATCGCCGCATCGTCCTGTTGGGTGATCCAGGTTCAGGAAAAACGACTACCCTGTGGCGGCTGGTCTGTGACTATGCCGAGGATGCCAGAGAAGATGCCAAAGCCCCGCTTCCTTTGCTGGTGCCCTTGGGTGGCTACACCGATGACGGTCCCTTTGACACTTATCTGGCCCACCACTTGGGACCACTTGCTCCTCACTTGGAAACCTACCGTACATCGGGGCGACTAATTCTACTCCTAGATGGCCTCAACGAGATGCCTCAAACTGGTTACGCCGAGCGGGTAGGCCGTATTCGCAATGTGCTTGACCAATACCCTGACGATAGTGTGGTCGTCACTTGCCGAGAACTGGATTACGTGGTCAAGCTGGAGAAACTACAAAAGGTTGAGGTGTCGCCGCTAGATGAGACTCGCATCCGTGATTTTCTGCACAACTACTTGGGCGAGACGGCGGGAGAGCGGCTGTTCTGGGGGCTGGCGGGTGATGATGTAAATGACCTATGGGACACTTGGCAACAGGCAGAGGGAACGTGGGAGGAGTTCTGGACTGCGGAAAAGATGCCCGAAAACGTGTATGCCAAAACCAGCGGTACTCAAGACCGATTGTGGGAGCGTATACGGAAAGAACCACCACAATTGTTATCGCTAGGATGCAATCCATATCTGTTGCTAATGACAGCCCAAGTATATGCTGGTGCGGGTGGTGAATTGCCAGCTAACCGCGCCAAGCTGTTCGCCGCCTTTGTGGATACGTTGCTGAATCGGGAGGAAAAACGACATCCACAGGACTGGATCACGGCGGAGTGCCAGAAGGATGGTCTGGCCGCGCTGGCCTATGCGATGCAGACAAGCCGAGGGCGCGGGACGACGGTAGAACGGGCGTGGGCTGTTGACTGTCTCTATGCTACTTCATTGGACTGCGACGCCGGGAGGTTGTTATATCTGGCAAGCAGTGCTACGTTATTGGATGCAAGTGATTCCACTGTACGTTTTTACCACCAACTACTTCAGGAGTATTTCGCTGCCCGCGAGATGGGACGGCAGGTGAGAGCAGGTGAATCGCTGGAACGATATTGGCCGCCTGACCGTTGGTGGGAGCCATCAGGTTGGGAAGAAACAGTCATTCTGTTAGCCGGGATGGAGATAGATGCCTCAGCACTGTTGGAAAAGATGATGCCCGTTAACCCTGTCATGGCGTCCCGTTGCTTGACAGAGGGGGGTGCCGAGGCTGGAGAAACGACTCGACATAATATTGCCTTAGCACTTGCAGACAGTCTTGGTAATGAGCGAGTGACGCCAACCGTTCGTGCTTTGGCGGGGCGGCTTTCATCCAAGTTGGGTGATCCACGCTCTGGAATGGGTAATGATCCAGCCACTGGTCTACCGGATATTGTATGGTGCGAGGTTCCCGCAGGGCCGTTTCTGATGGGCAGCACCGACGATGATGATATGGCTATAGACCGTGAAAAACCACAACATCTCAACGAGACCATCACCCTGGATTACAAGGTCAGTCACTATCCCATCACCAATGCTCAATACGCCGCCTTTGTGGAGGCCAAAGGTTATCAGAAAGAGCGGTACTGGACCAAGGATGGGTGGAAAGAAAAAGAGGCAAGAGGATGGACGGGGCCGAATGATTACGGTGATCCGTACAACTTGCCCAATCACCCAGTAGTAGGAGTGAGTTGGTACGAAGCGATAGCTTTCTGTTGTTGGCTGACAGAACAATTGCGCCAAAGTGGGGAGGTTGGTGCGGACCAAGAGGTCACATTGCCCACTGAACCGCAATGGGAAAAAGCTGCACGAGGAACAGATGGGCGTATCTATCCCTGGGGAAACGATCCTGATCCAAACCGTGCAAACTACAGTGATACTGGTATTGGTACGACAAGTGCAGTGGGATGCTTTCCTGGTGGAATTAGTCCTTACGGGGCGGAGGATTTGAGTGGGAACGTGTGGGAATGGTGTCGGACAAAATGGGAGGGTAATTACGAGAACTACCAGAACGACAACAATCTGGAAGACAAAGGTCGCCGGGTGGTTCGCGGGGGTGCGTTCGACCGCTATCAGAGGTATGTGCGCTGCGCGTTCCGGTACTACAGGGATCCGGACAATCGTAACTACGGCAGCGGATTTCGTATTGTGGCGTCCCCCGTCTTATCTCTGGACTCTGACAACTCTGATCTCTGACACTCTGAAAAATCTGAACTCTAGGAGGGGGTCTGGGGGAGGAGACTTCCTCCCCCAGGAGTTGAAACTGTGAGGAGCACAGCCGCGATTGACGATTTTTGAGGTTATCGAGATACTAGTATGCGAGAAGCACAAGTAAATGAACAGACAGTATCGGCTGGCCCAGACTCGCCAGACGTAGCAACCTGCCCAAGCTGCGGTGCCATCGTTGAAAAGCGCAAACGAAAGATGATGAGCGGGCACGTCACATACTTTTACAGGCACAAGACTGGCGAGGGCCAAGATTGCCCGTTGCGCTATCGGCCTGGTTCTTGAAGGACAGTCCCGCACCCGCACTGATGCTTTCAAGTGACCTGGGTATAGGAGAGTAACCGAATGAACAACTTTCTCGATCTGGAAATACGTATCCTCCAACGCAGGGACGAGGAATACCCTGTGGAAATGACCATTGGTGATGAACAACACTTTCACGGCCTCCTCTCCTGCGACATCCTTCCCTGGACTTCTACTGGAGACCAAGATGAGGATGGTTACAAACTCAGTCAGGCTCTTTTTGCCAGCAACGCCCTCCGCACTGCCTGGAACCAGGCCCGAGGTCAGTCCAATCAACGCCGTATACGCCTCCGCATTGACGAGGATGCCCCCGAACTCCACACACTTCCCTGGGAACTATTGAGGGAAGGTGATGTAACCATATCTGCCAACGCTGATACCCCTTTCTCCCGTTACCTGGCTGTATCGGGGCGATGGGGTGGTGCAGTCAAAGAACGCCCCATCCGTGTCCTGGCCGTGATCTCCAACCCTGATGACCTGGAAGACTACAATATGGCCCCACTGGACGTGGACACAGAGCGAAACATCTTGACAGAAGCTTTCTCCAAGATAGACAAGAGCGAAGTGGAGCTGACCTTTCTCGATCCACCTGTGACACTAAAGAGCATTGAGAAAGCTTTACAGAATGGCTACCACATCCTACACTACGTGGGACACGGAAGGTTTAACAAGAAACGAAAACAGACCGTTCTCTATCTCCAAGATGACCAGGGCGATACGGACGTAGTGCGCGATACAGCCTTCATTGAAATGCTCACCAGACAGTCTGAGCAAGTTCGTCCTCGCCTCATTTTCCTCGCCTCCTGTGAGACGGCTACTACCTCCACAGCCGCCGCCTTCCGAGGGCTTGGTCCCAGGTTAGTCAAAATTGGAGTTCCGGCTGTTGTCGCTATGCAGGATTTTGTTGATATTCAGACAGCGCAAGAGTTGAGTCTGGCCTTTTACCAGCGACTGGCAGATCACGGAACTGTGGACTGTGCCATGAACGAGGCCCGCAGTATATTACTAACAGTCAAACGACCCGATGCTGCCGTGCCAGTGCTCTTTATGCGCTTCAGGGATGGGCAGTTGTGGGAAAACGAGACCGATGAAGACATCGACGTTGGTAGTAGTACGACCATCATAGCCAAGGATAATGCGGTGGTGGCAACCCACGGTGGAGTGGTAGGCGGTCAAGTAGCCGTAGGTGGCGATGTACACGGTGGTATTCACATCACGAATAAAAAGTGAGGGGGAGAATAACTAGTGAAAAATATAAATCGATGGTTTGTGCTTGTATTACTAGTTGTGGCGTTGGTTGTTCTGGCTATCACCGCTCGATGGTGGTTACCCTCTCTCTTGACTTTTGTGGGCACTAACAGCGACCTAATCCAAGGTGCCACAGACCTGATACAGTTGGTGCTTTGGGTCGTTGCAGGGATCACTACGTTGGTCGGCTTCTTTTGGCGGCGGAGTGCTAAAGAGACCTCAAGAGAACGCACAAAAATTAAAGATTCCACAGTCGCTACACATGATAGTGTGGCTGCTGGTCAAGTTGCAGTTCGTGGTGACGTGCATGGCGACATCGTCATAGCAGACCCCGATCTGTTATGGCAGGCCATCCGTCGCCGTCCACTACCTGAAGACCTGCGCCAGGCCACCAAAAGCTATCTCACCTATCTGGTGGACCGTTATCGATACCTCGACTTTAAGGGTATGGGGGTCTCCGACCGAGTGCCCCTGCGTCTGCCGCTTGTAGATATGTACGTAGACCTCAAAGCCCGTGTCGAAATGCCCGAAGGGGAGACTTGGACACGCCAACTGCATCTAGCAGGCCGCAAGGTGTCTGACGAAGAACAAGTCGACATCGGCGAACGGCTGAGTAAACCTCAACCAGTTTTGAGCCTTCTCCAAAAGAATGGCGGTCTCATCATTTTGGGCGATCCTGGTTCTGGAAAAACCACGTTCCTCAAGTACCTGGCCTTGCGGTTGGCAACGGGGTCTGATGGAGAATTGGGCCTCGCAAAAGTTCGGTTGCCAGTGTTAGTTCCCCTCTCTGCCTATGCCAATGCATTAGCAGAAAAAGATGTGCGGTTGGATGATTTCATTGCCCGTTATCTTCACAATCTGGGAACAGACCTGCCTGTCGACGCAATGCTGGAGGAAGCTCTCAAGCAGGGTGGTGTGCTGGTGTTGCTGGACGGGCTAGATGAGGTAAAGGACCCTGCGCTACGACAGACAGTGGTCGATCAGGTCCTCCACTTCTACACCTTCCATCGCCAAGCAGGTAACCGTTTCCTTCTCACCAGCCGCATCGTTGGCTACCGCCAGGTACGTCCAGTGGCAGAGGGACTGGCTGAGTGTACACTCGTTGACTTTGGCGATGAGGAGATCGAGGTGTTTACCACCAAGTGGACCTCGGCGATGGAAAGTGAAGCACGGGGAGGAGATACCCTGGTGGCGGTACGTGAGGCAGAGCGTGAGCGGCAGGAACTAGCACAAGCTATAAGCCATAACCCTGGAGTACGGGGGCTGGCAGCCAATCCTCTTCTATTGACTATCCTGGCCCTAATGAAGCGTCAGGGCATCACCTTACCCGAACGCCGGGTCGAGCTGTACGATCAATACGTGCGTACCCTACTCTCCAGTTGGAACCGGGCGCGAGGATTGGGACGACCTCCCACACGAGACTTGGACGTTATGGAAACAGTACGTATCCTGGCCCCACTGGCACTTTGGATGCACGAGGTCAGTCCTGGCGTTGGGCTCGTAAAGCAAGGTGACCTACGACGCAAGCTGATTGAGATTTACCAGGAACGGGGAGAAGAGGACCCGGAACGAGCCGTACAGCAGTTTATGGACGATGTACGCGGACACGCGGCCTTACTCTTGGAGCGAGGGGCTGGGCAATACGGCTTTATCCATCTTACCTTTGAGGAATATCTGGCGGCAGTGGGGATCACTCGTTTGGGACAGCGGAACATCAAGCCTATCGTGGACATTTTGACATCCCACGTGGGCCAAGCGGCTTGGCGCGAAGTGTCTCTGCTGACCATCGGGCACTTGGGCGTGGTACAGCAATGGGAAGAAGTATCCAGCGACGTAGTGAAAGCAATTCTGAAAACCAAACCCGAACCTGGAGAACCTGGTCAAGCAGCGGTCTTGGCCGGGGAAGCTGTGGCAGATGCCTGGCCGGGTGGTGTGACATCTGAGTGTAAGCAAAAAGTGGTCCAGGTATTGGTAAAGACACTTCAGAGGGGCAAGGTCAAGCCACCGCTACGTGCCGCCGCTGGCCGTGTTCTGGCCCGGTTGGGTGACCCACGGCCTGGTGTTGGCGTGACCCCTGCCACTGGGCTACCGGATATTATTTGGTGTGAGGTTCCTGCTGGTCCGTTTCTGATGGGTGATGAAAATCTCCAATATGTCACAGAAGAGTATCGTGTCAGTCGTTATCCCATTACAAATGCCCAATACGCTGCCTTCGTGGAGGCCAAAGGTTATCAGAAAGGGCGATACTGGACCAAGGCAGGGTGGATGGAGAAGAAAAACCGAGCAGGACCAGATTATTACAGAGAACCGTTCAATTTGTCTAACCATCCAGTGGTGGGAGTGAGTTGGTACGAGGCAATAGCCTTCTGTCGTTGGCTGACAGAACAATTGCGCCAAAGTGGAGAACTTGGTTCAGACAAAGAGATTACCTTACCTACCGAGCCGCAATGGGAAAAAGCTGCACGAGGAACAGATGGGCGTATCTATCCCTGGGGAAATGATCCCGATCCAAACTGTGCAAATTACAATGAATCTAATATTAACGCAACGAGCGCCGTGGGATGTTTTCCCAATGGTATCAGTCCTTATGGAATAGAGGACTTGAGTGGGAACGTCCGGGAATGGTGCAGAACAAAGTGGGAGGACAATTACGAGAATTACCAAGACGATAATGATCTGGAGGGCAAAGGTCGCCGGGTGGTTCGCGGGGGTGCGTTCTACTACAATCTGTGGGATGTGCGCTGCGCGGTCCGGTTCGTCAGGGATCCGTACAATCGTAACAACAACCGCGGATTTCGTATTGTGGCGTCCCCCGTCTTATCTCTGGACTCTGACACCTCTGATCTCTGATACTCGGAATAATCTGAACTCTAGGAGGGGGTCTGGGGGAGGAGAATTCCTCCCCCAGGAGTTGAAACTGTGCGGAGCACAGCCGCGATTGACGATTTTTGGGGAGAATAGACGATGAACGATCTCTACGACAAAATTTACACCTGGGACAACCTTTATGAAGCCTGGCGCAAAGCATCAAAGGGTAAACGTGGGCGCGTCCCGGCTGCTAGCTTTGAGTTTCGCTTGGAAGACAACCTGCTGCAACTGCAACAAGAACTCGAGAACAAAACGTATCGTCCTGGTCCCTACTACTCCTTCTACATTCACGACCCCAAACGGCGGTTGATCTCCGCTGCCCCCTTTCGTGACCGGGTGATTCATCACGCCTTGTGCAATCTCATTGAGCCAATGTTCGAGCGCCGTTTTATTTTTGATTCCTACGCCAATCGAGTAGGCAAAGGTACACATCGGGCACTGGACCGCTGCCAGGAATTTGCCCGTCGCTACCGCTATGTCCTCTCCATCGACATCTGCCGTTTCTTTCCCAGTATCGACCATGCCATTCTACGACAAACCCTTGCCCGCGTCATTATCGATCCCGAGACAATGTGGTTGGTAGACCGCATCTTGGAAAGTGGTACAGGTATCCTCAACGACGAATACGAGATGGCTTGGTTCCCTGGTGACGATCTGCTGGCCGCCAATCGCCCACGAGGTTTACCAATAGGCAATTTGACTAGCCAGTTTTGGGCTAATTGTTTCTTGGACCCTTTTGACCACTTTGTTAAGCGAGAACTGCGTTGTTGTAAGCAACGCGGCGGATATTTGCGCTACGTGGATGACTGCCTCTTTTTCGCCAACGACAAGGCTACCTTGTGGGCCTGGCAGAAAGCAGCGATAGAACGTTTGGGACACTTGCGTTTGACAATCCATAAGAAACAGGCCCATCCGCATCCTGTCACCGAAGGGGTGCCATTCCTTGGCTTTGTCGTTTTCCCTACACAGCGACAGCTCAAACGACGCAAGGGTATCAATTTTCGTCGTCGCTTCAAAGCTCTGCTAACGTCTTACACGGCCAGTGAGATTCCCATAGAACGAGTGGGCGTTTCTGTACAAGGGTGGGTTAACCACGTCCGCTATGGCGATACCTGGGGATTGCGCCAAGCCATTCTCTTGGCCCAGCCCATCATCGCACCAGATATGATCCATTGAATCCTGCTCACCCATATTTTTGTGGAGTTTGTCAATGAGTCGAGAAATGGTCATCTTTACCCGTACTTTTGATTTTATAGATTGGCTGATTCCCCGCACAATGGATTTTCCCCGCAGTCAACGCTTTATCACTACCAAGCGACTTCAAGACGCGGCTCTGGACTTTTACGAGTGCGTTCTGGAAGCCAACGGTTGCCGGGGACAAGCTCGGTTGGAAAAATTGCGCCAGGCCGACGTAGCATTGAGCAAAGTACGTCATTACCTACGACTGGTATCTCGGTGGGATTGGCTTTCTAGGGGACAATATCGTCACGCAGCAAGGATGGTTGCTGAGATAGGACGGTTATTAGGTGGGTGGATCAAACAGACAGTTGGCACTTGAGAGCAACTTTTGTGGTTGCTCTTTGTGCAGGGCCGGGCCAAAAGGTCGCCGGGTGGTTCGCGGGGGTGCGTTCAACAACAATCAGAGGAATGTGCGCTGCGCGTACCGGAACAACAGGAATCCGAACAATCGTAACAACAACAACGGATTTCGTATTGTGGCGTCCCACGACTTTCCATACTCTGAAAAAGAGCCGCAAGCCGGAAATGCCGAGTGGGGTAAGCAACCCAAGGTGGTGCTGCTCTGCTAGGCCGAGGCATAGAAAGACGGCGTGGCTCGGTCCTGGCCGCGCCCTGGGTAGACTCATATTGAGTTCCAGGGCCGGGCATATATGGCCCAGGTAGTCTATTGACTACCTCCGGGGATGTTCCCTGGGTTCGTCCCTGGAGCATCCCCGGTGTGGCCTACTCAATATCACGGGAGGAAACCCCGATGGACTTTCTGCATCAATCTAACGCTGACGAACTAGCACTCATTGTCAAGGAAACAGGCGCAAAAGTCCTTCGCGGCCCACTACACTACCCCAGCGAGACCGGCGGCTGGCAGCTTGGCGACCTGGACTTGAGCGCACACCTGTCGCAATACCGCGACCACGAGATCACCGTCATCATTGCTGTGACGGGCGAGGCTGACAACAGTGTCATTTGTGGCCTTGTTATGGATAAGGTGAAAGAGTGCCCACGATGCAAGGAGACTGACGTGAGGATCGCCAAGGCAATCAAAGCGAAACGAGAGAAAAGTGCGGCGCTGTTTCGAGAGGTTGATGAGATACTGCGCGATGACGACTAAAAAGACAAGTCAACTACCATCAAAAAACAGGGGCCTCGTGATCGTAGCCTTGATCCTAGTCTTACTGATACTGTTCCTCAGTTCGACCTATGCACAATGGGCAGACTTTCTCCAGGTCTCTTACATCAACGTAGGACAAGGAGATGCCATCCTGCTACACGCTTCCGATGATACCGACATTCTCATAGACGGCGGTCCACGTGCAGCTGGTCCTGCCCTCGTGGCCTACCTTCAGCAGGAAGGCATAGACGACATTGAAGTGATGATCCTGACTCACGGTGATGCTGACCACGTGGGCGGGTTGATTGACGTGTTGCAATCAGATATTCCTGTGGAATCCGTGGTCTACAACGGACGACACCACACAAGCCTGACCTACCAGGAATTTATCACAGAGACCAAAACACGGGGGCTTACGCCGACGCCAGCACAAGCGGGGCAAATCTACTCTTGGGGATCCATCACGACCTCTGTCTTGAACCCTCAAACGCAAGGGACCTTGGGTTTGGACCAAAACGACAACTCGGTGGTTATGCTGGTCGTCTACGGTGATATGCGCTTTCTCTTTACTGGTGACATTAGCAGCAACATCGAGCAAGTCATCACGGACACAGGAACTCTGAAATTATGGACGGAAGCAGACATACTCAAGGTAGCCCACCACGGGAGCCGGTATAGTTCTAGTGCCCCATTTCTTGAGGCAGTGGGGGCTGAAGTGGCCGTCATTTCTGTTGGGGATGGAAACCCCTACGGGCATCCCACACAAGAAACGCTAGACAGACTGCAAGCGGCTGGCGCAAGGGTGCTGCGCACGGACCGAAATGGCACGATTGTCATCACAACCGATGGGCAGACCTACGAGATTGATGCAAGCTACGTCGTGTTCCTTCCGATGGTGATCAAGACTATACCGACGCCGCCACCCCCAGATTTATACGAGTCGAACGACACCAGAGGGACAGCCTACTTTTTTCCTGTAACGACCTCAGCCAATGCCAGGAACGCCAATTTTGTCCCTACCGATACCGACGAGGACTGGTTTGCTTTCTACGTCAAGTCAGGGCGGCATTACGAGGCAATCACCAGCAACCTATCGGGCGTGGACACCTACTTGGAACTTTTTGACGGGAATGTTAATCGTGTCGCATATGACGACAACGGCGGCGGGGGATTTGCTAGTAAGATCGAGTGGCAGGCAGCTTATGACGGGTACTATTACGTCAAAGTGAGCAATTTGGCCGTCAACAGTCCAAATAACAATCTCTACGATCTGTTAATTGCACAAGTTGGTTTTGCTGTCACATCTACCCCTACTCAGCAACCATCTTCAACCCCAACACCGATCATCATGCCTTCCCTAACGCCGGGCACTGCGCCTTTCCCAACACCGACCAACACACCTCAGCCAGGCTCGGATCGATATGAGCCAAACAACTCCAGAGGCACAGCTTTTATCTTTCCTGTGGTAGCCTCGGCCAATGCCACGAACGCCAACTTTGTCCCTTCGGGCAGTGACGAGGATTGGTTTGCTTTCTATGTTCAGTTGGGACAGAATTACCAGGCAGTCACCAGCAATTTGTCAGGTGTGGATACCTACCTGGAAGTTTTTGATGAGGATGGCAACCGGGTTGTGTATGACGACGACGGTGGTGGAGGATTTGCCAGTAAGGTTGAATGGCAAGCAGTTCACAGTGGGTATTATTACATCCGAGTGACCAACCTGACAGATACAAGCTGGAGCAGTGACACCTACGATCTTTTAGTCGAAAAGATCGGCGCAGTTGCCACAGCTACTCCAACACCGACGACTGATCCTACGAATACGCCCGATCCCACGAATACGCCCCGTATCACGTTACCGCCTACCTGGACACCTCACCCCACAGCAACGCCAAGACCAGGGAACATTGCTATTACGGATATTTTCTATGATGGGGCTGGCAGCAGTGAACCCGACGAATACGTTGAGATTTATAACGATGGTCAGCAGTCCGTTCAACTGGAAAACTGGACACTGCGCGATGAAGCTAACTACGTGTTCACGTTTCCCAACCTCACTATGATGCCTGGGGAACTTTGCAGAATTTATACGAATGAAGACCACCCGGAGTGGTGCAGTCTCAGTTATGGTAGCGGGTCGGCTATTTGGAACAACACGGGGGACTGTGCCTATCTCCGTGATTCTAGTGGGGCAACGGTTGATACCTATTGTTACTAATGGCTCCACCAAGTATGAACAAGCACATCACAGATGAGCAACAATTGAGCAAGGAGCAAACCTATGGACAACCTGGATTTTGACCAACTACTGACCATAGCAGCTAGTTGTGAGGAGACAATACGTCGGCGGCTCAATGACATAGCCCGCCTGGAAGCGAAACTGAAGGATACAGATAGCCAGGTATGTACAGGACAAGAGTACTGGCGGGACAAGGACAAGCCGACGAAAACACCCAAGATGTGCATCATTCACAGCGTAAACGAACCTTGCCCTATGCACGGAGAACCCAAGCCCGGCAAACGGCTGCATGTGTATGTCGGTACAAAAGCGGACAAGATTATTGAGGCTAAAGCGGCACTGGAGAGAGCCGAGCAACACCCCAGGTTGGAGGCGCGTATAGAGGCAATTCGCCTGGGGTTACATGCTAGCGAACACCATCTTCGCAGATTCTACGCCTCTCTGGGCTACGATGTGGGGGAAAATGGTCAGCTTGAGCCTACGGAGGCAGTGGCATGGTGACCAACTACCAACTGACGGATGAAGAATCAAAGTTTCTTGATATCCTGTCCGATGGCCGCAAGAAAACCTACGTCCACATCGTAAAGGGCTTTGGTATGCCACTGACACCGATGGCTCCAACCTTCACTAACAGGATCGCCAAGCGGCTTCGTAAACTTGGATTAGTGAAACCAGCGGGCCTTCTCCGTGACGGTTATCGCATTACGCCCAAAGGGTTAGCGGCACTGCAACAAGATGCAAATAGATAGTGACAAACCAAAACCCCGCTGTACCGTGTGCCGCTTTGTTTTGAACTTGCTTTCTCAAATGGGAACTTGCTCAGCAGGTTTGCCTTGCCCGTAGGCTATCGCATCCCTTTCTGAAGAGACAATTCCCGACTATGAATAATTGTTAGCTCAAAACGCAATGACGGCAATCACGTGCACCGCAGGGTTGCTGGCATTATGATACCAAGCGTGGGTATTTTGTCAACTGACAGACCTGACATAGATGCGCCCAGGGTAACAATGCCCTGGGCGCTTTTGCGTTATGAATTGGTGATGTCAGTTACTACGCGTGACCACGCTTGCACGGATTACTACCCTGGGGAGGGTTGCTCCAGACTCCCGCAGTATTCAGAACTTGCAAAAGCGGAACCTGCCATCAGTAATCAGAATAGAAAGGTAGAGGAGACACATCGAAAGCCACGATCGTCAGCTGAGTAGGCCCCGACAACATTGTCGACAGCATGGCAGGTACGCCCTCGACCTCGCCTCCACGATCCGCCGCGCAGTACGCGAGTCAGGTAACCTGGCTCGCGTTTCCCCTCTGACGATGTCCACTCCCAGACGTTGCCCGCCATATCTGCACAACCATAAGGGCTATTGCCCTGGGGCGAATACTGACCTGCCGGGGTGGTGGTGCCGATATTGGTTTCCTCAGAATTACAGCGTCCCTCTTCCCAGTCTCCCCAGGGGTACTCCCGCCCATCAGTGCCACGCGCTGCTTTTTCCCACTCCTTCTCAGTGGGCAGCCGCTTACCTGCCCATTCGGCGTATACTACAGCGTCGTGCCAAGCGACACGGGTCACGGGGTGATTGGCAACATTCTCAAGCGAAGTCCCTATTGCTAAGAACCCTGACCGTTTACGACCGGTAGCCTCTATAAAGCGAGCGTACTCAGCGTTGGTGACTGGGGTTTTGTCTATCCAGAATTCGGGCAGCTCCAATTCTTCCTTTTTATTACCGTAGAGGAATTTTCCTGCCGGGATGCGGATCATTTCTTTGCCGTCTCGTTCATAGATGATGCGGTCTGAATCCAGCCATTGCACAGTGTGTCGTTGTGCGAGGGCCGCCACAGTTGAGACCTGGAAGTTATCATCGTTGGTCAATCGCGTCAATGCTTCGTGTACCGCAAGAACTAAATTTTTATTCCTGCTCCACAACATGCGTTTCAGTTCACTCACTGTTCCTTCACGTACCCCGGACAAGGGACTCTCAATGGCCTGTTGTAGCTCAGGCGGTAAAACAGTTGGCTTGAGGACCAGGTGCGGATTGAGGGCAATGACGATCTTGCCTTCCACAGTCGCAAACATCTGAGGGCGCTGCTTGGGTGTCTCGTCAACGACTCGCTCGTAAACGTAATCGTACAGTTCGTCGAGGGAAATACGACCATCCTTGTCCCGGTCGGCCTCACCTGTCTTAAGCCCTCGCACTAGAGCACTGGTAAAGACCGAACTTACACCTTCCCCTGTAACCTCATCACCCTCGAAAGAGTATTGCACTGCGTTCGAAGATGTCAGCACCACTCGCCCACGCCCCCCAACCTGCTCCTGAACACCTACAGTTTGATCAGCCTTGGTTCGCGCAAACGCCCCGCTATAGCAGCAATCTAGCAATAAGACCTGTCGCCGCGAGCGGCTGTCAGTCATCACATCGTTGACCAGGCTGGCCGGTACCGCGGTGGTACGGGGTGTATTGCGGCGGGTATCGGTAGTAGCAAAGTAGAGGCGGCCCCAATCATCCTTGATACCGTGCCCAGAGAAGTAGAGAAGAAGAAGATCGTCGCGCTTGCGGCCAGTGAAAAAGGTTTCGATAGTATGACTTACTCTGTGCGCCGGTTCGTTCAGTAGGATTTGTACCTGGAAGCTACCAATGTCAGGGTTTTGGAGGACACGCGCCAAAGCCTCAGCGTCCTGAGCAGGGGCAACTAACTGCCGCAGGCTGTCGTCTTGATACTCGTAACTGGCAATTATGAGAGCCAGCCGTTTTGAGGTACGTTTCTCTGTCATTGGGGATATTTTAGCACAAGCGGGGAAAATGGGCGAATGAGGCAACATAAGAAGAGAAATAATGAATAAGAAAACTCTATTCATACTGGCTTTGCTGACTGTCCTGGTATCCCTGGTCCTGGGGGCCTGTGACGTGGAACCCACCCAAACCCCTTCGCCCCTGGCCGTTCCCGACGGGGGCATTGTCTTGACGACAAAAGCATCTAACGATGTCGTGTCGGCTCTACCCGATTGGCTGGTCGCACTGGCCGCCTCTGTCTGGGCTATGCCAGCCGTCAAATTCTTAATAGGACAAATCACACTGAATACGGTCGTGGCTGTGGCTGTGGCCCTCAATCAAAAGACATTCGAGTGGAAAAAGCTGGCTGACTTTTTACTGCACAAGATCACACCCTACATACTGGTTTACGCCGGAGCAGTGTTCTTGGGCAAGGCGTCGGGACAGACTTGGCTGGCAACGGTAGTGATGGGGATGTTAGAGACCCAACTGTTGGCTGGCCTGATCGAGAACCTGACCGTACTGGGTATCACGCAACCCGCGCCAGCGGTGTAGCGTTTG
>JAAEPW010000117.1 GCA_024232355.1 Chloroflexota bacterium | reverse complement strand
TCACCTTGCTTTCTCCCCGTGAGAAGAACTGGTGATGAGCCTTGGGCCACAGATTGCCACAGGAACCATCGGCCTAACCTGTCCCATTGCCTCCGCTGCCGACGCCGTGCCCCTCCGCTCCCTCGCCGTCTCGCCCTGGTTTGCCCAGGTGGTGCGTTGGCTTGTTTCCTTGGGCCGGGGGCGGTGGGATGCGGGGTGGGGAGTTGGCGGTGAGATGCGTTGTCTGTGACCACAAGCGGGGGGGGATCGCTGATGCCGGGTTGGCCTTGTTGTGGTGATTGGCGATTTGTGGGTGGTGACTCTTGCCCCCGCCCCATCGCTCACCACCGCTGAAACAGAGGAGCGATCCCTCGGATGGCATCGCTTTCCGCCCGTGCGAGAACCTGGTAATGAACTTCGGGCAGAGCGATGGAATGCGGGGTGGGATTTGGCGTTGGGCACTCTGCCGATGGTGGAGATTGTTCTCAATGTGTCCACAGATTGCCACAGGAGCTATCGGCCTGACATGTCCCATTTCCTCCGCCGCCGCCGCGCCCCTATCCGCTCCCTCGTCGTCTCCCCCTGTTCTGCCCAGGTGGTGCATTGGCTTGTCGCCTTGGGCCGGGGCGATGGAGTGCGGGGTGGAGAGTTGGGGTTGGGGGTGGCGTTGTTTGTGGCCACAAGCGGGTGCTGTGCCTTTCGGGGAGACGAGCCTGGAGGGGACTTTGGTTTGCTGTGGTGGGTGCGGGGGTGATTGGGGCTTTAGGGTGAGATGCTGCCCAAATGGGGCAATTATGCTCAGGTGTAGAATGGATGTGCTTTCGGCAAGACAGGCCAATCAGGGCCATTGCCTGGGCGCATGGCCGAAACGATGATCATTGCCCACTATTCAATTGCCAATAGCCAAAAGCGGCGATAAGCCCGATGACGCCAGCTAGATACCAGACTAAGTTAGGGTCGTAATTATCCATCACTAAACCTGCTAAGAGGGGGCCAAATAAGCTGGAAATAGTCCAACTAAAACTGTAAAATGCCATATAACGCCCGCGCATATCTTCGGGAGAAAAACGAGCGACTATAGATTGACCAATAGGGCTGATAAACATCTCGCCAATGGTGATGATAGCCATGGCGACAAAGAAAAAGAGCATGGTTGAGACGAAGCCGTACATGGCAAAACCAATTGCGTATAAAAAAGTACCGATTGCCATCACCTTCATCGGCTTATGCTTAGATGTCTTGCGAGTAATCATAAATTGAAAAAGAACGACCATTGCGGCATTCAGGGACAAAAGCCAGCCATAGCCTTGTGGCGGGACAGAGTGAACATCGCATAGAAAAATAGAGAGAGTAGTTCCCATTTGCCTATAGACCAGTTTCATCAAAATTGCGATGCCGAAGAATGCCATAAAAACGCCATTCTGAGCGACGCGCCAATATCCGCTCAAAATTTTACCCATACTTTCTTCGGTTTGCTTGTCGCTTTTTTGTGGTTTGGACTCGGGAAGGGAAAAATATATTATCAGGGCAGTGATAACACTCAGGATGGCATCTACCCAAAAGAGCAATAAATAGGAGATGCCAGCCAATAAACCCCCAATCATGGGACCAATCGTATGTGCCATATTATCCGATACATGGATGAGACCATAGCCATCGGCGCGTTGTTTTTCAGGCAGAATATCTGCGATCATAGCTTGTTGAGCAGGCCCTCCCAGACTTGAGAGCAAACCGACAAAAACAACAGCTATGTAGAAAATGCCCAGATCTTCGATAAATGCCATCAGTAGGCTACTGCTTGCCGAAAAGATTAATCCGTAAATCATTAATGAACGCCGACCGATTTTATCGGTTAGCGCGCCGCTCAAGAAAGAGCCAACGATTCTAGCTCCCGACAAAATCGCGAATAAGACCCCCACTTCGGTCATCCCAACCCCAAATTTCTGGGTGACATAGAGAGCGAAGAAAGGAAAGAGTAGTGCGCCGCCCAGACTATCTATAAAGACCGTGCCAGTTAATGTCCAAAAAGTGTGTGGGTATTCATTGAAAACCGTTTTTGCTTTGGTAAACATATAAACTCCGGAGCAATGATGAAACTCTGTACCGCCACCACCTTCATCCCAACAGCGTCCCAAAAAAACTGTCAAACGAACCGGTCGGGTAGCCAGGGGCCATCGCTTTATACGTAATAGGGAGATCGCCACCCGATTGGTTTAGGCTTGACAACATTCTCGTGCCAACCATACGGCAAGACAACCTGCTTGCCCTATTCGCCCATCAGCCGAGTCGGCTTTAGCGAGTTGTTCGACGACGGCTTTGATGGTCATTTCTAGCCTTGCGCCGATTTGCACGTGCATAGCGCGGTCATGTGCAATGGGTGGCGTGACCCGTTCGCCCGAAACCGGAGTAATCCGGGGGATGAGCAACAAAGGTTGCCGGAGAGCAACGGATGCCGAACTCGCTATGAACTTTGGCAATTGTGTGTTCGCCTGGATGCGATGATAGCACGAATTGTGCGAAACATCAACTCCTAGCCTCTTGGTGGATGGGGGAGAGCACGTACTTACGATTCGTAGATCCTACTGCGTGCGACTGATCGTCACAGCAGAGGCCGTGGCAGAAACACCATCGAGACACAGTG
>JAAEPW010000116.1 GCA_024232355.1 Chloroflexota bacterium | reverse complement strand
TTTGGTGCAAAAACTGGCTCAAAAGGGTGTGAAAACCCTCCAAATTCCCGCTTGTGGGTTGCTGGCTGAGAAAAATCCGAACTGCTAGACAACCTGATAAAAGGGTCTTGAAAAAAGTGTCTATCTAACTTGAACCACGCCGATATAATGACTTTGTCTCGTTGGTAGCGTATTCCAAAAGTAGGGTCGCCCCTACAAGCCATATTGGTCAATCAACATGCACAATTCAATAGGAGATTTCAATGTACACACAAATCAAGCACAAACAACCGTATCTATCAATCACCCAGCGCGCGCTGTTGCTCGTCGCGTTGGCCGTGATGCTGTGGATCGTGCTGCCGCCCGTTGGGGCAGCGGCGCAAGAGCCGGATTGGAAGAACCACTATCCGATCACAAACACGATCACCGCGTCACTGATGACGACCGTTACTATCACCTACGACCAACCAATGAGCGCCACCACCGTCACCAGCCGCACCTTTGCCGTGCACGGTATGCAGTCTGGCCTGGTGACCGAGACGCACGGCCTGATCGACGGCAACCGCCTGATCATCACGCCGGCCAACGGGTTCCACCAGGGCGAGTTGGTGTACGCCATTGCCACCACGCGGACCACGAACGTCACCGGCACATCCCCCTTGAGCGCGACCCAGTGGCAGTTCAACGCCGGGGTGGTCAGCAATCGCTGTGTAGCAGGCTTTAACGAGGACACCGCCGCCTCGGCCAACCTGACTGGCGTGGCCCGGGGCAGCGTGGCCTGGGGCGATTACGACAACGACGGCGACCTCGACATCCTGCTCACGGGCTACGATGGCGGCGGCTATAACGCCCTGGTCTATGAGAAC
>JAAEPW010000115.1 GCA_024232355.1 Chloroflexota bacterium | reverse complement strand
GCCGCGCACAGCGCGCCAACTGCACACCGAACTGGTCATCCCCGAGCACGCCGGGGTCGCCAACGCCCTGGGGGCTGTGGCGGGCGGGGTGGTGCAACAACTGCGCGTGCTGATCCATCCTATGGACCAGGAGTCTAGCTTCCGCCTGCACCTTTCTGACGGAGTACACGACTTTGACACGCTGGAGCAAAGCGTGGCCTACGCCCAAGAGGTCGTGCCGGGCCAATTGGAGGCGTTGGCTCGTCAGGCCGGCGCGGACCAGGTCGAGATCAAGGTGGTGCGCCATGACCGTAGCGCGCCTGTCAAAGGGGGCTGGGGGCAAGAGATTTTCTTGAGCACGCAATTGACCTTCACAGCCGTGGGGCGTCCCAGCCTGGCATGAAATCGCTTGGCCCGACGAGAAATGTCCTGTCTTGTACCTGAGAAGCGGTGCCACAATACAATACCCGAGGCCAACTTTCCTTGTCAAGGCCACGCGCTTGAGGTATAATCAGGCAAATTCGAGAGGGAGAATTGACGCGCAATGCCACTTTATGAATATCAATGCCAGACGTGTGGAGTGCGTTTTGAGCGACTAGAGCGCAAAAGTGATCCAACTTTAAAACAGTGTCCCGAATGTACTGGACCAGTGCGCCGTTTGATTCAGTCGCCCGGCATCATCTTCAAGGGTTCTGGGTTCTATGTGACCGATAATCGTCGCTTCAGCACTGGTTCACGACGGTCTGATTCCAAAAAGAAAAAGACCTCAACTGAAAAGAGCGACGACCAATAACTGCTAACAAAAATTGACAAATTCCTTCGTTGCCATTCCGCTATAGTTGAAAATCGCCCCGGTCAGGGACCATCTTTTTCTGGAAATGGTGGACATACTTGAGCAAGCTGCCGAGCAAATCATCCCACTCGTGACTGTCTACGATTTGGCGCAGTGTTCGCTCGTCTCTGGCCACTCCCGCAAGCAAAATCCGTGGCGGTTCCCCATAAAGTGTATACCATGCCGAAACGATTTGCAGCCCCATTTTCATAACCGAGGGCGCAAACTCACGCACCATGAACTCAAAGTATTGACCTTCACGTCCGGGACGTATGTCCCACTGCATCAACAGCTTCATCCTCATAGAATCATCTCTGTTTTTCCGTCGCTACGGGGCTGCGTTTGTCGGTTATGTTGATGTCTTTCAGTTCAAGGTCTAGTGAACGTGTACCCCAGGTTGAGATCAAGTTAGCTGGCAAAACACAACACCTGGTCAAGGTGAGCCAAGACTTTCCAACATGCGCTCAGTTTGTTCTTGCCAGGCAGGATCTGGATTCAAAGCCAGCACGTGTTCCCAGGCGCTCCGCGCCGCAGCAATATCATTCATGCTGTAATGAACCTGCCCCAATGCAAAATAAGCCTCAGGCGAGTTGGGAGATAGTGTGACTGCCTCTTCCAACACACTCTGCGCCAATTCGAATTCTTCTTGTAATATATAGACGTTCCCCAGGCCGATGTAGGCCGGAGCCAACTGGTCATCCAATGTCAACGCGGTCTCAAACTCGGCCTGTCCTTGTGCGATCAACTCGGCTTGCACCTGCCCTGACGGCGACATAGCCATCTGAACGTAAGCCGCGCCCAGCAGATAGCGTGTTTCGGCATCATCCGGTTCGAGTTGCAGGGCCGTGTCAAACTCTTGAATAGCCGCTTCTAGCTCCCCTGTTTTATAGTGGACGACGCCCATATTAGTGTGAACTGAGGAGCTATCGGGGTCCAAGCGCAAAACGGTTTGATAGTGTTCCATCGCTTGGTCGAGTTGGTTAACCTGATTGTAAATATTGCCCAGCAAAAAATGCGCCTTGGCTTCGT
>JAAEPW010000114.1 GCA_024232355.1 Chloroflexota bacterium | reverse complement strand
TGCTGACTCCCCATCAGGTTCACTCGGGACTAGGTCCGCGCTTGCTGGCTGAACGATCTGCACTCAAGTCCGCGACCCTTGCGGCCCGCCGCGCCGATCCCGGCGCGCGCGCATTTACAATGGAGGAGCTTATTGCCAATCCTCTACCTGACGTGTCCGATTATCCATGTTACTCGTGGATGGGGCCGAAAACCGCCCCCGTAAACAAGGCGACACCTCTTGACTAACTCACCGCTCTGCAGAACCCGCTCGCATAGGGTATGCTCGCTCCTCTGATGAATATTTGTATAACAAGTCAGCACCAAAATCTATATTAATCCGCAGATTCTCTACAATCCGCTAATCTATGTCCTGAAAAGTCTCTGGTAGTGAATGGAGAAATGACAATGACACAATTGCCCTAGAAGATGCCAACCACCCTTTACTATTTCTACGGTAAGCAGTGGTGGAGCGTCAGCAATTCACTTGTAGGTATTGGGTACTGGAATACACAAATTGGAAAGGTTCTTGCGATATGGAAAACAACATAGCAGAAATGTGGCTTGTATTTGTAATAGCAGGTATGCTTTGGTTCCCAGGGTTCTTGAGTCAAAAGGCGAAAAACAGGATTCGTGATAATGACTATAGTGTTGAGGCAAAAGGTGTCTGGATTTGTCTAATGGGCGTGCGGCAAGGAAGAGCAAGAGTCTACTTACGACCGGCTTCTATTCAAGTGGTTGGATTGCTGTACTTGGTGGTGGGATTCTTGACGGTGTGGTTTTATGATGTCAAAAGTGTACTAAACTTCGGAGCCATCGTTGCTGGTCTCGGATTGGTAGGCTGTAGTTTTGTTTGGTTTATCATAGATATCATCATACCTGCCCTAAAAGACAAGTACTGATTCATTGGGATATTACCGTGTCAGCAAAATTGGGTTGGAAAACAAAACCAACTCAACTATGACTATATCCATCGATACAATTTGACGACCAATATTTGACTGGAGAGATAACAATGAAACAATTGCCCACCTACAAACTAATGATCCCCGGCCCCGCCGAACTGGACGAAACCGTGCTCCAAGCAACCGCACAACAAACGGCCGCCCACTACGGCACGGCCTGGGTAGACCTCCATCGAGAAACAAGCAGCCTGTTGCGGGACGTTTTTCTGACCACGGGCGATATCTTTTTGTTGTTCTGTTCAGGCAGTGGGGGGGTAGAAGCAGCCCTCAACACATTGTTCGCGCCCGATGAGCGGGTGTTGGTCGTCGACAACGGCTTTTTTGGTCAGCGACTCTGCGCCATCGCCCAATCGCTGGGGCTGGATGTGGTGACGGTGTCCGCGCCGTTGGGGCAGGCTATCAGCCCAGAAGCGGTTCGTGATCAGTTGGCTCAAGACTCGCAAATTCGGGGCTTGGTCGCTGTGCATCACGAGACGTCGGCTGGCGTGCTCAACCCACTAGCCGAACTGGGGGCAGCAGCTCAGGCTCACGGTGTCCTGTTCTTGGTGGACGCAATCTCGTCGCTGGGCGGAGAACCCCTCAAGATGGACGAGTGGGGCATCGATGTGTGCGTCACCGCTGCCAATAAATGCCTCGGCGCGCCGGTCGGCTTGTCTGCGGTGGCCGTGCAGCCGCGAATTTGGGAGATGCTGGCCGACAGACTCAAACACGCCGCCGGGTGGTATCTCAACCTGGCCGTATGGAAGCAGTATGCGGACGAGTGGGGGGATTGGCATCCTCATCCGGTGACTATGAGCTCGCAGAGTTTGAGCGGGCTTAACGTAGCGGTCAAACAGTTGTTGGCCCAGGGGGTGGAAAACCGTTGGGCCGCCTATCGTGAAACGGCCCGGCAATTTCGGGCCGAAATGGCACAACGCGGATTTTCCTTCTTTGTGGACGAACCTATTGCCTCGTCAGTCATCACGGCGGTTAATCGCCTACCGGATATGGACGTCGAGGACTTTGTTACTTTTTTGATAAACGAGTTTGGCATTCAGATTGCCAACGGTATCGGCAAGACCAAGGGCGAGGTGTTCCGGGTCGGGCATATGGGCCCGGCCGGTTCACCCGAATATATCGCTCAATTCCTCCAAGCCCTCGACGCTTACCGCAAGGCATAGACAAATTTTTGCTACCGGACACTTTTCACGCAATACCGCAAAAGTCGCTAGGAGAGCCAATCCGTCCCTGGGGACGCCAAACCGTATACCTGCCAGCAACTTGGAAAAGTTG
>JAAEPW010000113.1 GCA_024232355.1 Chloroflexota bacterium | reverse complement strand
GACTGCTACGATTAAGCTAAGTGGATTTACCAATTATCATACTAGATTGATTGATTTACCGTTTGATTGAGTCATCGCTCGATCAGTCGGAGCGGATGGCTTTGTTTTGGCAAAAATTTAGACCCTTCCGGGATGGCGGCGGCGGTGCGCAATTCATTGTTCGACTTCGCATCGCTGAGATGGAGACTTCGCGAGCCGGAATGGAGATCGTCGACATTTATTACCGGTTAGTTGGTTCGCTTTTAGCTGCTGCTGCTGCTACTGCTGCTGCTGCTGATGCCGCTGGTGGTTGCCCCCCCAATAGTGCACATTTTCAATTATTTATTAAAAGCTCATCAATGGATACATTAGAGCAGTGTACAGTCGTCGTCGTCGTTATCACCACCACCAGCACAAATATCATTAGGGGCATTGAGAAGTGAGAGTATCGGTCGAAGATTCTAGTCGATAGTGATGATGTCCGCAGTAGGCTGGTTCGAGCGCCGAATGTAGGGCGGAGGCGGGGAAAAGGAACATCCGGCCTGATCAATTCCTGCGTGCTGCGACCATCGTGTATAGGGAGGCGGCGAATCCGGCTGCTCCCAATCGCTGTCCTCGTTGTTGTTGTTGTTGTCGCCCACATCCTCGTTCGCTTTGTTGCCGCCATCGTTGTCATTGTAGTCATAGTAGTTCGTGAAGAAACTCTGCGGGAGATAAGGCGGCGGCGCTGCTGGTTGCAGATATTCCTGACGGTAAGCGCCCGCTTTGGCTTCGAATACCGCCAGGAAGTTCTCGTTGAATGTGCCGGCGG
>JAAEPW010000112.1 GCA_024232355.1 Chloroflexota bacterium | reverse complement strand
GGGAAGTGATGACGCGAACTATTGAGCCTATCCGCACAGGCCGAAAGTCCCCTCGTCTCAAGTCCGTTAGACGCAAGAGGTTCGCAGTTACCTACAAACCCGTTCGTTAACTTAATGACATTGCCCCCCGCCCCATTGCTCGCCCCCGCCGAAACCGAGGGCCAATCCATCGGTTCACCTTGCTTTCTCCCGTGAGAAAACCTGGTAATGGACCTCGTGCAAAGACAGATGGAGTGCGGTGTGGGGATTTGGGGGTGGGGGAATGGGGCAGGGGCAGTTGTTTCTGGGCGCGTTTCCAGTTATCGGTGAGGATGTGGAAGGTGATCTGTTCGCTGGTGCCGAGAGGGAGTTCGGACGGACGGGCACCATGTTGGGCTAGCTTGCGGCGAGTGCAAAGGAGCGAACGATACTCCATTTAGATACGGTTGATAATTCCAATCAATCCCGTTCCTAACCGTTTTTCCATTCGAGTCGCAGGCAGTGGTTCTGCGTCTGGGATTGGTACTTTGATCCGTTCAGTTACTGTATATCCCATTGCGGAATAAAACGGCTCTCCTGGTAGTGTGGCAACCAACTCTAGTTTAATGAACCTTGCCTTGCTTGCTGCATCTTCGCAAGCCTTGACAATATGCCTGCCGATACCTTTTCGTGACCATTGAGGATGAACAAAAAATGCTCGGATGCGAGCCGGGTCTTTTCTTGGATCCAGCAACTGGTCGATTTCATTAGACTTTGAGTGGTCGCCTCCAAAGAGAGTTTTTCGTTTACTCCATCCCCCACAACCAATGATTGTCCCCTCAGTTTCCGCGACGAAATACGTCTCATCCAAGATCAGCTGGGTATCTACACCGATTACGTGGGCCAAAACGCTTTCGATTTGTTTCAAGTTGTAGTAACTCGTACTTAGAACACGAAATGACTCGGGTATCAATTGTTCAAGTGCTGGAATATCTTCCATCGAAGCTAGGCGGATATTCATCTGCATAAGAACTTGCCTCCAAATTTGCGCTGCTGTGGTCAGGGTAGCGACATTTAGCGTTCCGCGAGTACCCAAAGTTGGTGATCGAAGGTTGCCACGGCTTCCCGGTTGCCAGAACTTTGACAACTGTTATCTGCGATGATAGCACGAATTGTGCAAAACATCAATTCCTAGCCCCCAAGTGGATGGGGGAGAGTGCGTATCTACGGAACGTAAGCCCTACTGCGTGCAATTGGTCAAAGCAGAGTCTGTGGCAGAAGCATCATCGAGATGCAGCCCCATTGTCCATCCAGGTTTCCCCATTGGCGAGAGCTCTCACGTCGAGGGCGGCCAGGTGAACGTTGAGTCGCACCTACTGATCGGCGATGGTGTGGTCCACTCCCTCGCCGTCTTCCCCTGTTCTGTCCAGGTGGTGCATTGCCTTGTTCCCTTGGGCCGGGGGCGGTGGAATGCGGGGCGGGATCGGTGGAAGGCGTTGTCTGTGACCACAAGCGGGGGGGGGGGATTCTTGCTGCCAAGTTGGGTTTGTTGTGGTGATTGGCGATTTGTGGGTGGTGGACAATCTGCCGATGATGGAGATCGGGATTGTTGTTTGTGTTCCCACAGATTGCCACAAGACCTATCGACCTGACCTGCTCATTACCTCCGCCGCCGCCACGCCCCAGTCCGCTCCCTCGCCGTCTCCCCCTGGTCTGGCCAGGTGGTGCATTGCCTTGTTTCCTTGGGCCGGGGGCGGTGGAATGCGGGGTGGGAGTTGGCGGTGGGAGGCGTTGGGACGGGGCGCTACCTCCTTGACTCACTACAGCATCAGAAATCTGTGCATCTTTGATAAATGGTGATGGTCTTTAGCGCCGACCTCGTCAGTAATTTACCCTCAGTGCTTCCAAGTAGCTTTGTCATCCCGGCGACTCAATTGTTCGAACCACTACTAGAGAACCCAGAGGGAGCGGCGCTGCTAAGGCTCGGATAAAAGAACTCGCATAGCCCTGACCGCAATTTGTTTGAATTGTGCGAATAGAGAGTATAGCTATAATAGTGAGGCTATGCTATCCATTCGTCTGCTCGGAACACCCGAAATCACAATCGATCAACGCCCGATCACCATAACCCGCCGCAAAAGCCGGGCGATTCTCTATTACGTGGCTGCCCATCCCAACCCACTTACGCGTGACCGGTTGCTGGCTTTCTTTTGGCCTGATTTTGACCGGCAGACCGCACAACAGAATTTACGTGTTGCGCTATCCGGGTTGCGGAAAGCATTGGGTACGCGGCTCATTGTTGATAGCGACGCCCTGGCCTTGGCAGAGCAGGCAAAAGTTGACACTCGTATCTTTGAAGCTCGAATATCGACACCCAGCGCCAGTCTCGAATTTTTGCAACAAGCCCTCGACCTCTATCAGGATGATTTCCTAAGCGGCTTTACCCTGCCCAACCTGCCCGAGTTTGATGACTGGGCGACGGTCGAACGTGAACACTACCACCGTTTGGCGGTCAGGGGCCTGATCAGGCTCGGGCAACTGTACGAAGCTCGACGAGATTTTCGCGCGGCGTTGGAAGCTTTGGACCAGGCCCTAGCTTTTGACCCGCTTCAGGAGGATTTGCAGCGCCTAGCCATGCGGATGCACTATCGTGCCGGTAATCGGGCAGGGGCCATCCGCCGGTACGAGAATTTCCGCCACATGCTGGCCGAGGAAATGGGCGTGCCGCCAATGGATGAAACTCGTAATCTCTACGATGGCATCATCACCGACACACTGAGCCTGGAACCATTGCCCGAACCCGCGCCGCCATCATTGCAGCCAAAGCCTCCGCAGACTGTTGGCCCCTCCCCCTTTGTCGGGCGCGAGGCCGAACTGCGTGCGCTCAACGAGTTGGCTACATCACGTAGACTGGTGCTGATCGAGGGAGAAGCGGGAATTGGCAAGTCGCGCTTGGTTGAACAATTTATCCAAGCGAAACAAAAATCAAACGTCGCCGCGCCCCTCGCCCTGACTGGGCAGGCCCGTGAACTCGAATCTATTTTACCCTACCAGCCCATCATTGAGGCGTTGCGAAGCGTCTTGACCCACCCTGCCTGGCCAACTTTGAGGCTCAACCTCAACCTGCCCCCCATTTGGCAAACCGAAGCGGCCCGCCTCTTGCCCGAACTGACGCCGGGCGTCCAGGATCCGGCAACTGTCTCACGGGCCCTGGATGAAATTCGTCTTTGGGAAGGCGTCAGCCAATTCTTGTTGGCGTTGGCCGGCCAGATGCCCCTTATTCTGGCGTTGGATGACTTGCATTGGGCCGACTCGTCTACCCTGGGCTTGTTGGGGTATTTGATTCGTAAGGCTGGAAGAGAGACTGCCCCGATTTCTTTTGTGGCTACAACCCGTCAGGCCGTTCCAGGTTCGTCACTGATGATTTTAGCGGAAACGCTTTTACGTGAGGCTCGTCTGGAACGTTTGACCCTCGACCGTTTGACTCAGTCTGATATAGCCTTATATGCTCTGCGTTTGAGCAGCACCCATGCTTCGCCTCTGGCCGATTGGCTGAGCAAAAAATCAGAAGGGAATCCCTTTTTTTTGACAGAGCTGGTCCGTTACGCCCGTGATAACCAGTTCCTTTTCCCTGATGGAAAGGTTGACCTGGCCGGGCTACGTATAGCGGACGTTGTCCCACAGACAGTTTATAGACTGATTCGATCACACCTGGCTCGGCTGTCGGAGGCAAGCTGGCAGGTGTTGAGTGCAGCAGTGGTGATTGGGCGTGAGTTTGAGTTTGAGGTCGTGGCTCACGCGGTTGCGCTTTCGGACGATGCCGTGCTGGCTCACCTCGACGAACTGCAATCGCTGGCCCTAGTCCACCCACTCGAAGGTTCACGCTATGTTTTCGACCATCATTTGACACTGGAGGTAGCAGCTCGAGAGATCGGTGAACCACGCCGTCGTCTGTTCCATCGCCGCGTGGCCGAGGCTCTGGAGATCATTTATCACCATCATATTGACACGGTGGCCGGGTTGTTGGCCCATCACTTTGCCGAGGGAGGCGTTCCACAACGGGCGGCCAAATTCGCCTTTCGGGCCGGGCAACAAGCAGTCAATCTGGCCGCCTGGAACGAAGCGATTGCATTTTACGATCAATCCTTGGCCCAGACCGATCTGCTTGACGACCAATCTCAGCGCCAAGCTATTCTGGTGGCCCTAGGCCAGGCTTGTATGCAAGCTGGAGACTTTTCCAGGGCATCCGAGGTGTTGTTCACCGCCCTCGACTTGAGCCATAATCCAATCAAAGAAGATGTGATACATCTCAACCTGACTCTGGCATTGCTATTTGTGCCCCGCTACGATGAGGTGCTTGCCCTGGCAGACATGATCAGTGAGAGTGACCGCCCGGAAAATGGCATCAACGCCGAATATCTGCGCGGGGTTGCCCTCGGTGATTCCGGTCTTGACTTGGAAGGGGCTATTGCTCATTTGCAGAAAGCCGAGGATTTGTTGAGCCAGCAGGGAATGAACATGTCTACCAATCCGGCAGTGGGTGTCGTGACGTCAGGTCGAATCAAGTATGCGTTGGGAAACATGTTCGCCAAGCGGGGTGATCTTGCAGCTGCTGTCGAGCTTTATCGCAAAGGGATTGATGTTAGCAGGCCCGCAGATGCCCCGTATGCACCGGGATTCCAGGATCTTTACATTCTCTTTCACAACAACCTGGCCTATCACCTATATCTGCAAAATGACCCCACTGCTGCCGAATACGCCCGGCGGGGCTTGTCCCTGGCTCAAGAAACGGGTTTCCTCACTGCAATCCCCTTTTTGCTGTCCACTTTGGGCGAAATCGCCCTGGCCGAAAATGATCTAGTATCAGCTGAGCAGTACTTTGGCGAAGGACTATCCTTGGCCAAACAATTCTCCGTCCCGGAACGGATAGCCGGCCTGACGGCTAGCCTGGGGTTGGTAGCCGAGCGTCAAGGTCAACGTGATCTGGCTGTTGACCGTCTCTCCACCGCCCTGGCTCAAGCTGAGGAACTCGATCTCCGCTACCTGGTCACACAGATACGGGTATGGTTTATTCCCCTCTTGCCTTCTGAACAAGCGCAAAGATATCTCACGGCAGCGCGCCTCGTTGCCAAACAGGATGGGTACCAACGTCTCCTGGACGAAATTGTCCGGCTTGAAGCGAAAGTTCAATAGCATTTGGAGTGTGTCTCGTGCTCGTCATACCCCGACTGTTTACGTTTTGTTAACGTCAAGGTTACGCTGACCTGCTATACTCTAAACATAAAGAGATGGTTAGCTATAGTAGCTGGTAAATCCAACTCGTAAACTCGAATCAAAGGAGATAGATATGTCAGCGTTAGAACAAAACAAAGAAATTGCACTAGGCGTTTCAGAGGCCATTATGAATGGTGAGTGGGAAAAGGTAGACGAGTTGCTCGATGATGATTTCTTCTACGTTGGTGATGGCGCAGACCCCATAAACAAACAGCAGTACATTGGCTTTATGCGTGGCGTATTGTGCACAGGGATGACAGATATGGACATGAAATTCCTCCGTGTGATTGCCGAAGGAGATCTCGTGTCTGTGGATTACACCAATGACATGACACACAGCGGAGAGTTCTATGGCATTCCGGCAACGAACAAACGTATAGTGGGTACAGGCCAATTCATCCGAGAAGTAAAGAATGGCAAAGTAACAGCAGAATGGCAGACTACAAATGCACTGGGGCTGATGCAGCAGCTCGGCGCTATACCTTCCTAACAGGTAGAAACTGGCTGCTATCACTTGACCTGACACGGGGCTGCCGATTTGGCAGCCCCGTAAACTGGCTCTTTAGGACTTTGGTGCTCAAGCAGACGAGCCGTCCACGTTCCACATCTGGGAGCGAGTACAATCTGACCCTACATATTCACAAGTCTGATATGCCATCCACGTAAACTACCCGAGATCCGATACTATCTAATCGCTGAGAACATATAAAATGGAGAATTACAAATGTCGTATAGTAAATCTATAACCGAGATTATCCCTGAGCGTTTCTCATGCCGAAGCTACCTCGAGCAATCTGTCAAAGAGGAGCAGCGGCGGCTGTTGGCAGACTTTTTGTCCACTGATCAAACCGGACCATTGGGTACAACCGCACGTTTTGAACTCGTCACTGCCACAGAGCAAGATCGCAAAGTCCTAAAGGACCTGGGAACCTATGGTGTCATCAAAGAGGCCGCAGGGTTCATCATTGGCGCGGCGAGGGATGGCGAGAAAAACTTGGAAGATTTTGGCTATCTGATGGAGCGCATCATCCTGTTTGCGACGGACATCGGCCTGGGTACATGTTGGCTCGGGGGAAGCTTTGACAAAAGTAGCTTTGCCCAAAAAATATCGATCAGTAAAGAGGAACATGTACCGGCCGTAGCCTCCGTGGGCTACATTGCCAAAAAACCCCGCAGCCAGGGCACGGACGCGGCTAACCGGCTCCCGTGGGAACAGTTGTTTTTCGATGCCCGATTCAGTGCGTCCCTTTCAAGGGAAGAGATCGGTGACTACGCCACGCCGCTAGAGATGGTACGCCTGGGGCCATCGGCCTCCAACAAGCAGCCGTGGCGAATCATCAAGGATGGCAGCGCGTGGCACTTTTACCTTCAGCGAACCCCGGGTTATATGACCGAGGAAAAACTCACAAAAATCGCCGACTTGCAACGCATAGACATGGGCATCGCTATGAGTCACTTTGAACTGACGGCGCGCGAGCTTGATCTAGAAGGTCGCTGGGAGATGGACGAGCCTGGAATCGAGAAAGCAGACGAGTTGACCGAGTACACGGTAAGCTGGGTGAACTGACGTGGAAACACTCTCGGCCCAGCAGTGGACCGGCTTCTATGTCTGGAGATTCCGATAGTGGCCCAATACGATGCGGGTAATTAACCATCGGGCATCAGTTTTGGAGTAGAGCCCTCAACTCGATCCCAATCCTCCCTACCCCCCCCTCGTCCCCACCCCATTGCTCGCCACCGCTGAAACAGAGGTGGGATACCTCGGATGGCATCGCTTTCTCCCTGTGAGAAACCCTGGTAATGAACCTTGGGCAAAGACCGATGGAATGCGGCGGGGGGGAGTTGGTGTTTGGGCACTCTGCCGCTGTTGGAGATCGAGATTGCTGTCAGTGTGTCCACAGATTGCCACAAGTTCTATCGGCCTGACCTGACCCATTACCTCCGCAACCGACGTGCCCCAGTCCACTCCCTCGCCGTCTTCCCCTGGTCTGTCCAGGTGGTACATTGGCTTGTTTCCCTTGGGCCGGGGGCGGTGGGGTGCGGGGTGGGGAGTTGGGGGATGGGGGATGGGGATGCTGTGTCTTTCGGTGGGACGTATTTGGGCAGGGTGCTTTGGTTTGCTGTGGTGGGAGGCGGAGTGGGGTGAGGAGTGGGCGGTCTTTGTTCCTGTGAGAACACGAACCTGGATTGGAATGAGAGAAGAAGAGTGGGATGTGCCCACAGATTGCCATATGAGCCATCGGCCCGACCTGCTCATTGCCTCCGCCGCCGCCGCTCAGTCCGCTCCCTCGCCGTCTTCCCCTGGTCTGTCCAGGTGGTGCGCTGGCTTGTTCCCTTGGGCCGGGGGCGGTGGGGCATATGCGTCAACTTAAGGATTATGTCCTTCTGAGCAACCAACGGGAGCGAAGAATCTCTCTGAAACCAACGTTTAACGGAGCCTGTTGTTGGAAAATCGGCTTGATGTCAGCCTCAAATCCTGGATTTTCCAACGATCTC
>JAAEPW010000111.1 GCA_024232355.1 Chloroflexota bacterium | reverse complement strand
GTCTTGTCCCGGGTGGATAAGAAAGGCCGGCGCCTGTCGGTCAAGCATCCGCTCAGCCTCGAAGGGTTTCGCCGTGGCCTCGCAGACTGCCCAGATATGGAATTGGTGCAGTTTGTGTTGGATGGCATTCACGATGGCGTGCGTCTGGGCTCACTGGGTGGAATAGTCGATGCCAATCCCTGGCGGTGCACAAATGGATGAGCAGTCAAAGATCGAGAAGCCGAGCTATGGGCAGTGATGCAGGATGAGGTTGCCAAGGGCCAGAAGCTGGGGCCATTCGTCGCACCACCATTTGAGCAGTTCAAGTGCTCGCCTGTTAGTTTCGTGCCCAAGCGTGACTCCACCAAGGTTCGACTTATCCATAATTTGTCACATCCATTTCACGGGAATTCAGTCAATGCACTTGTCACTCCCCAGGAGGCAGCGGTCTGGTATCAGAAGTTTGAGGATATCATCGCCATGGTTAGGGCAGCTGGGCCGGCTGCCGAATTGGGCAAATTTGACCTTACCGATGCCTACAAGCATGTGGTAGTGCATCCGGACTATTGGCATCTGCTGGGGATACATACCGGAGATGGGCCTAACCGC
>JAAEPW010000110.1 GCA_024232355.1 Chloroflexota bacterium | reverse complement strand
GTGACTCTCACAGAACGGACACCTTTCCAATCTTACTTTGCTCCGATGTATTGGCGCTTCTGGATACTTTCGCCGTGGACGATGCGCTGCTCTCTTCATTTCCTCTCTCCCTTTTCTGCTTTCGCTTTCCTCGTTTTTCTCAAGTTAACCTCGTTTTGCTTTATTGTCAAATAGCCATCCAGGGGTTGAGATTGTTATTGCGTAACACTTTCCTGAAACTTGTATAGAGTCAACGCAAATTTGACAGGTTGTAAGGGACAAGTATAATCATCAAATAGATCTCGATAAACAAAAAATCTCACACAAGGTCAAAGAATAAGGAGGTATATTGTGGCTGATCAATTCAAGTTAGCACGTCCTGTGGACTCTAAATTCCGTGTTACCCAATATTTTGGCGAGAATCCCGATGTCTATAAAAAATTTGGGCAAGCGGGTCACGAAGGGGTTGACTTTGGACTTCCCGTTGGGGAAAACATCTATTCTTGCGCGGATGGCGAGGTGTTTGACGTCCGACCGGACAATAGCGCGTACGGCATTCACGTGCGCGTCCGACATCTGTTTGGTGGGCGTGAGTATCACACCATCTATGCGCACATGTCCAAGGCGCTGGTCTCCAAGGGGCAGTCGGTAAAGGCTGGCGAGGTGCTTGGTTTATCCGGCAACACGGGTCACTCTTTTGGCCCGCATTTGCATTTTACGCTCAAGTTGATCGGTGCCAGTACTTCAGGTTATCCGAAAAACATCGTGGACCCCTGGCCTTACCTGGAAGGTCATCCCCCCGTAGAGAGCAAACCGCTGGAGCCCAGTGATCTCACCATCTATACCACCGACAAGGTGCGGATGCGTGGTGGCCCTACGACTGCCTCTGCAGAAGTGGCGTGGCTAGAGTCTGGTGAAGCGCTCACCGTGCTGGGCGACGCCAAGGCTGCCAAAGCCAAAGTGGGCCAATCTGGGGAGTGGATACCAGCCCGGCGCGCCGATGGGACGGATGGATACGTGGCTGCCTGGTATGCTCAAGTGAAAGCTGCTGCTGCGCCGACACCTGAACAGGTGACTGAGCCAGCACCTGAGCCGACACCTACGCCCACGCCGAAACCTACGGAAAAGAAGCCCGAGTCCAAACCAGCCCCGGCCGGTGATTTGGTCGTTTACGCTACCGAACCGCTGAACGTGCGTGAGGGTCCTGCTGCCAATACGGCCCGCATAGCCGTTGCCCTGCCCGACGAAGCACTCGTTGTCATTGGTGATTTGGAGGAAGCAAAGGCAAATATCGGTGACCGGGGAGACTGGTTACAAGTGCGCCTCGCTGATGGGAGCGAAAGCTATGTTGCTGCCTGGTATGTGCAGATTCAGCCTGGTGCGGCTGTAGAGTCGCTGACGGTGTATCCCACCGAGGATATGAACATGCGCAACCGGCCCGACACGAGCGGAGATCTCGTTACACGTGTTCCACACAACTCGCCGCTCAAGATTCACGATGGTGTGGATCGCGCCAAACCATTGGTGGGACAACACGGCGAGTGGCTTTACGTGGAGACAAAGGATGGGAAGCGCGGTTGGGTAGCCGCATGGTACGTCTCGACGTCAACAACGTAGAAACAAACTCGAATCGCGGGACTTGACGAGGGGGAACGGTCAGCGAGTTATCCTGCTGGCGACGGTTTTCCCCTCGTGCTATTTTAGCATCGCAAGAATTATGAGCAACTTGCAGTTGGATAGGCCCACTTGTTGCTCCACGGTGTCTAGGACCGCAGCCAGGACAAATCCCGGCGCAGGAGCACTTGCGCCTACACCTTAATTGAACAGATGTATGGGAGTATAGCTAGAGATGTCTGCGCCTGGTTCCCAGCCATTAGCCATGAGTACCAATGCTATCACTGTTAGTATGATCCACATTGTTGGAAAAAAGAGCGTGAATCGAATTGCCAGTTGTATGCGGTTCATTACACACCTCCTGATTGGTTAAATGGTGCCTATGACAAGTTGGGATGTTTGGTTCCCGTTATCTTGTGATCATGTTAGCAAATCGTGTCTGCCAAAACAAGAGAAAAAGCTGCCAAAAAGTGCCAATCTGATAATCTTTAGTTTCCGGTAAAAGTTTCGATGAATTTCGACCGACACTCCATATATTGGGGGCGTCACGAAATTTCACCCACATATAGGGGCATAGTCTTGTATTTACACCCTTTCTCAAAGTTGATGGTTGCCGGATAGTCTCCCCAAGTTTGAAAAAGTTTTTTGCACCCCTGTATATGGGATAATTCTGTGGAAAACCCCCATATACGGGGGCATGAACGAGTTTTTCCCGTCGCCAAGTTAGCGGAAACTAAAGTTAGGGGGAACTATCAATCTCTTCCAGTGCGGTTACGGCTGGCGGCCAGCCCTCATGATAATGCAGCGCTGCCCAAAAATCGGTCCGCGCCCCGTCGGCGTCCCCCTGTACCAGACGCGACATCCCGCGCCAGTAATATGATTCTTCCAGATTGTTCGTTGTTGCCAGCGTTGCGTCTGCCAGCGCGATGACGTCGTCATAACGGCCCACGGCATAATAGCTCTCATACGGGCCAAACTGGTACCACAGCATACGGTAGTATAGTCCAAACTGCCGTGCCTGGTCGTAGGCAGCGACCGCTTCATCGTGCCGTCCCAGCGAGGTCAAGCTGGAGCCAACGTTGAACCAGGAAAAGGTCACCCAGTCGGCGCAGTCGGCATAGGCCACGCAAGCAGAGGGCGGGCTGGACGCCTCGGCGCGGGCTGTCTCCAATGCACGCTCGTACATCCCCACGTCGTACAGATCAAACCCCAGGATCGACACGAGAGATTCTTGCTCTTTTATCGTGTAAATCGCCAGGTAGGATCGATTGAACACCCGCCACAACTCGTCCAATTCCTGATATCCGATGGTCACGTCGGGGCCGTGGAGCGAATCATAGGTAATAAACTCTTGCACGACGTCGTCATAGCCAATAATAAGCCGGTAATGCCCCATTTGGTCGTGGGGATCGCGCACATACCAGGTCTCGACGATCACCGGGAGCCTTGCACGCAGCAACACCTTGAGTCGGTCCAAGGTGCCACCCGTTCGCACGATCGCACCCATCCCCTGATCGCGCGCGTACGCCTCCATCTCCCACAAGCTGACATTCTTATCCTCGATATCAGGTTTGAGGACCAGAGCGACGTTGTGCTGGGTCTCACTGAGGTCCCAATAGGAGAGGGCCATTGCCAGCGTGGTCGGGCCGCAGTTGTTCCAGCCCTGGTGCTCGTGGCGCAGACCGGTCAGTATGACGCTGCTTAGAGGTGTTTGGGTTGGCATCGGCGTTGGAGCAGGGGTAGATGTAGAGGGCGGAGGCGTGGGAGTATGGGTGGTTGTCGGCGGCAGAGTAGGTGAAGGAGTTGGTTGAACAGTGGGCAAGCTGGTTGATTCGGGAGTGGGTAAGGTCTCTGGGTGAGGATCACGGCGCAATTCTTGGAGCGACTCTGGCAAATAGTAAGCATAGCGCCCTGGCAGTCCACGGATGATGGTCGGGCCAGCTAACAACGCGCCTCCTCCCATCAATGCCAATGCCGTAACCAAGATAAGCACGTAGCGTGATTTCGCCATACATCCATCATACCAGAGTTCAGCCAAGATACAAGGCAACTGGCCTGAAATAGAAATCTGTGGCATACTGAGGTACAGTGAGCAAAAAATGTGTGCAGATTAGGATCGTTTCACTCGTTCAGTGGCAAGATGCTGGGCTGGAGGTCAAGCTCATCTATCAAATCGTTCAGTTCAGCACCGGTGAGCGCGCGACCTTGATCTGCATAAGCGGTGAGGGTGGCTTCCATCATGTTGGTGCCAAAAGAACGGCCCTCGTAGCGGGGGGTGGTCGTGATTACCTGGCGCACCCCACGGGTACGCAGCAACTCTACGTTCGCTTTGGTCGTAGTATTGGTGATGATCGTTTTGCCTGCGAGATCATCGGGCATGTATTTTTTCATGAACAAAAAATCGCCAGCGATCAGATCGGCTTCTTGGTAATATCGGTGATACTTGGAGTCGGTTTGCTCACCGCTACTGCCGTAATAAAGTAGGCTCATCGGAAAATGGCTGACGATGGGCAAGAGCACCCGCGCCAACCGACGAAACGCGGCAACACCGCGAACGGGAATGGGGATGTCGAGGGCAAAGATCAAGTCGCCGATGACGATCTCGTCGGCCACCTGGGTCACTGCCTCGGCCAGGCCCTGACGATCAACGGCGATCGGCACGAGGGCACGGCGAAAGCGGGGCTGTTCATCCAGCATTGGCGCTGCCAACTCGAAAACGCGCCGTTCTAGCGTGTGTCTGAGGCCGCGGCCATCCACGACGGGCGTCTGACGCACATCTTGGACCAACTTGAGAGCGGCGTGCAGAGGATACTCACGTTGACCCAGACGCAGATAGAGGTCAATGCCGCCGACGCCCAGCGCATCGACCTGGCCGTCCAACTCGGCGAACAGGCGGCGAAATTTTTCCGTGTCGCCATCGGTGCCGATGCGCTCGACGATGATCTGCTCGCCTTTGAGTGTAACAATAACTTTTTTGTCGCGGGCTGAACTCCCGAGACTGACGCTGACGGCTCGTTTCATAAGACAACTCTATAAGGAATATGGCAATGAACAATAGGTCAATTATACATCACAGGTCACCTCTGGCAAGGCTTTTGGTTTGTTTTCTTGTTTCCTGCTTTCTGCTTCCTCTCCCTGCCCAAGCATCTCTCACCACGCCCATTGCCTCCTACGTCATCGAGGTCACCCTGGACGCTAAGGCAAAGACACTGACCGCACACGAAACCATCACCTACACCAACACCACCACCGACCCTATCCCCGACCTGACGTTTCACCTCTATCTCAACGCCTTTCGCGACCGGAACAGCCTTTTCCTACAAGGGGGATCCATCCATCGAGGCTATGGCTGGGACTCTAACCATCCGGGCTGGATCGAGGTCACCGACATTCGGTTGGCCGACGGTACACCACTGGCACTGATAGAGATCGAGGATGGCACGCTGGCCCACGCCGACCTGCCCGCTCCCGTCGCACCGGGAGAGACGGTAGAGATCGAGTTGAACTTTGAGGCCCAGCTGCCCCTCGTGTTTGCCCGCACCGGCTACGTAGACAATTTTTTCATAGTTGGGCAGTGGTTCCCCAAGTTGGGCGTGTGGCAAGACGGCGCGTGGAACGCACATCCATTTTATCCTAACGCCGAGTTCTACGCCGACTTTGGCACCTATGACGTAACCATCACCCTGCCCTCCGAGTACGTCACTGGCGGGACAGGTTTGCCCACCTCCACAGAGGACAACGGAGACGGGACCACAACCACACACTATCACGCCGAGGATGTGATCGACTTTGCCTGGACCGCCTCGCCCTACTTTCGACAAGCCACCCGCCAGGTGGATGGGATTGAGATCGTCTATCTCTACCTGCCAGAACACGAATGGACAGTCGAGCGAGCATTGGACGCAGCAGAGGCTGCCGTCAGTTATTTTGGCCACTGGTATGCCCCCTACCCCTATACCCGCCTCACCATCGTGGACGTGCCCGACGATGGACAAGGAGCCGGAGGGATGGAGTACCCCACATTGGTCACAGCCGGTACGATAAGCATATTGGGCGTGGGACCAGGATTGGTTCAGAGCGAGATCGAGCGCACGCTCGAACTGGTCATTGTCCACGAAGTCGGCCACCAGTGGTGGCAATCTATGGTCGCATTTAACGAAGCCGAAGAACCTTGGCTGGACGAGGGATTCACCGACTATTCAACACTGCGAGTGGTGGATGCGGTCTATGGAACGGACACTTCTGTGCTGGATGCGGGCAGCATACGGATGGGCTATCTGGACAGTCGGCGGATGGAGTATTTGCTCACTCCAGACCTGCCGATGTATGGGGCCGCCTGGGATTTTGGCACGCTGGATTACGGGATCGCGGCCTATTCCAAGCCGGTGCTCTCACTGCTCACATTGGAGCGTGTCTTGGGTGATGAGGTCATGTTGAACGTGATGAGCACCTTTTTCCAGCGCTACCAGTTCGCCCATCCCACCACCGAGGATTTCCGCGCTGTGGCTGAAGAGGTCTCTGGTCAAGACCTCTCGTGGTTTTTCGATGGTCTGGTCTATGGCGACGGTGCTCTGAACTATACGGTGACCGCCGTGGACAGGCAAAGTATCACTGTGGCGCGTCAGGGTAATCTCGTCGTCCCGACCGAGGTGCTGGTCACCTTTGCCGATGGCAGCATGGTGCTGGAGCCGTGGGACGGAGCAGAGACTGAGATCACGTTCACATATCCCAACCAACCGCCGGTCCACAGCGCCGAGGTGGACCCGGAACGCAAGATCGTGGTAGATTTGCGCTGGGCCGACAACGGACTCTCGCGCAGGCTCGAGATATCACCCTGGCTGGCGATGGTCACTCGGATGCTCTACAACTTGCAAAACGCGCTACTGGCGATGGGAGGATTGTAATGAGCAAGATCAACGGTTGGAACGCTTTCCGCGCGGGCCTTTCTCACGCGACACGCTACAGGTGGGTGCTGTTGATCCTGTTCGTCGTCAATTTGCTCAGTACACTTCCCCTAGCCGCTCTCCCTGCGCTGGGTCTGGCTACCGGGATAGGCCAACGACCCGCCATCCGCCAAGCTGCCGACGGTGTGGATGGATGGCTGGTCATCGAGACACTGATGTCGCCGCTTAGCGATATGACCTTGGCAAACGCCGGACCGGAATCCACGAATCAGTTGCGCCAAATGACCCTTCTGGGCCTATTGACAACATTGGCCCTCCCTCTAGTAGCCTGGCTGCCGGCCGCTTTTCTGAGCGGTGGTATGCTGGTGACATACGCCGAAGCGCCAGCGCCCTTTCGTTGGCGTCGCTTTCTGTGGGGATGCTGGCATTGGTTCGGCGCTTTTTTGCTGTTGAGCGCCGCACAGGGAATCGTCTCGACCGCGCTATTCGTTCCCATCGCCGGCATGGCGCTGGGAAGCATCGCGGCTGTGGGCAGGTGGATGCTGTGGATCGTCACATCCCTACTGGCACTCGTCATCCTGCTTTGGTTGGCTCTGATGGAGAGTATCCGCATTGCCGCCGTCATCGGCCAGACTCGCAACATCTTTCGTGCTTTTGCTCAAGCCGCGCGTTTTATCCGATCCAATTTTATGGCGATCACGGGGCTGTACGGGCTGGCGCTGCTACCCTGGGGATTTCTGCATGTGCTGTACCGCTGGGGATTGATGCCCCACTTGCCCCTCAATTGGTGGCCTCTCGTACTCATCGTGCAACAAACGTTCATCGTGGCCCGGCTGTGGGTGCGGCTCGTGCGTATGGCGGGGGGCGTGGCGTTGTATCGGAAATGGAATAATATCGAGTAGGTAGGGCAATTGCATTTATAATGTGGAACCAGGACTTTCCCATTGACATAACATAGAGGACCCTGTCGACTTGGCAACATAGGATAAATGTGGCATCCTTGGAGGAATTACAAAAACTCAGAAGGAGGATAAGATGTCCAGGGTTATGCAAACAGGGTCTGTACCGAATC
>JAAEPW010000109.1 GCA_024232355.1 Chloroflexota bacterium | reverse complement strand
GGCGAGCGCGACTGTTCCCGCCATCGTCGCAGGGCCGGTCGAACCAGTGTTCGCCATAGACATAAAGCCCACCGGCACGCCAGCCTCGGCCAAGACCAGCGTCGCCTCCATCGCGCCCTTGTCGTGCGCCAGCGGCGCGATGGTGCAGATCAACACCGAAAGCGGCGGACGCGCGCGCATCGTCGCCTCGCCCCCGGCGATGACCTGGGCCATCTCGACCGCGTAGCGGGCCTCGACCTCTTCCACCACCGTCGGGGTCTGGATGTGCTTGACGGTGTTGTTGAACGAGGCGTCCAGTTCTTGCAGTGGCGCGGTGGCCGGGTAATCCTGGGCGCTGACCATGGGCCAGTAAAAGCCGATGGCCGACAAATAATCCGCCATCCGCGCCGTCTTGGCCACGTCATCCTTGACCGAGGGGCGCAGCTTGCGGGTCTCGAAATCGACCGTCCTTGTACCGCAGCCATCGGTGGCGCAATAAAAGGTTTTGCCATCCATTTTGATGTCATAGTCTGGCGAGCGAGCGCCCAGCGTATAGTAGCGCGGCGCGTGCGACAGATTGTCCAACACCACGTCGGGCGGCAGTTTGACAATTTTGCTTTCGAAATCCACCTGCGCCCCGTGCTCGGCATAGATGTGCAGCGCTTTTTCGGAGGGGCAGTGGATGCCCGTTTTTTCCAAAATTCGCAGCGTGGCCGACTTTAATTGGTCCAACTGCTCGTCGCTCAGGATGCGCATGTGGTAGGATGGAACGATTGGTTGTAGCGGTGGTGTTTTGCTGTACATTGTTTGACCTCCCGGAATAAAAATCTGATTTACTTGAACTCGCTAATAAAAGATGGTTCTTTGACGCTCATCTTTCCACTTGACGAGGGCTATACTGCGCCTCGTGAGGGCTATATCGTGCCTCGCGAGGGCTATATCGTGCCTCGTGAGCACTCCTTCCTGCCTCGTGAGGTCTCCTTCCTACCTCGTGAGCACTCCTTCCTGCTTGATGAGGTCTCCTTCCTGCTTGATGACCCCGTATAGCGACTACATATCCCCAAAAATGATACTCGTGCAGCGTATTCGTTCACGCGGGCGGGCCAGACCGCGTGTGGCGGCGAAGAATTCTTGGACGTTGCTTGCTTTGACGTGTATGGTTACGCAGAGTGCGTACACTTTATCTCCCGAGTTTTTTCTTAAACACAATACTCACATACGCTCATAGTCTTCCAGTGGCGCGTGAGTACGGCGAACTTGGTGCTGGCTAGAATCAAAGAAACCCAGTTCTATGATATTCTCTGACTCGATCTTCTCCACCTGCCCTCCAACTGAATACTCCGTTCCAATTGTAAACCGATAAAGCCCTTGAGCTTTTACAGCTATCTCAATAGAAAAGGCTTCCATTTCCCCAAAGGACAATCGTATATAGTCAAATCCCTCCGATATTTTACTACATCTGTAGTCGCCAGCTTGAGGCTCAAGCTCACAATCAAACTTGCGTAGTTGATGCCCTCCCCCCATACCCCTTGCCCAAATATCAACGAAATCGACATCAACAAACTCCACTAACCTTATCCAAAAATCACCAAGACGCAAATCCATCTCGTTTGGATTTGTTATATCGAACTCGAAACGAGCACCAAAATCGGGTGTAAGTGGATGAGCTCGTGGCCCCTTAAATGACCTTTGTGAGTTATTCTTATCAATGGCATGTAACCATAAAAATGGTGACCCCATTGAAATCTTGCTAAATAGAGGTGGCCTGTATATTCTCGTACCCAGCACATCACTACTAAACTGGTCAAGCTGAATCCCTTGACCTGCTCTAATAACCCCATCCCAAAAGATGTCGGGGCGCAGTTGTTTGCAATACTCGACAAGTTGAGGGAGGCGACCACGGCTTGCAAAATGCTCGACGAGCTCCCTCGCCGATATGTTTCCGGCCACAAAGTTACTGCAATCTCCCTCAACATTGGAGTAAATCATACGCACGAGATACTCATCAAGGTCAAAACGAGTCGCTAATACTCGAGCTACTTCATTTGAAATATCTGTACCAGCCAAGTTCAGGCCCAGCATATGATCAAGACACATTTTCTCGTACCATCTATCCCTATGCCCCCGTAGTTCATTGATGGTATATTTTCTGCCTTTTGGATGCTTGGGGTCATATGCTCTCACTTCAGCGTGACAGTTGAGACATAAAGGTATGCAGTTATCATACGTATCTTCTCCACCATCAGCCTTTGCCACAATATGATGCAGTTCCATTCTAGGACCACAGAACTTGTGACATATACAACAGCACCTTGCGCAGTCGAGAAGAGCTTTCGTTGCCACCTGACGTGGGAATGACATTATTGCTCCTTAAACGTTATCACTGTTACCTAGCATTCTCTTGTTGCTGATTTGATGGTGGTGCCTCACCCGTTGTGCGAGTAGCGAGATCGAGAACAGGATTCATCAACATCTAGCCATACAAATGTTAACCACTACAATCATCATCCACCCCTAACTGGCAGCATCATCTCTCACCTCCAAACCAGTTCGGCCAGCGTGCGGCCCGCCCACACCATCCCCAGGCCCAACACGACGTGTACGCTAATGTTGCGCAAAGCGAACGAGGCGTCGCCCTCACGAAAAAGATTCAGCGTCTCGTTCCCAAACGTCGAAAAAGTCGTAAACGCGCCCAGCAGACAGGTGAAAACGAACAAGCGAGATTCAACATTAAAAGCGCCCCGGCTTTCCAGCAAATGCGAAAGCAAGCCGATGACAAAACAGCTCATCAGATTGACGGCCAACGTTCCGTGAGGAAATGTCAGGCCCTTTGTCCAGCGTTGGACCCATCCAGCGACCAAGTAGCGCAGAATCGCTCCTACGAAACCGCCAAACCCAACCCAAAACACTCTGTACATTGCTGACCTCTCCTACACGAATCGCTCCCCCTCTACTCCACCACCCGTTCCGCCGCCGCCAGAATCCGATCCAACTCTGCCAACACCTCATCCGGCAATGGCTCCGGGTGATGCGTCTCGTTGAGATGCTTGAACTTTTCCAAAGCCACCTCTTGCGTGTCGCGAGGGTTGCCGTTGGCGTCCTCGTACTCGAGCGAAGTCAACCGAAAATCACGGATGTGCTTGCGGGTGTGCTTTTGCGACAGGAAATGGCCGCGCGGCCCCACCTTGGCGACCACGTCCAGCGCCATGTCCGCCTCGTCGAACTCGAATCCGTGCAACTCGTCATAAGCGGCGCGGCACATCTCGTGCTGCAAGATCATAAACTCGGGGCGCAAGACCATCGAACTGCCCGTCAGCCCCAGATAGCCGCATACCTCGCCGCCGTAGAACGGGGTCATCATCGCGCCAGAGCCGGTGTCCAGGCCCGCTTCCCAATCGATCTCGGGTGCGTCCACACTTACACTGCCGCCGCCCAGGCTGGGAACCCCCCAGGCGTGGGCCATCTGAACCGCCATCCAACTCAACGGGATCGGCAGGTCGGCGATGTAACCGCCGGTGCGGGGGTGCATCAACGAGACATAGTTCGAGTGGAACACAGGCGCGCCCGGATATGCCAATTGGATCAGCACCATCCCGCTGACCACCTCGGCGTCGCCCATCACCAACGCGCCCAACGGCGTGGCTGGGGCGGTGGAGCCCATCGTTGGCATAGCCATAAAGCTCATCGGGATGCCCGCCTCGGCATAAGTCAGCGCGTTCTCAATGCTGTGCTCGTCCTGCGACAGCGGCGCGATAGTGCAAAAGTTGGCACAGATGGGGGGGCGCTTTCGCAGCGCCTCAGCGCTGCCCGTCACCGCCGTCACCATCTCGACCACGTAGGGGGCCAATTTCGGCGGAACCGTCATCCCGCCGCGCACGTGCTTGAGCGTGTTTGTCAGTCCGGCGTGGCATTGGTGCAGCGGCGCGGTGCGGCCATAGTCCTGTGCGCTGACCATCGGCCAATAAAAGCCGATCATGGGCAGCGCGTCGCACACCCGCGCCATCATCTCCACGTCGGCCTTGCGCGATTCGCGCATCTCGCCCGTCTCCATATCGATCACGTGCACGCCGGTTCCGTCGGTCGCCAGGTAAGAGCGACTTCCGTCCAGCAGCAGATCCAATCGCTCCTCGCGCCCGCCCAACACAAAAGAGCGCGGCGCGGTAGACATTGCTTTTCGCACCAAATCCGGCGGGATACGCACGATCTCCGTATCCATATCCACCTTGGCGCCGTGATCGGCAAAGATCTCTAGCGCCCGGCGGGATGGAAAATGCACGCCGACCTCGTCCAACAGTTGCAGCGTGCCGCCCTTTAGCGTTTCAAGCTCTGCTTGTGATAGCAGTTCGCTCTTGAGGGACGTGGGAAAAGAAATAATATCTGGGGTTTCTGAGTACATGTTTCTCCTTATAGTTATTATATTTATCGCTCACCGGTCGGCCAGGATTCGGTCACGATTATGCCAGGACTGATTTTCCGTGTTGACCTCTGCGTCTGCATAGTCAGCAAAGAAAGCGCTGATTAACGTTCGGTCAAAGGTAATGTTTGTTCAAAGCTTTTGCTAGTTTAAAGCTTTTGTCTTTTTTGTCGTTATTTCAAGTTGAACGTTCACGGCGGCTAGCTCGTCTAGCAGTGTATCGAATAACGGCCCAACAACAACCTGTTCGGGCATGAGGAAACCAGTAGCCTTGATATCGCCGCGCGCGATCATACGGGCCACGATTGCGCCCGTAAAGGCCGTGGTACGGGCCATCGAAGTGAAACCCAGCACCTCATCGTAGTGATCTACCATCTCGACCTTGTACCGGCGTGGGTATCCGTCTTGTTCGCCCGCTGCCTCCACGCGGAAGAGCGTGATGTCTCGCTCGCCCTCTTCCAACTTGACGTGGGGATATAGCAGTGCATCCAGCAACTTTTTGGGCACAACCGGAACTCCATCTACATCGACCGGTTCCTGGCTAAACAGTCCCATCTCTTTGAGAACGGTCACTTTGGCGGCATAGCCCGGCCAACGACACGTCATTTGCGTGCCGAGCTTGAGGCCTTTTAGGGCTTGTAGGTCCATCAGCCAGGGCATAAAGCCCTCGTGCCAGGCCTCGCATTCACCGACGCCAGGGAAGAACACTTGCTCCGCGCCAGAGTAGCGGGGCACAGGTACGAGTGTGCCGTCTTGAACAATACGAGCGTCGCTTTCTTTCAGTGGCATCTCTCGTCCGCCAAAGACGATCTTGTAGCCCAGCGGCGGGGCTGGCTTTTCGGGGATACCGCCGCACTTGATGTGTATCTCGTCCACTCGGTCCAGTTTCTCGGCCAGGTACCGGGCCACGATCTCTGTCAAGCCCGGTTCCACACCACACCCCGGGATGATCAGCGCGCCGCTAGCTTTTGCTTGCTGTTTGATGTCCGTTACTTGTGTCTTTGGCGACCAACCCAAGTCCACCAGGGGCGTCCCGGCCGCCAGTGCTGCCCGAATACCCAAGGAAACGGCAAATTTAGGCAATGCAGCGACGGTGGCATCATAATCTGCCATCAATTTGCTGGCCGCTTCTCGATCGCGTAAGTCGAGCGCAACGGTAGATAATTTCTCGCTGCCTTCCAGACTGACAAGTTTTGCCTGTGCGGCGTCCAACTGCTGTTGATTCATATCGCAGAGTGTCACTTGCGAAACGGCAGGATCCAACATTGCATTAAATGCCGCTGCTGGACCCATAAGCCCGCTACCTAGCACCAAGATTTTCATTTAAAGTTTCTCCTCACACATCACTTTAGGAACGGATCCTCGTCCTCTTTGGATCATACATTGGTCGCAATGATGCCTTGGCCGGATAACGCACGCCCGCCACCTGTATCTCGTACGTGCCGCTCTTGACATAATCGGCGGTCACTCCCTCTTCATTCTCCACGTAACCCAGCCCCACCGACGCGCCCAACGTGTGCCCATAACCGCCCGCCAGGATGCGGCCAGCAATCTCTCCATCCCGGTAGATGATTTCATTGTGATATAGCAGCGGCTCGGGGTCCTCCAGCAGGAACTGTACCAGGCGATGCTTGACTCCAGCCTGCTTGTGCCGCAAGAGCGCCTCTTTGCCAATGAACCCGCCAGGCTTGTCGAAATCCACAAAGCGGCTCAGGCCCACTTCCAGCGGCGTATCCAGGTTGTCGACGTCGTTCCCATAATCGCGATACGCCTTTTCCAAACGCAACGTCTCCAGCGCCTGCAACCCGGCAAACACCAACCCGACGTCCTGGCCCGCCTCCACGAGCATATCAAAGACGTGGAGGGAAAACTCGGTGGGGATGTAGAGCTCCCATCCCAATT
>JAAEPW010000108.1 GCA_024232355.1 Chloroflexota bacterium | reverse complement strand
GAAGAATTGTTAATCTGTTTGTGAAGTACTATAATGATGAACGCCTACACAGCGCCATCGGTTATGTGATACCCAAAGACAAATTGATGGGCAACGAATCGAAAATCTTTGCTGAACACAAGCGCAAACTGAAAGCTGCTCGCGAACAACGAGCCAAGAACCAAAGAACAACAACAGTAGCAGCAAGTAGTAGTGGTGGTAGTTTTGTCCGATGAAGGCACGGTCTATGCAATTTGTAGTGTCTTATTTCGGTATGGGAAAATTCCATTTCCCGCTGAACCAATACAAAGACACCCGTCACCAATGTTGAGTATGCCCACTTTGTGGAGGTCACTGACTATGAACCGCCGAGTCACTGGAAAGGCAAGACTCCGCCCAAGAAAATTACCGATCACCCGGTGGTCTATGTTTCCTGGCACGATGCCGTAGCTTATGCCGAGTGGGCAGAGAAGCGATTACCTACCGAGGAGGAGTGGGAGAAAGCGGCACGTGGCACCGATGGTCGGAGGTATCCTTGGGGAGAGTGGAAAAAGGGACGCTGTAACTCAGTGGAGACCGGTATCAAAACCACCATCCCGGTGGGCCAATACTCGCTGGACGGTGATAGTCCCTATGGCTGTGTGGATATGGCGGGTAATGTCTGGGAATGGACGGTAAGTGACTACAACGAAAGTCACAAGGTGCTGCGGGGGGCTCGTTCTACCTTTATGAGACGTTTATCCGCTCGTCTAGTCGCTACTACGACACGCCAACGCTTCGTAGCAGCCACGTCGGTTTTCGGTGTGTGGGTGTGACGCCAGGACAGTGAGTTTCTGGGCTGCTGGGTTCTGAACTACTGAAAAGGGGGTCTGGGGGAATCCCCCCATATGCGTCAACTTAACAAAGGGCAGGGACGGGAGTCAAATCGGGGATAAGTTTGGCAAACCGGCGAGCAGCATCGACGAGTTGCAGGGGGCGCTTGCGGCGAGAGGAACGCAAATGGCGGAGAAAGAGGGAAGG
>JAAEPW010000107.1 GCA_024232355.1 Chloroflexota bacterium | reverse complement strand
GAACGCCTGCACAGCGCCATTGGTTATGTGACACCCAGAGATAAATTGCTGGGCAACGAGTCGAAAATCTTTGCTGAACGCAAGCGCAAACTGAAAGTTGCTCGTGAACAAAGAGCCAAGAACCAAAGAACAACAGCAGCAAGTAGTAGTTTTGTTCGATAATGGCACGGTCTATGCAACTTGTAGTGTCTTATTTCAGGATGGCAAAACTCCAATTCCCGCTGAACCAATACACCATCAGAACTGAGCGAAGAGTTGCGGACAGCGTTCGCTGCGACGGACGTGCGATCTCGCTCTCTGGCAGTAGAGTGCATTCGTGGTCGAAGACAGAAGCGACAGCGCATTCGACGAAGAAAACGCCATCGAGGGTGGTATTGGCGGATGCTGAAAGAGATATCCAAACGAGTACTGGAGTCGGTTGAAGGGGATGATACTGATTCGACGGAGACTGTTCAAACAGAAAGTATGCCAGCAGAGGAGCAAGTGGAGATCGAAGACAGCAGTATCCCCGACAGCAGTTTACCTCCAGAGAGCATAAATGAGAAATGTGAAGCAGAGGTTATCAAGATAGAGGAACCAGAACGGGTGGACAGCATTCCACTGATCCTGGCTATCTTGAAGCAGATGGAGGTGCAGCGCATAATAGACCAACACTACATTCCACATGGAAATCACCAGGGTCTCAGGGTAGGGTGGTTAACGGTGATCTTTTTGACCTACATCCTGGCAGAATCTGACCACAAGATGGTCTCTGTGCAAAAATGGGTGGCCGACCGTCAACACACTCTGGAAACGTTGATAGATCAAACGATAAGAAAAAATGATTTCACTGATGATCGGTTGGGAGATGTATTGCGCTACTTGAGCACGGACGAGTTGTGGTGGGCCATTGAGCAAGATATCAGCCAGCAAAGTATTCGAGCCTATCGTCTGGAAGTGATAGGCCCTGCGCGATTGGATGCAACGGTAGGTGGGGTCAATCACGACACAAAGGGAGACACAATTTTCAAAGTCGGGCGAAACAAGGCGGGTGTGTACGAAGTTCAATTCAAGTTGATGCTGGGGGTATTAGATCCATTGGGTATGCCAGTGGCTGGCGACGTGGCAGCAGGGAATGAAGGAGATGATCCACTCTACGTGCCAGTTTATCGACGCATGCGCGAGACGTTAGGCAAGGTAGGCTTGCTCTACATTGGTGACAGCAAGATGGGGGCAATCGAAACGCGGGCTATCATTGCCAATGGGCATGACTTTTACTTGATGCCCCTGGCTATGGTTGGTCAAACGCCATCCTTTCTGGACGAAAAACTGGCCAAAGTGTGGGCTGGGGAGATCGAATTGACGAACATCTACTTTCCCCAAGACTTGCCGATTGATCCGGAGCAAAAACCAGACCCTGAATTGGCGATTGCCACAGGGTTTGAGGTTGAGCGTCGGCAAAAAGTGATTCTCGACGATGGCACAACTGTCACATGGACAGAGCGGGCATTGATTATCCTCAGCAAAGCCTATGCGGAAACGAAAGAACGGCACTTTGACCGGCGTTTGGATCGCATTGAAACCAAGATCAAGGCGCTAACTCCACCGCCAGGGCAGGGCAAACGTCAGTTCAAGAATGGAGATGTCTTGCACCAAGCCATCGACAGTATTCTGCAGGCGTCCAAGATGACAGATTTCTTCGATATCGAATTGGAGCGCCAAGTGACCATCCGCAACATCCGCCCCTATGCCGGTCGGCCAGCGCGCACCGAAGAGAAAGTGCGTTATCAGGTACATGTGACTCGAAAGGAGAAAGCCATCGAGCAGGCAAAACGTCGACTGGGCTGGCGGGTATATGCCACCAATACTACGGCCAAAAAGTTGAGTTTGACCCAAGCCGTACTGGCTTATCGCAATCAGTACTTGGCTGAACGTCCTTTCGCTCGCCTCAAAGGTCCGTTGCTGGCGTTGCTGCCCCTCTATGTGCAACTTGATACCCACGCCAAAGGACTGATCCTGTCGGATTGTCACAATCCGCCGCTCACCTTGGCTCTACGCCTGCTGGTCATTCTCGAATTCGTGGTGCGCCGTTCGTTAGCCGAACAGAAGGAAACCTTGAGTGGCTTGTACGACGGCAATCCCAAACGGCGCACCGCCTCACCCAGCGCCGAGTTGTTACTGCGAGCCTTTGAGAATATCAGCTTGAGCACACGCACTCGGGCTGGTCAAATCGTAGAACAACATTTGACTACGCTCAACGATGTGCAAGTACGAGTTCTGAAACTACTTGGCTTGTCCCTTGACATCTATCATTGTTTAACTGACCATTCACTTGGACCATCCCAGGGTGAAGCACGTCCATTCGACGTTTTGCTCGCTTGAGATTGAGGAGAAACCATCTCTGCTTACCATAAACTTACGTCAGATTAATTGCTTGGCTCATGAACAGAACGTCCACCTCATTATTTGGAACCCGTGTTGCTAGCTTGTTGAGTGCAGGTATTATGTTCGCATTCGATTCGGGTTCATAGGGAAGCTGTGACCACGTTCAGTGAGCACTACCTGGTCGGAAATGTGGAGGAGACACACGCGGAAAATTGATTTTTTATGCACCACAAGTCTTTGGGCTCAACAATTCATGCGTTCAAACACAGCCCGCCCTAAATCTGCGCATGTTCTCAAAAAATAATCGAACCGCAAGTTTACACACTCAAACAAAGCAGGTTGCTGAATCACCAAAATTGGCCAAGCAGCCCGTTCCCTCATAAAAATAGGTCTATGGAAAGATTATGAGTAACTACTCGGGTATGGAACCCTTGCAAAGGTTCGACAGTGCTTTTCAAGCCAAAGATGCTTTCGTTGACCAAAAATCACTACAGCAACAGTGCAATTCGCAACCTTTGCAAGGGTAGACTGAGTAGTTACATATTATATCACAAATTGCCTCCCTAGTGACAAGTTTTCGGTCTGAATGAGGTCACAAAAGGGCCATAAAGCGGACATGCCGGTTAAAGCGCAGATGTTAAAAGGAGACTTTTGATGGATTTACGTATCCGATCTGTTTGTGATAATGACGTCGAGGATTTGGTGCGCATATCGTTATTGGCGTGGGAGCCTGTTTTTGTTTCGTTCAAGCAAGTCTTGGGGCCCAAAATCTATGCGATGATTTGGCCAGATTGGCAAAAGAGTCAAAGGGAACATGCCGAAAAGGTCTGTCAAGATGGCGACGAAACGATGGTTTACGTTGCCAAGGTCGACGGCATCGTGGTTGGATTTGTGGCCTATCAATTGCACAAAGATGAAATGGGTGAAATCTACCTGCTCGCCGTTCATCCAGAATATCAGAACTGTGGCATAGGCACAGCATTGAACAACTTTGCCCTGGTCAAGATGAAAGAGAGCGGGATGAAAATGGCCATAGTGGGAACTGGCGGAGATCCAGGCCACGCGCCCGCTAGAAGATCGTATGAGAAAGCCGGTTATACGGCTTTGCCTTTGGTGCGGTATTATAAGGACTTGTAAGGATCGCAGAGCACTGAACTGCTAACAGCTTTGGATGCGCAGCATCCGCACCCTCCTTCAGAGGCTCGTATTGCCCGCGTAGCGGGGTTCGGCTTTGAGCGCAGCGGCTTAGCGCCGGGTAGCTGTGCATGAAAACTATCAAGCATTGCATGTTGTACCAGGTGACTCGCTTTTTGCTAAGTTGCTCTATGACTATTGCTTATCTGGACAGTATTGGATGTGAACAAAAAGTCCGTATTCGGAACCTCCGGCATAGCTACAGGCTCAGAGTACAAATACGCACCAGATGGATACATCATATCGCCCAACATTTCGGTGCGGAGCGCCATCAATTGCGCCCGCTGCTCATTGCTCAAGGATTGATCGAGTTGCGCAAAGTTGGTCGCAAAGTTGTAGACAATCGCGCCGTCCAATTCACCGTATTCCTCCATCAAGTTCAGCACGGTGGCGCTGTCTGGCGATTCACCTGCCATAAAACGCCGCAGTTCTGTGGACACCTCTTGCCGCGCATCCACAATCCCCAGCAAGTACGGCCTCTGGACATCCACCAAGCTGGTCACCAGTTGGGCCTGGTCTGCGGTCAAGATTCCCAGCATTGCATCTCCCATATCGCCCGTCAAACTGGAAGAGATTGTGTAATCAGGGTTGCCCATCGCAGGGGCATCTTTGAGGTAGAAAGAGCCAAAATAGGTTCCCTGCCGCTCCGGGCAAAAGTAGACGTCCGCCTCGACCGATCCGGCGTACCAACTAAACATGTCACCGGCGTAGGTCATCACGGCCACTTTGACGTCGCGGCCGAGGCTGCGTAGGTCTGACGGTTCCTCCACGTCGGGCCATTCGAGCATCCCTTGGCCCACCATGCCGTCCAGATGCGCCAGTTGGGTCACGTCCAGGGAACTGAGCATACGGCCCATTACCTGCGCCCGCTCAAAGCTGATCTCGCCATCGAGCCGATAGAGTTCTGCCGAGTAAGCGCGTACAGCTTGTTCATCCAAACCCGTGGTTCCGGCGGGCAGGTCGCCCTCCAGCAAACGGCGAAAGGCATCCATCAGCACAAAGCGATTGTAGCCGTACTCTGCGATTGCGCCCACCTGCCCCTCGGCCAGCGCCACCAGTTCGGCGCGCTGATCGGGTGTCAGGACATAGAGCACGTTGAGGGCCGCTCTGGTCAGGAAATCAGTGTTGTGACCCATTGCGCTGGGGTCATTGTCGCGCAGATATTGAAAGCCCCAAAAGTCGGCCACCTTGCCGGGCGGATAGAACGAATCCGCGCCCAGGTTACCCGTCAGGAAAGCCAGCGCATCAAAAGAGATGGTCATCCCCTGCGCCCGGTCCGACAGGGCCTGTTCGATGTTGTACGCTCGGCTCTCTCCGTCAGGCGTATCGCCGGGGGGCTGGTTTTCGCCCGCTTGACCCTCGCCAGGCCGCTCGCGTTGGGGCGAGCAGGCGAGTTGCTCTTGCACCGTCTCGCAGATGCCTGTCTCTGTGCCCCTTTGGGCAGCAAATTCACACACATCCCCCTCGCTCTTTACGTTGCAAGCCTCGATGGCTTGTTGTGGGGGCGTGCGTCCGTCGGGGGGCTGGGCCTGCCCAGACTCATCTCCTGCCGGTGGCTGTTGCACTGCGGCAGGTTGTTCATCTTGTGACTCACCGGCCGAGATTTCCGCCGCTTGCGCGGCAGGCGGCTCGACGGTTTGGTTCGCGTCCGTGAGGCCGGGCGAACAAGCGAATACGAGCAGTGTTACGAGTAGTATCAAGTACGAGATTTTTGTTTTCATTTGTTTCTCCTTGTGTGTATGTGATTTTGTTTGACCATCGATTGTCTGAAACTAGTTTCCAGTCTTGCCAGGGAAAATCCGGCTCCAGCCTCTATTCCGATATTGCATTGCAATTTGATGCACGTTTGCTGGTTTATGGTGCGAACAGAAAATCCGTATTCGCAATATCCGGGATCGCTATCGAGTCCGAGTACAGATACGCGCCGTCAGGAAAGGACAGGTCGCCCAGCAAGTCGGTGCGCAGTGTCATCAACGCTGTTTGTTGCGCGGTGGTGAGGTCTTGGTTAACCTGGACAAAGGCGGTGGCGTAGCGATAAATGATCTCGCCGTCCAGTTCGCCGTATTGCTCCATCAGGGCCAGGACGGTGGCCTGGTCGGGGGTTCCGCCGGTCATGAACTGTCGTAGCAGCGCAGCGACGTCCTCCCGCCGATCTACGATTGCGTACAGGGCCGGTTTCTGCTCATCCACCAAGTCGGTGATGGTGGGCGACTGCGCGGTGGTGAGGGTGTCCAGAAAGGCCTCGCCCAAATCAGAGGTCAGGTTGGAGGGGATGGTATAGCCGGGATTGCCGACGGCGGGCGCGTCTTTCATATAAAAGGAGCCAAAGTACGTGCCCTGCCGTTCCGGGCAAAAGTAGACGTCCGCATCCACCGATCCGGCGTACCAACTGAACATGTCGCCGGCATAGGTCATCACCGCCACTTTGACGTCGTGCTCTAGCCCTTGCAGCTCTGCCGGTTCGTCTACATCCGGCCAGTTGAGCATCCCTTGCCCGACCATCGCGTCGAGGTACGCACGTTGGTCGGCACTGAATGTGCTGATCATGCCACCCATCACTTGCGCCCGTTCATAGCTGATCTCACCATCCAGTTGGTACAGGTCGGCAGAGTAGGCTTTGACTGCTGCTTCGTCCAGTCCGGTGCTTCCAGCGGGCAGGTCGTTTTCCAGCAAGCGGCGAAATGCTTGTATCAGCACAAAGCGATCGTAAGCATACTGGTTGATATCGTCCACCTGGTCTTCTGCCAGCGCGATCAGTTCGGCGCGTTGGGCAGAGGTGAGGGTGGTGAGCATGTTAAAGGCGGCGCTGGTCAAAAAGTCGGTGTTGTGGCCCATTTCTGTGGGGTCGTTGTCGCGCAGGTATTGAAAACCCCAAAAGTCGGCCACCTTGCCGGGCGGGAAAAAGGAATCGGACCCCAGGTCGCCGGTGAGAAAGGCCAGCGCGTCAAAAGCGATCGTGTTGCGCTGCGCCCCGTCGGACAAGGTCTGATCGATGGTAAAGGCGGGGGAATCGGTGTTTGAACGGCTGCTAACGAACAGTGGCAGGTAAACTTGAGGCTCTAGCTGCTGAACTATGAGGTTGGCATCAGCTTGCAAATTGCTCACGCTCGGCATCCCCGCGTAATCCGAGGTGTAGCGGGTGACGCGAAAGGCTGTGTCGGCAGAGTCGTACTCCCACACGGTGTCACCGGCGGGCGTGACCTCGAAAAAGTAGCCGTTTGGGCCATCGCAGATCAGGGTGTTGCCATCGGGCAATCGCTGCGCGCCCGAGATGTTGGTCGCGTAAAAATCAGTCGGGGTATCGGCTGTGTAGGTCCAAGTTGGCGCCGACGGCCCGTAGGACGTATATTGGCCGGAATCATTCACCGGCGGAACGATCTCGTCCACCGAGGAATAGGCGCGATCCAGTTGCTGCAAGCCGTTGTTAAAGATGAGAATGTTGCCCTCGCCGGGATAGCCGGTCGGGATCCATTGGGCGTCGTGCTGAACATAAAGCTGCTGGTCGCTCGCGTTTCCGGCATCGTGTGCCTGCGGGTTGCCCCAGCGGTAGAGCAGGTCGCCACCCATACCGCTGTCGCCGCCAGTGTGTCCCGCTGCCTGGGCGCTCGTGGTGCTGTGGTCGATGATCCAAATCTCGCTAAAGCTGCGCACGCTGATTAGTATCTGGTCGAATTCACTGTTATAGTCGATAGAGTTGGTGTGGTTCCAGTCGGCGCTGCCGGGTGGGCTGCCGAGGCCACTATAGTTCAGGTCGATCAGTTCGGGGTAGTCGGCTACCACGCCATAATTGGTCTTGGTGTTGTCATAGTCCTGGACGAGGTGGTCCCAAACGTGCCATTCCCAGACGATGGTATCGGTCTCTGGGTTTACCTCGATGATGGTGTCGGGCCACAATTCGCCATCAGAAAGCTGGGTTGAATCGCGGCCGGCGGCAATGGCCTGGGCCTCGGTTTTCAGTTCCCAGGCGATCATCAGCACGTTTCCGTTGGGCAGCGGCTCGATGTCGTGATGCAGACGAGCCTGGCCGGTGTTATACTCAAAGGACCAGACGACGCTGCTGTCGGGCGCAATTTCTTCGGCAATGCCGCCTGCACCGCCCGCGTCAAAGCTGGTGGATTGGGTCTTGCCAGTACGCAGCAGGCTACCGTTTTCCAGCAAGTAGACGGCGTTGCCAGGGTGATAGGTGCTGCTCCATGTAAAGGCGGTGTCGCCTGCTTCATCTATCAGGTAGGTGGTGGTGCTGTCCAAGGGGGCAAACAGATTATAGTCATCAACCGTTGGATTGCCACTGCTACTGGTGGTGGTGGTGTGATTGTAGTTGATGAGCGGCAGATAAACCTCCTGGTCATAGTCCACTGGTGGAGTCACGGGGTCGTCACCGGCGTCGCGCACCAGGCGGACATAGTTATAGATGCGGATGGCGTCGCCCTGCGGGCCGTGTCCGGTGGGCCAGTCGTCCGGGTCGCCGGATTTGGGGTCGCTGCGCTGTGCGCCTGCGCCGTGGACGTCGATCCAGCTTCCGTTCATATAGCCCATCGCCCGGCCAAAGGCAACGTATGCACCGGACCCGCCGGGGTTTGCGGTCCACTTGACGTGGGTAGTACTGCTCCAATAGGTGGGATAGTCGGCGACGCCCGCTTCGTTGGTGATGCCGGTGGCATTGAACAACGGGTCGATGGCGGCGGAACTGGTGGTATCGGGCGAGCGGTCATAATCCACAATGCCTTGCAGTTCTTTGGCGTTTGGCAACCGCCAATCGTCGTGACCGAGATAGTTGGCGGCGTTTTTCGTTTCTACCCAGGCGAGTGCTTCTTCCCAGTTCAGGCCGGTAGCGCTGTCGTTTTGCGCCCACATCAAGCCTGTGGCGCTGTCGGTGATGGTGCTGTCGCCATTATTGCCAAAGTCGTTTTCGCCATAGCTGGTGCTACCCCGGGCGCAGATGACAAAAAATGTCTTACCCCCCGCCCCGTAGCCTTTGATGCGCCCATCGGCCAGGTTGACGCCAAACATGCTGCTGCCGCCGTTGCCAACGTACAGCGTGCTGGAGGCATACTGGGCGTCAATGATGCGCTCTCCGGCGTCAGTGTCGCCATAGGCAAAATCAAAATAGTCGGTGTCGATGAATGGAATAAAGCTAGAGGTGTCGGTGCCTTCGTAACCGCTGGGGTCGGTGCCTCTGAAATCTATCAGCGAGTAAAGCTGTTTAATGTCGGGCAGCCGCCAGTCAGTCTGACTTGCCAGGGTCAGGTCTGTACAGTACGTTTGCGCCTGAGCGTAGGTCAACTTGTCGTCGGCGTCGATGTCGCTGTCACCGTCGGTGTTGGCGCTGTCCTGCCACATCAAGCCGGTGACGTTATCGCTGATGGTTCCGTCGCTGTTGTCGGTATAGCTGGGCGCGTTGCCCGTGTACTGGGCATCTTGCCCATAAAAAGCTTGCCCCTCCGCCGGGCAAGTGATCTCCACGCCATTGCTGTTGTAGCAAGCCGCCTGCCCGGTATCGACGATGGGGTAATCGGTGCTTTGCGCTTGCCCGATTTGAGCCGGAATCGCCAGCCCGATTACTATAATGATAAAGAAACGTATTGGCCAGTGAGAAAATTGTGATTTCATTTTGCGCAACTCCTTTTTTAGATGTAGAGTCAGTATAGCAAACTTTGCCGCCGCGCAATAGTAACTCGGGTCATTACCTCGTTCCGTCGACCGTGACTTGGCTCACGTCTACCTATGACAGCTAACACGATCGAGCACCCGCTTGTGGCCACAGACAACGCCTCTCACCGATCCTTCCCCACCCCACAACGTCCAGTTATCAGGGCTGTTCAGTTCTACACAGACCAGACTTGCAAAGTCCTAGTTGCGCGATATTTGTTTTCACTACCGGACACTTTTTTCTTTAGCCACGAATTAAGGCAACCGTAGGTTGCACTGAATTACCACGAATGTGGAGAGAAAAATTTGTGAAAATTCGTGCAATTCGTGGCAAAAAAAATCAACATCTCTCGCTCATATATGAAAAGTGTCCGGTAGTGAATATTTGTTTAGAACTGAACAGCCCTGCTGCCAAGTTAACACCCTAGTACTGCTCGGCGGAAATCCTTCGGCAGTTATTGCTCCAAGGGGATCGTCAGATCCCCGCCTAAATCGTCATTTTTACCGTTTTCGGAGCCAATTTTCATCGCGCAAAGCCAGGATCTGACGATCCCTGGCGAGCATGGGCGTTCAGAGGGTTTCCGAAAACTGCGGAAGGATTTCCGCGACAAGTGCGGTGGCTGTGAGCGATCTGCACCGAAAGATCGTTAGAACTGAACAGCCCTGTTGCAGCCATACTGCACCAGGGGTTGGTCAAAGAGACACAGCCGGTCACCGGGTCGAGCGCTCTGGGCCAGCAGCCGGTTCTGTCCTCCGGTGAGGGTTGCCCAGTTCGTAGACGTACTCAAAGGCGGCTACCGACAGAACGTCGGACGAGGCCAACGGGACCTCGTCCGCATCACGCAGTGGGAAAATCCAAGTCTACCACTAGATTTCCTTCACCGAGTTCTGAGCTTGGCATTTGCCAAACTCGGTAAAAGAGTGTTGATTTGTTCTCTCAAGTTATTCCACGTATAATATCACTAGATTCCAACGTCGACTCTTTGTCCCCCCTTTCTCACAAGGAACATGCCTGATGATACAAATAGCCAAAAAGCAAAAAGATTCCAACCGATACCTGGCAGCTAATTTGTCCCCCCCCCCCCCCCCCCATATGCGTCAACTTAACAAAGGGCAGGGACGGGAGTCAAATCGGGGATAAGTTTGGCAAACCGGCGAGCAGCATCGACGAGTTGCAGGGGGCGCTTGCGGCGAGAGGAACGCAAATGGCGGAGAAAGAGGGAAGG
>JAAEPW010000106.1 GCA_024232355.1 Chloroflexota bacterium | reverse complement strand
TCTGCGTGGTAACACAAGCTTGGACGCTCTGCGTCGAAGCTGTGGGGACGCAGAGCGTCCAGGTTTAACTCCAACGCAGAGCATTGGAGCTAGATTCCTCCTCAAAATGAGAATTGCTGAGAACTAAGGAGATGAAAATGACAAACCAACAGGTTGATCCTTTTACCCTGGAGATTATTAAAGAAGGGTTGATTGCTATTGGTGATGAGATGTTTGTGACAACGCAGCGCACCAGTATGAGCACGATTATTTACGAGGTGCTGGACTTTGCGGTGGGTCTGACTGACGCCGAGGGTCGCCTGCTGACGCAGGGCAACGGGGTGACTCTTTTCCTGGGTACGCTTGATTTTGGGGCGCGTAGCGTGCTGGATAAGTTTGGTGTGGAGAATCTAAAGCCGGGCGATATCTACATCACCAATGATCCCTACAGCGGCGGCGGCACGCATCTATCCGACGTGTCGATTATTGCCCCCCTCTTTTACAATGGAGAACTGGTGGCCTTTGCGGCTAACAAGGCCCACTGGACCGAGGTGGGCGGCATGGCCCCCGGCAGTTGGACCACCAACTCGACCGAGATCTACCAGGAGGGCTTGCAGTTCCCCTGTATCAAGCTG
>JAAEPW010000105.1 GCA_024232355.1 Chloroflexota bacterium | reverse complement strand
CCGAGATGAATGCCTCTTGCGTGGCGTCAGCCGCCGAGTCGCCATCGCCCATGATGCGATAGGCCAGGTTGTACACCCGGCCCTGGAAGCTGAGGACCAGCTCGTTAAAGGCATTCAAATCGCCGCGCTGGGCGGCCTGGATCAAGGCTTGCTCATCCATAAAAGGGACCAATGACAAAAGACTAACGATCTTGGCTGTTGTGCGTCTTGATCTCACTCGGAACAATCAAGGTGCAGAGACGTGTTTCGACGAGTGAGGCCAGGTTTGATACACTGCTAGCGAGGTCGTGCGCAGACGCGTTGCTTCATGTCTGCACTCTACCTTTCCAACCAAAAGACTGAACGAGATTATACCATCAGCCCAACGCTGGTGCAACCAGGGTGCGTCTAGGATATCAAAGTAGTATGGTCTGGTGGGGCAAATCATGCTCCTAGCCGGTCACGGACCCGGCTTGAGCATAGAGACAGCGGCCTGATTTTGCCTTCTACTTCGATTCCCCGTCTAGGGGAAGAGTGGTCTGGTTTGGATAGTCCTAGAGAATTGTGAGCTAGGCACCGTGAACGACGAGGTGACGCCGCTCATACTGTTATGATGGCGGATAGGTCTGATCGATAGACAAACCCGGTTTCGTCGCTTTGCTGACGACGAAACCGGGTCTTTATATTCCAGGTCTTGACCGGCCCAACCAGAAAATCATAGCGCCTGCGGCTTGATCTTGGCAAAGGCGTCATTCGGCGTGTGGGGGTCGGCCTGCTCCTCGCAAGGGGCGTCTGAATTGGCCCGGAACTCGTCCTTTAGGTGATCTTCCACCACTTTATCAAACTCATAAGCTTGTTTTTCCAGGCTCACCTTTTTGTAGCGGCCACGAGCATAATCCCAGAGATAGCTGGTGTAGAATTTTAGGCGACCGCGTTGTTCGTATTGTTCCACGTGCTTGATCTCGTGGGCCAGCAGCGCCAGGCCGCTGGGGGAGTGTGGATCGAACTTTTCTGGCTTGCGCATGTGGATCGTATGGCCCAGGGTGACCGCGCTGATTTCCGTGTTGGCAAAGCGTTTGCTGCTGATAAAGCGCGCGAACCGGCTCGCTTTGCGCACTTGAACTCTGTCGACGATCTCTGGATCGGCAAACCACTCTGGTCGAGCCAGCAGGTTCGCGGCGCAGGCGGGTATTTTTGCAGGTAATTTGTCGCTCATGGTTGTCTCCTTTCACAAACTATTACGAGTAATATACCCTAATTTGTCGAATTCTGCAATGACCAAATAGAATTTAAACACGTTTATCATTCTAGCTCTGTGCTCAGGTGGACATGGAAACAAACACGTCCTTGTTGTGGGTGACGTTCCAACAAGAGAGGTTGGCTAACATCAAGGTCTGTTTGGCGTTCAAGTCAATGGCGGTCAGCGGGTTTTGAGAAAATGTATCGTAATGCGGAAAGTTTTCCAGATCCCCTTGGCCGATCATGGACCCGATTTCGGCCGGGAGTTGCTCTTCCCAGGCTGGCACTCTTGCATTATACACCCACAAGACCTCGACCGTCCAACCGCCCTCGACGCCATAGCGGGCGTTTTCTCGCACCGGGTAGCGGTCTTTGAACATGACGGTGTTTCCCGCTTGCTTGGCTGCGAGCAAGCCATTGATCAGACTGGCGTATTGGGAACGGGGAAAGACGTGGTTCGTCTGAAAGTCTGAAATCTGCCCGAACAAGGGCGGAATCGAGTTGTTGAGCTGGCCCGGTACGCCGCTGATCAACTCGTCTGCAGTGTTGACAAACACGATGATGCGCTCGACCTTGCGCGCCAGGAGGGGCATGATGCCGAGATTTTCCAGGATGCCCCCGTCGCCGACGACGTATTCCCGGGCTTGCGTCTGGCCTGGGTTGGTGGGCGGCCAGTATTT
>JAAEPW010000104.1 GCA_024232355.1 Chloroflexota bacterium | reverse complement strand
TTGGCGGGTGGAATGAGTGGCTCTAGAATGAACCACTCGACATCGGACAAATCACTAGGGTATGGTTTTCTATTCATACCCCCAATTATGCCAGAAGTGGGCCAGGCACGCAATCTTTACATAACTTTTAAAACACCCTCTGAGGGTGGATTGTATTTCACGATGGAGTGGATCGAGGGGCAGGATTTGGAACCGCACGGACGCCGTATGGATATCGAAACCAGTGTGCCCATCGTCGTACAGGTCTGCCGGGCGTTGGCCTATCTCCACAGCCGTGGAGTGATTCACGGCGACCTCAAGCTGGCCAATGTGTTAATGTCGGATGATGCCAGTGGACAGGTCAAGATCGTCGATTTTGGGATTGCGCTAGAGATGCGGTCGCCGGAGGCACGGGCACGTTACTATTCACCTGGTTACTCGGCGCCAGAGATGAAGAAACCGCAGCCGATCGACCACCGCGCGGATCTGTACAGCCTGGGGGCGCTGTGGTACACCCTGTTGTTGGGAGAACCGCCCATATTCATGTTTGGTGCTGAGCGGATGGTTCGGATGGCGCTGAACGAGGTATTGGCAGGGCAAGATGGGGCGAATATTGGTGATGTGATCGCACAACTGTTGGCAACCGCGCCCGAAGAACGGTACGCCAGTGCCAACGAGGTGATCGAGGCGATCAATCAAGCCACAGGGAGCACCTATCAGCTAGAAACGAGAGAGACGGCCAGCAGTTATGCGCTGCGCACCCACTTTGTGAACCGCGAGGCAGAGGTCGAGGTGCTTGAGGCCCTGTGGGAGCAAGCCCGGTCGGACGAGGGCAAGTTGGTGTTGGTTAGTGGAGGAAGCGGAGTAGGCAAATCCCGGTTGGTGAGAGAGCAAGAGGTGCAAGCGGAGCTGCAAGGGGCGTGGGTGGTGTGGGGGCAGTGCGTGGAGAGTGGCAACAGCGCGTATCATCCCTGGCGCGAGGTACTGCGGGTGTTGGTGCGCTATATAGAGGCGGCGGATAAAGAGGCGATGTTGCAAGCGGGGCCGGTGCTGGCGACGATACTGCCCGAGTTGTGGGATCGAGACTATATGGCCGAGTTGCCTCTTCCTGTAGAGATCGAACCACAGGCGGCCAAATTGCGGTTGAACCAGGCCATCGTGCGGGTGATGCGGGCAGCGGCAAGTTTGCGACCTGCGATGATCGTGGTCGAGAACGTGCAATGGGCGGACGAGGCCACGCTGGAACTGTTGAGCCTGCTGGCACGGATTCCTATACCCAGAGGGCTGTTGGTCTATGCCACCTATCGCAGCGACGAGATCGGTATTGAGAATCCATTACTCTCGTTATCTGGCGATCATGTGTACCGTATCCCGTTACAACCCCTATCCTCAGAGGTCACGGCAGACTTGGTCCGCTCGATGTTGGGGCTGGAGCAAGTTCCGCCGTTGTTGATGGAGCGAGTGCAGCGGACGACGGGGGGCAACGCCTTTTTCGTGCAAGAGTTGATCCGTTCGCTGGCGGTAGAGGGAAATGTGCTGCAACGGACTGTAGAGGGATGGCAAGTGGATGGGCAGGCACTGCGAGAGATAGAGTTACCAAAGTCCATCCGGCAAGTGATGGATCGACGACTGCTCCAGCTATCGGCTGATGCGCGAGAGACGTTGGCGTGGGCGGCGGTGATGGGGTTGGGTTTTTGGGAGGGCAGCGTAGCCGAGGTGGGACATGTGGCACAAGCGCAGATACGAGCGGCGCTGCGAGACTTGGTAAATCAGGGATTGGTCATCGTTCGAGACGAGACCGCCTTTACGGGAGAGCAAGAGTATTTGTTCCTCAACCCCACGGTGCGGGAGGCTGGTTACGCGAGTATTCCACGGGAGACACGGCCCGAGTGTCACCGTCGAGTGGCGGCGTGGCTGTTGAGCCACAGTGCCCTGGAAGTGAATCAACATCTGGCTTTGCTTGCCGAACACCTGGAGCGGTCAGAACAGATGGAACAAGCCGCCATCTACTGGCGTCGGGCTGGGGAGCAAGCGGCCCAACGCTTTGCCAACGCCGACGCGGTGCGTTATCTGAGCCGCGCGCTCGATCTGATGCCAGAAGACAAACCGGGTTGCTATGATATCTTGCTGATCCGGGAAAAAGTATACGGTTTGCAGGGAGCGCGAGAAAAGCAGGAGCAAGACCTGACAAGGCTGGGAGAACTGGCCCAAATGTTGGATGACGACCATCGTCGGATCGAGGTGGCCCTGCGCCGGATCAGCTACGCTGAGGCCATCGGCGACTACCCGGCGGCGGTGGATAATGCTCGTCAAGCCATCGCTCTGGCACGAGGCGCTGGCGATGTGGAAAGTGAGGCAACGGCCTATCTGCGCTGGGGCCGGGCGATCTGGCGGCATGGTGATTTGAACGCGGCCCAAGCGCCGCTCGATCAAGCCTTGGTGCTGGCGCGTGCGGCTGGACTGCGCCAGATAGAGGCTGGTGTTCTGCGCGACCTCGGCGACGTGGCTTACACTCAAGAAAGTGACATTGCTGGGGGCAAGCGTTACGGTGAGCAATCCTTGCACATCTGCCGTGAGCTTGGCGACCGGCAGGGCGAGGGCGAGGCGCTCAATCTCCTGGGTACTTTGTGCCGCACTGGGGGTGACATTACTGGGGCCAGGGAGTGCTATGAACAGACTCTGTGCGTGGCCCAGGAGATTGGCGACCGGAGGTACGAGGGTTTTGCCATCGGCAACCTGGGTATGCTTGCTGGGGAGGGGGGCGACTATACCCAGGCGGTACTCTATAATGAACAGGCCCTGCGCATTATGCAGGAGATCGGCGACCGCAGGTACGAGGGATTTGGGATCGAACAGCGTGGCATTCTGGCCAGAATTCAGGGCGACCATGTCCGGGCCAGAGCTTGTTTCGAACAGGCGCTAGCCGTTGGTCGCGAGATCGATTCCTTTGTGCTAAAGGCGACGGGAGCGAGCCATCTGAGCGTGCTCTGTCGTGACCGGGGCGACAGTCAAGCAGCCCTGGCGTATGCACAACAAGCAGTGCAATCGGCGCAAAAGAGCGATATGTTGTTCTTGCTGGGAACGGCGTGGGTAACCCTGGGTTATGCCCTGGAGGGGCTGGGACGCCTGGAGGAAGCCGCTGAGGCTTATCGGCAAGCCGTGCCCATACTGGGTGAGTCGAGCATGTTTGATCTAGTCGTAGGTTCCCTGGTCGGTCTGGCCCGTGTGTTTCTGGTGCAGAATGATCTGGCGCAGGCCCAGACCCAGGTGGAGGAGATATTGAAGCGTCTGGAAGCAAAGCCGCCGGACAGGATGCAAGAACCTTTTTTGATATGCTTGAGCTGCTATCGCGTTCTGCGCGCCAACCAGGACCCGCGTGCTCGGGAGATCTTGAATACCGCACACCGGCTGCTGCAAGAGCGGGCCGCGAAAATAGACGACGAGACAATGAGGCGTTCGTTCCTAGAGAATGTAGCCGCACACCACGAGATTGTGGACGAATGGACGAATCGGCAAGGCAACGTATAAAGCAAACATTGATGGGGGGCATAATGACTGGGTTTCAAGTTGGCGATTTGATCGAGAACCGGTACCGCGTCTTGATTGTGAACGAAACAGGGGGGATGGGGACCTTGTATCGTGTGTCTGACGAGGCTCAGGGCAGTGAGATCATCGCACTCAAGACAGTGAGATTGAACGTTCCGGCTGCCGAAGCCCCCCGGAGGATAGAATATTTTCAGCGCGAATTCCAGACACTGACCCAATTGCACCATCCCAACTTGGTCTCGGTCTATGACTATGGCATCATGACCGAGGGCAAGTTGTACTTTACGATGGAATGGGTCGAGGGGCAGGATCTGGAGCCTGACAGACATTCATTGTCGCCAGAGGCTACCATCCCGGTGATGGTACAGGTCTGCCGGGCGCTGGCGTATCTTCACCTTAGGGGTGTGATTCACGGCGATCTCAAGCCTGCCAATATTTTGTTGCTGAGTGATGTAAATGACCAACGCCATCGCGTCAAGATCGTGGACTTTGGCTTGGCGGGCGAGGTCAGATCGCCAAGAGCGCGGGCGCGATACTATTCGCCAGGGTATTCGGCGCCAGAAGTGCGGGAACAGCGGCCCGTGGATCTCCGGTCAGACTTGTACAGCCTGGGGGCGCTGTGGTATGCCCTGTTGGTGGGAGAACCACCCATGTTCATGTTTGGCGCTGACCAACTGATCCAGTTTGCGTTGGACGAGGTCCTAGAGGCTCAAGAGCAGATTCCGGCGGCCCTGGGCGACGTGATTGCCCGTTTACTGGCGACGCTGCCCGAAAATCGTTATGCCAGCGCGGATGAGGTGATCGAGGCAGTGAACGAGATTACGGGGAGCGGGTACAAGTTGGAGACGCGGGAGACGGCCAGCAGCTATGCGTTGCGGACTCAATTTGTGAACCGCGAGGCAGAGATGGAAATGCTCCAGATGATGTGGGAGCAGACCAAAGCTGGCGCGGGCAAGTTGATATTGATCAGTGGAGAGAGTGGGTTGGGCAAGACCCGGCTGGTGGAGGAACTAGAGATACAGGCCGAGCTGGAAGGGGCACGGGTGGTGTGGGGGCAGTGCGTGGAGAGTGGGGGCAGCGCGTACCAGCCGTGGCGCGAGGTGTTGCGGGTGTTGATGCGCTATCTGGAGGGTGCCGGGTTGTTGCATAATGAAGGGCTGGATATCAATCGAGTGGGGCCAGTGTTGGCAGGGGTATTACCCGAGTTATGGGAGCGGGACTATATGGCAGACTTGAAACCGCCGGTACAATTAGCTCCCCAGGCAGCACAACAGCGACTCCATAGTGCGATTGTCCAGACGCTGCGGGAGGCAGCCGTGTTGCGGTCAACGATGATCGTGATGGAAAATGCGCAATGGGCGGATGAAGCTACGCTGGCAATGTTGAGCTTTATGACGCACACGGTTGAACAGACCGGAGTATTGGTGTGTGTCACGTATCGCAGCGACGAGATTGATGTAGAAAATCCGCTGGTCAGGATAGCGGGCGACCAAGTGCTGCGTATCCCAATGCAAACATTATCGCCAGAATGTACTACCGACCTAGCCTGCTCGATGTTGGGCCGGGAAGAATTGCCGACGTTGTTGATGGAACAGTTACAGTGGACGACGGGGGGTAATGCCTTTTTTGTGCAAGAGCTGATTCGTTCGCTGGCAGCAGAGGGAGAGGTTTTGCGGCGAACGGTAGAGGGTTGGCAGGTAGATCAGGAATTGTTGAAAAGCGTCCAGTTGCCGGAAAGCATCCACCAAGTAGTTGAACGGCGATTGACGCAATTATCGTTGGAAGCACAGCAAATGTTGAGTTGGGCGGCGGTAATGGGGATTGTGTGTTGGGAGGGGGGAATTGCAGAGATCGGAGGGGGGGCCCGGTCGCAGATACGGGCCACATTGCCCGAGTTAGTGGATCTTAAGTTGTTGGTCGTTCGGGACGAGTCGGCCTTTGCGGGAGAGCGCGAGTACCTGTTTCTCAACCCTACGGTGTGGGAGGTGAGCTATGAGAGCATCCCACAAGAGGAGCGCCGAGGGTATCATGATCAGGTAGCGGCATGGCTGATGGCCCACAGTGCCGAAGAGATGGATGAACATTTTGGTTTGATTGCCGATCACCTGGAGAAAGCAGGGCGGATAGAACAAGCGATCACCTATCTGACGCGGGCCGGGGAGCAGGCTGTGACCCAGTTTGCCAATACTGAGGCCATACGTTATCTCAGCCGTGCTCTCGCACTGACGCCCCAAGATGCAATGGCCGAACGCTACGATACTTTGCTGATCCGAGAAAAGGCGTATGACCTTCAAGGTACGCGGGAGGCCCAAAAGCAGGACCTGACGACGCTCGATGAACTGGCCCTTGCTGTGGATGATGGCCAGCCCGCCTCCCGGCGGCGAATGGCGGTGGCTTTGCGCCAGGCCAATTACGCCGAAGCAATCGGCGACTTTCCGGCGACTATTACGGCTGCCCAGCAAGCCATCCAACTGGCCCAGGCGATTCAAGATGTGGATGGTGAAGCGCGTGGCTACTTGCAGGTGGGTATTGCCCTCTGGCAGCAAGGGGATTATACAGCGGCTCAGCCTCCTCTCGAGCAGGCTCTGACGCTGGCCCGAATGTCAGGAGCGCGCAAGACAGAAGCAGATAGCTTGTACAATCTTGGTGCTGTTCCATTTTTCCAAGGCAAATATGTCGAGTGCCAGGTTCTCCAGGAGCAAGCTCTGCTCATCTACCACGAGATCGGTGACCGGCAGGGAGAAAGCAATGTGCTCAATAACCTGGGCGCTATTTTCAAAGATTTGGGGGACTATGGTCAGGCCAGAGAATACTATGAGCAGGGTCTGCGCGTCGTTCGTGAGATCGGCGAGCGGCGAGTGGAGGGGCACGTGTTGGGGGGGCTGAGTATGGTTCATATTGCCTGCGGCAACTATGCCAAGTCCAAGATTTACGTTGAGCAATCCCAACTTATTCATCTCGAAATTGGTGACCGGACGAACGAATGTGCCGCTTTGACAACGCAGAGTCGGCTCGCTTACTACTTGCAGGATGACGAGGCTGCTCGGAAATACAGTCAGCAAGCGCTGCTCATAGCACGACAGGTTGGCAGTCGCCGCTGGGAGGGTTATGCTTTGACGTGCCTGGGGCACGCCCTGGTCAGTCTGTCGGGCCGATCACGCCATCCGTCCACGCAGGAGACGTCGGAGGAGCCCCACCAACTTTTGGCCGGGGCTGCCGATGCCTACCATCAAGCGATGGACATCAGGAGAGAGTTGGGGCAGCCTAACCTGGTCATCGAGTCTTTGGCGGGACTAGCTCGCGTTTTACTAGCTCAAGATGATCTGACCCAGGCCCAGGTCTATGTGGAAGAGATTTTGGATCATCTAGAGAGCAACACCTCTTTGACAAGCCCAATGCATGCTCTGGATGGCACGAGTGAACCTTTGTTGATCTACCTGACTTGCTACCGTGTCTTGCAGGCAGTATATGACCGAGGGGGCGCAACTTCCAGCGAGCAGGGCACTGGCGACCAATATCCTCGTGCCCGTGCGATTTTACAGACTGCTTACCACCTATTACAAGAGCAAGCCGCAAAAATAGATGACGAGGAAATACGCCGCTCGTTTTTAGAGAACGTGGCTGCACATCGAGAGATTGTGGACGAATGGGAACAAATGAGTGAATCATAGTATTTCATCACGTGTTTGTAGAGATCTGTCTACACAGCCTGCGGAGAAGAGTCAATGCCAAAGAATCAATTTCAAATTGGAGAACTGATCGAAAATCGTTACCGGGTACTGGACGTGATCGGCAAAGGCGGGATGGGAACCCTCTACCGTGTGGCTGACGAGGCCCGAGATGGCGAGATCGTGGCACTCAAGATGGTGCGGATAGAGAATCCGGGTGAGAGCCGTGAGCAGGTGAAATACTTTCAGAACGAGTTCCAGTTGCTGACGCAACTGCGCCATCCCAACCTGGTCTCGGTCTATGATTATGGGATCACGACTGGGGGCAAGTTGTATTTCACGATGGAGTGGGCTGAGGGACGAGACTTGGATCCGCACGGGCGCCGGATGGCACTTGAGGACAGCGTATCCATCGTGGTGCAGGTTTGCCGGGCGCTGGCCTATCTGCACAGCCGGGGTGTGATCCACGGCGATCTCAAGCCCGCCAACGTGTTGTTATCGGCTGACACCAGTGGACAGGTCAAGATCATTGATTTTGGCATTGCGCTAGAGATGCGGTCGGTGGATGCGCGGGCGCGCTACTATTCCCCCGGTTACTCGGCCCCCGAGATGAAAGATCCACACCCGGTTGACCACCGTGCTGATCTGTATAGCCTGGGAGCGCTGTGGTACACCTTGCTAGTGGGGGAACCGCCCATATTCATGTTTGGTGCAGAGCGCTTGATCGAGATCGCGCTGGGCGAGGTGTTGGCAGGGCATGATTGGGCAAATACTGGCAATGTGATCACGCAATTGTTGGCGACTGCGCCCGGTGAACGGTACATCAGTGCCAATGAGGTGATCGAGGTGATTAATAAAGTCACCGGGAGTGATCATCAGTTGGAGACAAAAGAGACAGCCAGCAGTTATGCATTGCAGACCCATTTTGTAAACCGAGAGGCTGAGGTCGAGGTGCTTCAGGAAGTGTGGGAACAGGTCCGATCAGAATCGGGCAAGTTGATATTGATCAGTGGGGGGAGTGGGGTAGGCAAATCTCGGTTGGTGAGAGAACAAGAAGTGCAAGCAGAGCTGCAAGGGGCGCGGGTGGTGTGGGGGCAGTGCGTGGAGAGCGGCAGCAGCGCGTACCATCCCTGGCGTGAAGTGCTGCGGGTGTTGGTGCGCTATGTAGAGGTGGCGGACAAAGAGGTGATGTTGCAAGTGGGGCCGGTACTGGCGACGATACTGGCCGAGTTGTGGAACCGGGACTATATGGCCGGATTGCCTGTCCCCGTGGAGATCGAGGCGCAGGCGGCCAAGTCGCGGTTGAACAATGCCATTGTGCGGATGTTGCATACGGCGGCGAGTTTGCGGCCTACGATGGTCGTGGTCGAGAACGTGCATTGGGCGGACGAGGCCACGTTGGAACTGTTGGGTTTCCTGGTGCGGATTCCCATGCCAAGCGGACTTTTAGTCTATGCCACCTATCGCAGTGAAGAGATTGGTCCTGACAATCCACTACTCTCGCTATCTGGCGACCGGGTGTTGCGTATTCCGTTGCAACCCTTGTCATCCGAGGTCACGGCTGATCTGGTTCGCTCGATGTTGGGGTTAGAGCAGGTGCCGTCGTTGTTGATGGAGCGGGTGCAGCGTACGACGGGGGGTAATGCCTTTTTTGTGCAAGAGTTGATCCGTTCGTTGGCGGTAGAGGGAAAGGTGCTGCAACGGACGGTGGAGGGATGGCGAGTGGATGGGCAAGCGCTGCGGGAGACAGAGTTACCCCAATCCATCCGCCAAGTGCTGGATCGACGACTGGTCCAGCTATCGGTTCAAGCGCGGGAGACGTTGGCGTGGGCGGCGGTGATGGGGTTGGTGTTTTGGGAGAGTGGTGCAGCCGAGATAGGGCAGGTGGCGCAGGCACAGGTACGAGCGGCGCTGCGTGACTTGATGGATCAGGGACTGGTCGTCGTTCGAGACGAGACAGTCTTTGCTGGAGAGCAAGAGTATTTGTTCCTCAATCCCACGGTTCGGGAGGCCGGTTACGAGAGTATTCCGCGCGAGATGCGACAAGAGCATCACAGTCGGGCAGCGGCGTGGTTGATGATCCACAGCGATGATAACGTTGGGGAGCATTTGAGCTTGATCGCCGATCACTTGGAAAAAGCGGGCCAAGTGGAACAGGCGGTGAATTATCTGCGCCGGGCCGGTGAACAAGCAGCTGTTCAGTTTGCCAACGCCGAAGCCCTGGCGCACTTGAGTCATGCCCTCGATTTGATTGCACAGGATGATGTGAATGTGCCGATTGCAGAGCGTTATGCCCTGCTGCTGGCCCGTGAAAAAGTGTACGAGGTGCAGGGTGCGCGTGAGGCCCAAGCGCAGGATTTGGCGGTGTTGGAGCAACTGGCGCAAGCTCTAGATGCCGATGCCCAATACGCCACTGTTGCACCCCGCCGGGCCGAGGTGGCTTTGTGTCGGGCTTCGTATGCCGAGGTAACGGGTGATTTTGAGGCAGCTATAGCAGCTGCTCAGACAGCCATCGACTTGGCCCAGGCCGCCGGGCAGCAGATATCTGAGCGTGTGATCAATGGGATACTGAGCCAGGGATATATGTGGTGGGGTCGTGTGCTACAGCGTCAGGGCAAGCACAAAGAGGCCCGATCTCGACTTGAGCAAGCCCTGGATCTATCCATGGCAGCCGCTATGCACAAGGTAGAGATACATAGCCTGATTACGCTTGGAACCATCTATCTAAACCATTATAGTGATTCGAGCCAAGCCAAGGTATATTACGAACAAGCTCTTGGTATATGCCGTGAGGTCGGTGACCGACGGAGCGAGGGGACGACGCTCCGTCGGCTTGGCAATATCTCTCTTGGCTATCCGTTCTTGCCCCAGAACAGTTATAGTGAGGCGATAGATTATTACACACAATCCCTACACGTTTGCCGCGAGATTGGTTACCGAGAGGGTGAAAGTGGGGCACTCAATAATCTTGGTGAAATTTTTCATCGCTTGGGTAAATATGACGATGCCCAAACTTGCTATGAGCAATCCTTGCACATCTTTGGCGAGATTGGAAGCCAGTTGGGCGTTTGCATTGTGCTGGGCAATCTGGGTTTGCTCTCACACAATCTGGCTGATCACGAGTCTGCCGAAAAGTACAGCCGGCGTGCATTGCTTATTGCACGGGAACTCGGTATTCCAGAATTTCATAGTGTAGCCCTGATAAACTTGGGCCATACCCAGGTGGGTTTGGGACAGATGGCGCAAGCTGTCGAGTCCTACCAGCAAGCCCTTGCCCTACGACGAGATATGGGTTTATCTCACAAGGCGATGGAATCATTGGCTGGGATCGCTCGCGTGTCGCTGATTCAGGAAAATTTGACCCAGGCCCAGGCTCGGGTCGAAGAGATTTTGGGCTATGTGGAGAATCACACTTTGCATGGCGAAGAAGATTTTTTCCAAATTTATCTCACTTGCTACCATGTCTTGCACGCTAGTAATGATCGCCGCGCTCAAGACATCTTGACCACTGCTTATGTTCGGTTGCAAGAACAGGCTGACAAAATCACCAACGATGAAATGCGCCGCTCATTTCTAGAGAATGTGGCCGTCCACCGCGAGATTGTGGACGAATGGACGAATCAGCCAAGTAAAGATAATTTGTTTATGGAGGTGCACAAGTGACCGAATTTCAAGTTGGCGATTTGATCGAGAACCGCTACCGTGTTTTGTCTGTGAACGAAACGGGGGGGATGGGAACTCTGTATCATGTGTCCGACGAGGCCAAGGATGGTGAAATCGTTGCGCTCAAGACAGTTCGATTGAGCGTTTCTGCTGCCGAGGCTCCCCAGAGAGTCGAATACTTTCAACGCGAGTTCCAGATATTGACCCAACTGCGCCACCCCAATTTGCTCTCGGTCCACGATTATGGCATTATGACTGAGGGCGAGTTGTACTTTACGATGGAGTGGGTTGCGGGAGAGGAAATGGATCCCGATCAATTTTTCGTAGAGCCTGAGGCCGTCATCCCACTGATGGTGCAGGTCTGTCGGGCGCTGGCTTATCTCCACGCCCGAGGGGTGATTCACGGGGACCTCAAGCCCGCAAACATTTTGCTTCTTGATGACGTCACTGATGCCGGACAGCAAATCAAGATCGTGGACTTTGGCCTAGCAGGGGAGGTCAGATCGCCAGAGACACGAGTGCGATACTATTCGCAGGGATATTCGGCGCCAGAGACCAGGGGACAATATCCCATTGACCATCGATCAGACTTGTACAGCCTGGGAGCGATCTGGTATGCACTGCTGTTGAGAGAGCCTCCCATGTTCATGTTCCATGCCGAGCGTATGGTTCAATTCGCATTGGACGAAACTCTGAAAAACCAAACGCAGATTCCGGTAGAGATCGGATCTGTGATTGCCCGGCTGCTGGCAACATCTCCCGAAGAACGGTATGCCAGTGCGAACGAAGTAATCGAAGCAGTGAACGAGATCACGGCGGACTCGTACGAGTTGGAAACCCGAGAGACGGCCAGCAGTTATGCGTTACGAACGCGCTTTGTGAACCGCGAGGCAGAGATGGAGATGCTCGAGGTGATGTGGGAGCATGCTAAGGCTGGCGAGGGCAAGCTGGTGCTGGTGAGCGGAGAGAGCGGCGTCGGAAAAACGCGGCTGGTGGAAGAATTAAAAGTGCGGGCCGAGATCGAGGGAGCACGGGTAGTGTGGGGACAGTGTGTGGAGAGCGGCGGCAGTGCCTATCATCCCTGGCGTGAGGTATTGCGGGTGTTGGTGCGCTACGTGGAGAACACTGCTGAATCAGGATTGGACATAAAGCGGGTGGGGCCGGTGCTGGCAGCGATTCTGCCCGAGTTGTGGGATCAGAGTTATATGGCGGGCTTGGCACCACCGGCAGAATTGGATCCGCTGGCGGCGCAGCAACGCTTGCACAGCGCCATTGTCCAGATACTGCGAGCGTCAGTCGCGTTGCGGCCAACGATCGTCGTGATCGAAAATGCCCAATGGGCTGACCAAGCCACGCTGGCGATGTCGAGTTTTCTGACGCACTTGGTAGGGCAAATGGAATTGCTGGTCTGCGTCACCTACCGCAGCGACGAAATCAGTACACGACATCCGTTGGTCAGGTTGATGAGCGACCACGTACAACGTATCCCCATACAGGCGCTGTCGCCAAAAGTGACTACCGATCTGGCGTGCTCAATGTTGGGGTTGGAAGAACTGCCCGCGCTGCTGACCGAGCAGTTGCAGCGGACGACGGGGGGCAACGCGCTGTTTGTGCAAGAGTTGATTCGTTCGTTGGCGGCGGAGGGGCAAGTTTTACGTCGAACGGTTGAGGGCTGGCAGGTTGACATGGAAGCGTTGGAAAGTGTCCAACTGCCGGAAAGCATTCACCAGGTCGTTGAAAGGCGACTGACGCAATTGTTGCCAGACGCACGCCAGGTGCTGGGTTGGGCGGCGATGATGGGAGTTGCGTGTTGGGAAGGCGGGATCGCTGAGATCGGCGAGATGGCTCGACCTCGGATGTTGGTCGCGTTGCGCGAATTGTTGGACATCAAGTTGCTGGCTGTGCGGGACGAGTCGGCCTTTGCGGGAGAGCGGGAATACTTGTTCACCAGCCCCACCGTGCGAGAGGTGAGCTATGAGAGTTTGCCAGAGGAGAAAAAGCGGGACTATCATAGCCGGACAGCGGCGTGGCTGATGGCGCGTAGAGAGGATGAGGTGAACACCCACCTGGGTTTGATCGCCAATCATCTGGAACGGTCGGGGCAGACCCAAGAAGCAGTGGTCTATCTGCGGCGGGCGGGAGAACAGGCCGTGGCGCAGTTTGCCAATGTGGACGCTATCCGGTATTGGAGCCGGGCGCTGGATTTGATACCGCCAAGCGATCTGGCGGGACGGTACGAAGTTGTGATGGCGCGAGAGCGGGTATATCACTTGCAGGGGGCGCGGGAGGATCAATCCCAAGACCTGGCAATTTTGGCCGAGTTGGTTGAGGCATTGGATGACGACCGGCGGCGAATTGCGGTCGCGCTGCGGCGTGCCAGTTACGCCGAGGCGGCCAGCGATTACGAGATGTGTATCGAGGCGGCCCAACAAGCGGTGGAATTGGCAAAAAATATACACGACATCCTGGGAGAGGCTGAGGCGACTGCCCAGTGGGGTGGAGCTTTGTGGCGCAAGGGGGATTACGACGCCAGTCGTTCTGTGCTGGAGCGGGCCTTGAGCCTGGCCCGAGAGGTCGGGTCGCCAGAGATCGAGGCGATGAGCCTGTACAACCTGGGCGCTGTGCCCTACTATCAGGGCAACTATGCCGAATCTAGTTATTACAACGAGCTAGCGCTAGAACTCTATCGCAAGGTGGGCAACCGCTCAGGCGAGAGCGAGACGTTCAACAATCTGGGAATCCTGGCGATGGAATTATACGATTATGCGCAAGCCAAAACCTACTTGGAGCAAGCGTTGGATATAGCCCTCGAGATCGGCGACCGGCGACGCGAGTGCCTGGTTGTGGGCAATATAGGTTCTCTGTTCGAACTCGAAGGAGATTATGCCGAGGCTAAAGTCTATCACGAAAAGTTTCTGCGCCTGGCTCGCGAGATCGGTGAACGGAGTATGGAGGGGTCTGGGATAGGTATTTTGGGAAACCTATATTTGTCTCTGGGTGACTATGATAGAGCCAGAGAGTGTCTGGAGCAAGCACTGCCCATTGCGCGCGAGGTGGGTGCCCTAATGTTTGAGGGGAAGACGTTATTTGAGCTGGGTTTGCTCTCTCTCCGGTTGGGAGACAATGAGATGGCCCTGGAATATGGTCAGCAAGCATTAGAGATCGCACGAGAAATTCCCTTGCTGTCTCTTGAGGGAAGCGCCCAGGTCTGCCGGGGGTATGCGTTGGCGGGACTGGAACGTTGGGCAGAGGCAGCGGATGCTTATCAACAAGCTTTGAACCTGTGGCCCCAGCGGGATCGCCCTGACTTCATATTGGAGCCATTGGCCGGTTTGGCACACGTGTTTCTATCTCGGGGGGATTTGCGCCAGGCGCAGGCCAGGGTGGAGGAAATATTGGGATATCTGGAAAGCGAGCGGGTCCAGAATATGGCGGCGCTGGGAGAGGTGTATTGGGTATGCGTTCAAGTGCTGCAAGCTAATCGAGACTCGCGCGCGCAAGCCGTTTTGGAGGCAGCCTACCAGATGTTGCAAAAGCGGGTGGCAAAGATCGCCAGTGAAGAGTTGCGGCGCTCGTTTTTGGAGAATGTGACCGCTCATCGGGAGATCGCAAATGAGTGGGAGCGAATGCACGAGTGACCGATCCAGTGGTTGCTTGAGTGTTGTTTAGAAACGACGTTATTATGGAGGCGTAAATGGGAGATATCAAATTCAGTGTTGGGGAATTGATCGAAAACCGCTACCGTGTCTTGTCTGTGATCGACACGGGCGGGATGGGTATCCTATATCGCGTGTCTGACGAGGCCTATCAGAATAGGGAGGTCCATCGGAATGGAAAAGCCCATCGGAATGGGGCCAAGGACAGCGAGATCATCGCGCTCAAGACGGTGAGATTGGATGCCCCGGCAGCAGAGACAACCGAGAATGTGGAACGCTTCCAACGCGAGTTCCAGTTGCTGACCCAGTTGCGCCATCCCAACTTGGTTTCTGTCTATAACTTTGGCATCACCACCGAGGGCGAGCTGTACTTTACGATGGAGTGGATTGAGGGACAAGATTTGGAGCCTGGCAGGCGTTCATTGGAGCCCGAGGCCACAGTATCGGTGATCGTCCAAATCTGTCGGGCGCTAGCTTATCTCCACGCCCGGGGTGTGATTCACGGGGATCTCAAACCGGCCAATGTGCTTGTGGCGGCTGATGGTCAAGTGAAAATCGTAGACTTTGGGGTAGCGCTAGAAGTTAGATCCGTCGAGATTTTGTCACGGTACTATACACCGGGGTACTCGGCGCCAGAGGTGAGGGAAAAAAGTTTTGTGGATCATCGGGCGGACCTGTACGGTTTGGGGGCCATGTGGTATGCCTTGTTGGTAGGGGAGGCACCTACATTCATGTTTGGCAGTGAACGGTTGATTCGACTCACGATAGAAGAAACCATAGAGGCCTATGGACAGATTTCACAAGAGGTCGGTAAAATAATAGTTCGGCTGCTGGCGACATCTCCTGAAGAACGATATGCCAGTGCCAACGAGGTGATTGAGGCCATCAATCAAGCAACCAACAGTTCATACGCATTGGAGACACGGGAAACGGCCAGCAGCTACGCCTTGCGAGGCCGTTTTGTGGGTCGAGAAGCGGAAATGAAGGACCTCCGGGAAGTATGGGAGCAGGTCCGGTCTGGTAGCGGGAGGATGGCGCTGGTCAGTGGAGAGGGTGGGGTAGGTAAAACGCGCTTGGTAGAAGAGTTTGTCGTGCAGGCAGAATTGAGCGGGGCGTGGATCGCACGAGGGCAGTGTGTGGAAAGCGGGAGCAGCGCGTATCGCCCGTGGCGCGAGATATTGCGCGTGTTGATGCGTTACGTGGAGGGGGCAGACCAGGCAACTGCACGGCAAGTGGGGCCGGTACTGGCGACGTTGCTGCCCGAATTGCTAGAACGAGATTATATGACTGACTTGGCACCGCCGCCAGACCTGGAACCGCAAGCGGCTCAATTGCGTTTGAACAGCATGATTGCCCAGGTGTTGCGAGCGGCAGCCGAGTTGCGGCCCACAGTGGTCGTAATTGAGGATGGTCATTGGGCAGATGAGGCCACACTGAACTTGCTGAGTTTTGTGCCGCACGCTTTGGAAGAGAAGAGTTTGCTCGTGTGCGTCACCTATCGCGATGATGGGAGCAACCCTGTCTGTTTTTTGGACAAATTTGCAAACGGTCATATTGAGCGCATACCGTTGACGGTTCTATCGTCGGAAATCACCACTGATCTGGTGTGTTCCATGCTGGGTTTGGAGCAACTGCCCCACTCGTTGATGCAACGAGTGCAGCAGACGACCAAGGGAAACGCGTTTTTCGTGCGCGAGTTGGTCCGTTCGTTGGCAGAGGACGGCAGCGTGCTCCGGCGTACAGTGACGGGTTGGGAGGTGGAGCTCGAGGCTCTTCGAAAAGTGCAGATGCCCGAAAGCATTCGCCAAGTTGCTGGGCAGCGGCTAGATCATCTGTCGGAAGAGGCGCGGCACGTATTGCAGCGAGCGGCGATTATCGGACCGCTGTTTTGGGATGGTGCGGTGGAAGAGATCAGCCAAGTATCTGGTGAGCAAGTGCGGGCTGCGTTGAGGGAGGGGCTGGAACGAGAGTTGATCTTTGAACGGCTCACGTCGTCTTTTTTGGGGGAGCGAGAGTTCTTGTTTGCCAAACCCGCCGTGCAAGAGGTTGGCTATGAAAATGTTTCGCCAGAGGAACGTCAGAAGGATCACGCCCGTGTGGCAGCGTGGCTGACGGGCCGCGGTGATGAGCAAGCGAACGAGCACCTGGGCCTGATCGCCGACCATTTGGAGAGAGCGGGACAAAGGGATCGGGCGATAGTCTACTTGCAACGGGCCGGGGAACAGGCAGCATCTCAATTTGCCAATGTGGAGGCGATCAACTATTTGAACCGCGCGCTCGATCTGTTATCAAAAGATGAACGAGCAGAGCGGTATGGGCTGTTATTAGCCAGAGAAAAGGTATACGATGTGCAGGGAGCACGGGAGGCTCAGTCACAGGACCTAGAGACATTAGAGGAATTGGCCAAAGCATTGGACGATAACCAACGCCGGACCGAGGTGGCCTTGCGCCAAGCCAGCTATAGCGAAGCGACCGGCGATTATGCACAAGCCATCGCGTCGGCAAAATCCGCCGTCAAATTTGCTCAATTGACTCAAGATATAGATCACCAAGCGGAGGGTCAATGGCGGTGGGGATATGCTCTTTGGCGTAAAGGCGAGTACCAGGCTGCTCGCCCTCAACTGGAACAAGCCCTGGCTCTGGCCCGGGAAACAGGCGCGCGCCGAGTAGAGGCAGACAGTTTGAATGATCTGGGTGTTATCTCAAGTATCCAGGGGGAACCTGCCGAGGCCAAAATCTATATGGAACAAGCGCTGGACATTCGCCGCGAGACCGGTGACCGCCAGGGTGAGAGCCTGACACTTAACAATCTCGGTATTATTGCCAGTCAACTAGGTAACAAAGATGAGGTTTTTGGTTTTACGAGGCAAGCGCTGCATATATGCCGGGAGATCGGAGACCGGCGCGCAGAGGGCTTGGTGCTGGGCAACCTCGGCGAATATGCTATTAAATCAGGCGACTATACCATGGCCAGAATGTGGCAAGAACAAGCACTGCATATCTGTTGCGAAATTGGTGATCGACTGGGCGAGTGCGGCGTGCGCGGTGGCATTGGCGTTGTTTATCGTAGCTTGGGGCAGTATGCCAAGGCCAAGGACTATTTTGAGCAAGTATTGCGCATCAGCGATGAGATTGAAGAACTGAGGATGAAAAGTGAAAACTTGGGCGAAATGGGGTTGCTGTTTCATCACCTGGGTGACGACAAAGCTGCCTGGCAGTACTGCCACCAGGCACAGCTCATCGCGCAAAAAGCTGGTATTCGTGAGAGTCTAGCATTTGCGTTGATGGGACTCGGCCACGCATCGATGGGCCTGGGGCAATTGGAAGAGGCCGCTGAATCTTACCAACAGGCTCTAACATTATGGCGCGAGTTGAACCAGCATAAAATGACCCTGGATCCTCTGGCTGGCTTGGCCCGCGTATCTTTGGCCCAAGACGACTTGCTTCAGGCACAAGCTTGTGTCGAAGAGATCATTTCTCACTTGGAAACCAACGATCCTCTCCAGGGAATGAGCGAACCCTTCCTAGTCTATCTAACATGTTACCAAGTCCTCAACACCAATCAGGACTCTCGTGCGCGTGATATCTTGACCTCTGCACACCGCTTGCTCCAAGAGCGAGCAGCCAAGATCACCGACGACGACATGCGGCGCTCGTTCCTAGAGAATGTGGCCGCCCATCGGGAAATCGTGCGCGAATGGACGAATCGACAAAATAACGAGTAGAGTGTTTATGGAGGAATACAGATGGCAGAGTTTCAAGTGGGTCAATTGATCGAAAATCGTTACCGTGTGCAATCTATGGTTGGTTCAGGGTGGATGGCCAACTTGTGCTGTGCATCTGATGAGGCCAGGGACGGTGAGATTGTTGCTCTCAAGATGGTGAGTTTGGATCCTTTGGCAGCAGGGACAGATGGGGTTGAGGAGCGCTTTCGGCGTGAATTCCAAATACTGACCCAGTTGCACCATCCCAACCTGGTGTCGGTCTATGATTATGGCATCATGTCTGGGGGCGAGCTGTATTTTACGATGGAGTGGATTCAGGGCCAAGACTTGGCATCTTGTCTGGATCGGTTTGAGCCTCTGTCCACGATTCCCGTGATCGTACAGATTTGCCGGGCGTTGACCTACCTCCACGCTCGTGACGTGATCCACGGAGATCTTAAACCCTCCCACGTGCTCACAGCGGCTGATGCCCAGATCAAGATCGTCGGTTTCGATGTGGCGCGTGGTGTCAAAGCTCCCGAGACCCAAGTACAGTATTATGTGCCAGGCTATACAGCTCCAGAGGTGAAGGATTGGATGCCCGTTGATCACCGAGCAGACCTGTATGGCCTGGGAGCGATCTGGTACACTTTGTTGGTAGGAGAGCCGCCTGCGTTCATTGTGGGTGTTGAGCGGCTGATTCGGTTGTCGTTGGACGAGGTGCTGCAAAATCAGGATGAGATTCCGGTTGAGATCGGCGGGATCATTGCGCGCTTGTTGGCGACGTCTCCCAAAGACCGCTACGCCAGCGCAAACGAGGTGGTCGCGGCGGTGAATCGAGTGACCGGGAGCACGTACGCCCTGGAGACTCGGGAGACGGCCAGCAGTTATGCCCTGCGCGGGCGCTTTGTGGGGCGAGAGTCAGAAATGCAAGTGCTCCAGGCGCTGTGGGAGCAAGCTCAATCTGAGGGGACTGGGTTGGTGTTGATCGGTGGGGAGAGCGGTGTAGGCAAGACGCGCTTGATGGAAGAGTTGGAAATACAGGCCGAATTGGAGGGGGCGCGGGTGGTGTGGGGGCAGTGCGTGGAGCATGGGGGGAGCGGGTATCATCCTTGGCGTGAAGTGCTTTGGGTATTGCTCCGCTACGTGGAGAGCGCCGATGCGACGGTCATAAAGCAAGTGGCGCCTGTGCTGGCGGGGATGCTGCCCGAGTTGCGGGAGCGGGCCGATATGGCAGACCTCGCGCCGCCAGCAGACCTGGAACCGCAGGCCGTGCAACAGCGGTTGAACAATGCCATCGTCGAGATGTTGCAGGCAGCCGCCGAGTTGCGGCCAACCATAATCATGATCGACAATGCCCACTGGGCGGATGAGGCTACCCTGGCGTTGTTGGCCCTTTTGTCACGGATGTCTGAACAGGTGGGCTGGTTGGTGTGCGTCGCCTACCGCACCGACGAGATTGACTTGGAGCATCCGTTGGTCTTGCTGGCGGGTGATGGGGTGCAGCGTATCCAGGTGCAAAATCTGCTGCCCAAATCTACTGCCGACCTGGTCCGTTTTATGCTAGGGCTCGAAGAACTGCCGCCATCGTTGATCGAGCGGGTACAACAGGTGACGGGCGGTAACGCGTTTTTCGTGCAGGAATTGGTCCGCTCGTTGGCTGAGGAGGGCGTTGTGCTCCAGCGGACGGTGGACGGTTGGCAGGTAGACCACGCGGCCCTTCAGAAGGCACGTCTGCCCGAATCTATCCGCCAGGTGGTTTGGCGACGTTGGGAGCACTTGTCTGCGGACGCTCGGCAGGTGCTGCAATGGGCGGCGGTTGTGGGACCCATATTCTGGAATGGGGCACTGGAGGAAATCGACCAACTGTCCAAAGAACAGGTGCAGGCCGCGTTGTACGAGGGTATAGAGCAAGAATTGATCGTGGAACGCGATGCATCTGCTTTTGCGGGGGAACGAGAGTACATGTTTGTCAATCCCGCCGTGCGCGAGGTGAGTTATGAAAGCATCTCGCAGGAAGAACGGAGGGGAATCCACGACCGGACGGCGACGTGGTTGATGACCCACAGCGACGAGGTGTCCGGTGTGTATGCTGGCTTGATCGCCAATCATCTGGAAAAAGTGGGACAAATGAAGCGAGCGGCAGAATATCTGCAACGGGCGGGGGAACAGGCGGCGGCGCAGTTTGCCCACGCGGAGGCGACTGATTATCTCAGTCGTGCGCTCGATTTGATACCCAAGAACGACGCAGAGACCCGTTATCAGGTTTTATTGGCCCGAGAAAAAGTGTACGATTTGCAGGGAGCACGCCAGGCTCAATTGCAAGACCTGGAAACACTGGGCAAACTTGCCAGTGTCCTGAAGAGTACCAAGTCGCTGGCAGATAGATCGTGGCAGGCAGAGATAGCTCTGCGTCGGGCGGACTATGCGATTGCGATCGGTGATTACGAGGCAGTCATAGCGGCGGTTCAAGAAACGGTCGGCTGGGCGCAAGCCTCTCTGGATGTACGCAGAGAGGCGATGGGTTATAGACAGTGGGGCTGGGCGCTCTGGCATCAGGGGAATTACGAGGCGGCCCAATCGCGCTTTGAGCAAGCTGTGACCCTGGCTCACGCGGTGGGAATGCGCCAGATCGAATCGGTTAGCAGGCGTAACCTCGGTGTCGTCTTTTGGTCTCAAGGTAATTATGCTCAAGCCAAGACATACTTTGAGCAATCCTTGCAAATTTGCCACGAGATTGGCGATCAGTCGGGTGAGAGCGCGGCGCTCAATAACCTCGGCATGATTTTTACCATCCAGGGGGATTATGCTGTGGCGGTAGCCTATCAGGAGCAATCTCTGCGCCTCTCCCGCGAGTTGGGTGACCGGCGGAGCGAGGGGATTTCGGTTGGGAACCTGGGTAACATGTTTACTGATCTGGGTGATTATGATCGGGCGATGGATCACATCGAGCAGGCCCTCTGCATCGCGCGCGAGGTGGATGATCGGGGAACGCAAAGCTATCGATTGTCCAATCTGGGCTTGATCCATCACCACCTGGGCAATGACGAGACTGCCAGAGAATATGGCAAAGAAGCGTTGCTCATAGCGCGCCAAGTCGGCCAGCGCCGCTGGCAGGGCTATGCCTTGACCAACCTGGGTCACGCCTTGACAAGCCTGGGGCAGTTGACGGAAGCGATCGAATCTTACCAGCAAGCCCTGGATATCCGGCAAGAGTTGGGCGAGAAAAGCCTGGCGGTCGAGTCTTTGGCTGGCCTGGCTCGTGCATTTTTGGCCCAAGGTGATCTAACCCAGGCTCAAAGTCACGCGGAAAGAATTCTGGACCACTTGGAGAACGACAGGCTCGATGGCGCGGATGAGCCATTCCGGATATATCTGACTTGCTACCATGTTTTATGCGCCAACCAGGATTCCGCTGCTCGGGACATTTTGAACAAGGCTCATTGTTTTTTGCAAGAACAGGCTGTCAAGATCAGCGATGGAGAGATGCGGCGCTCGTTCCTGGAGAACGTGGCCGCTCATCGGGAGATTGTGCGTGAATTCTCACGCGGCGAATTTGCAGAGCTATACTAACTTGAGGAGCCACAAAATGGCAGACATCGGATTCCAAGTCGGCGAACTGATCGAGAACCGCTATCGCGTGCTGGACGTGATCGGCAAGGGGGGGATGGGCATGCTGTACCACGTGGCCGACGAGGCCCAGGATGGTGAAATCGTAGCACTCAAAACGGTGAGATTGAACGTCCCGGCTGCAGAGACATCCCAGAGGGTAGAACATTTTCAGCGCGAGTTCCAGATCCTGACCCAGTTGCGTCACCCCAACCTGATCTCGGTCTATGATTATGGCATGATGGCTGATGGCGGGTTGTATTTCACGATGGAGTGGATTGAGGGGCAGGATTTGGAGCCACGTGGACGCCGGTTAACGCCTGGCGATAGTGTGCCCATCATCGTGCAGGTGTGCCGGGCGCTGGCCTACTTGCACAGCCGAGGTGTGCTTCATGGAGACCTCAAACCGGCGAATGTGCTGTTGATGGGCGATGACGGTGGCACTAGCCACCGCGTCAAGCTCGTAGACTTTGGCATCGCGCTCGAGATCAGGTCGGCGGAGGATCGGACACACTACCATTCACCGGGGTATTCCGCGCCAGAGATGAAAGAGTCGCGCCCGATTGACCACCGCGCGGACTTGTACAGTCTGGGGGCGCTGTGGTATGCCCTGTTGGTGGGGGAGGCTCCTGTATTCATGTTTAGCGCCGAGCGACTGATACAGTTCGCACTGAACGAAGCCTTGAAAGCACAGGAACAGGCTCCGATGGCCCTTGGTAGCGTGATTGCCCGCTTGTTGGCGACATCTCCTGAGAAACGGTACACCAGTGCCAACGAGGTGATCGAAGCGGTGAACGAGATCACAGGAAGCATGTATGGGTTGGAAACGCGGGAGACGGCCAGCAGCTATGCGTTGCGAACGCGCTTTGTGAACCGCGAGGCAGAGATGGAGGTGCTCCAGACGGTGTGGGAGCAGGCCAAGTCTGGCGAGGGCCGGCTGGTGTTGATCAGTGGGGCGAGTGGGTTGGGCAAGACGCGGTTAGTGGAGGAGCTGGAGATACGAGCCGAATTAGAGGGAGCACGGGTGGTGTGGGGACAGTGCGTGGAGAGCGGTGGCAGTGCTTATCAACCGTGGCGCGAGGTGTTGCGAGTGTTGATACGCTATGTGGAAGGTGTGGGGCTGTCGCAAAAGGTAGCGCTAGATACGAGTCGGGTGGGCCCAGTGCTGGCGGCGATCTTGCCCGAGTTGTGGGAGCGGGACTATATGACGGGTCTAACGCCGCCAGCAGAATTGGACCCCCAAGCAACGCAACAGCGGCTGCATAGCGCCATCATCCAGACTCTGCGGGCGGCAGTAAAGCTGCGGCCGACGATGGTCGTGATTGAGAATGCTCAATGGGCGGATGAGGCTACGCTGGCGATGTTGAGCTTTATGACTCGCATTGTTGAACAGACGGGATTGCTAGCACTTGTCACATACCGCAGCGACGAGATTGATATGGAGAATCCACTGCTCAGGATGACGGGTGGCCAGGTACTGCGTATTCCAGCACAAACGCTGTCACCCAAATATACTACCGATCTGGTACGCTCGATGTTGGGCCTGGAAGAGTTGCCGACGTTGATGGTGGAACAGCTACAGCGGACGACGGGGGGCAACGCATTTTTCGTGCAAGAGTTGATTCGTTCATTGGCAGTGGAAGGAGAGGTGCTGCATCGAACGGTAGAGGGCTGGCAGGTTGATCAGGAATTATTGAAAAGCGTTCAGTTGCCGGAGAGCATCCGTCAGGTGGTTGGGCGACGATTGACGCAATTATCGACAGAGGCACGGCAAATGCTGGGCTGGGCGGCAGTGATAGGGATCGTGTGTTGGGATGGTGGGATTGCAGAGATCGGAGGGGTATCCCGGTAGCAGGTGCGGGCAGCGTTGCGTCAAGTATCGGATCTCGGGTTGCTGATAGTGCGGGATGAGTCGGCCTTTGCGGGAGAACGAGAATACTTGTTCCTCAATCCCACGGTCCGAGGAGTGAGCTATGAGGGCATCTCACCGGAAGAGCGGCAGGAGGCTCATAGCCGGGTGGCAGCCTGGCTAGTGGCCCACAGCGACAAAGAGGGTGCGGAACACTTGGGCCTGATTGCCGATCATCTGGAGAAGGGAGGGCGGACGAAGCATGCGGCAGTCTACTTGCAGCGAGCCGGGGAACAGGCAGCGACTCGGTTTGCCAACGCCGATGCGATTGATTACCTCAGCCGTGCTCTCGACCTGACGCCGGGGGACGCGTTGATTGAGCGTTACACACTTTTGTTGGCTCGAGAAAAGGTGTATGATCTGCAGGGGGCGCGGGAGGCCCAGGACCAAGAACTGAAGACATTGGGAGAACTGGCCGAGACACTGGACGACGACCATCGTCGGATCGAGGTGACCCTGCGCCAGGCCGATTATGCCGAGGCGACTGGAGATTACTCGGCGGCCGCCGCGGCGGCCAAGGCGGCTATCCGCCTGGCCCAAACAGTCCAGGATGTGTCTAGCGAGGCGATGGCCTGTATAAAGTGGGGGTTAGTTCTTTGGCGACAGGGGGATTTGGTGGCCGCTCATTCCTGGCTCGAACAAGCCCTTGCCTTGGCCCAGGCCGTACAGTTGCGCGAGGTAGAAGCTGATATTCTACGCAACCTTGGTACTGTCTCCAACCTCCAAGGTGACTTTGTTGGAGCCAAGGCCTATAACGAGCAGGCCCTGCATATCTACCGCGAGGTTGGGCATAGACTGAGTGAGAGCAGAGTGTTCAACAATCTTGCCATTATCTCCAAGAATCTAGGCAACTATGTCGAGTCCAAGTCTTATCTCGAGGAGGCTCTGCGCATCTGCCGTGAGGTTGGCAATCGGCGAGATGAGTGTAGTGTGCTGAATGACATAGGCGTGCTTCTCCATCATCTGCGCAATGACAAAGCATCCCGACAATACCAACTGCAAGCGCTGGCAATTATGCAGGAAGTGGGTGATCGATATGGTCAGGGGTATGGCCTGACTTACCTGGGCCACGCTCTGGCAGGCCTAGGGCGACTGACCGAGGCCGCCGATGCCTACCAGGAGGCCCTGGATATAAGGCGAGAGTTGGACCAGCCCAACCTAGTTATCGAGTCCCTGGCTGGTCTGGCTCGTGTCTCTTTGACCGAAGGGAATTTGACTCGGGCCCTGGTCCAGGTTGAGCAGATTCTGCACTATCTGGATCAAGGTAGCACCTTGACCGGTACAGAGGAGCCCATGCGTATCCACCTCACCTGCTACCGGGTGCTGCGGGCCAATGGTGACCCTCGTGCCCAGTCTATTCTAGATGTGGCGCACCAGGCGTTGCAAGAGCAAGCCGACGCGATCACCGATGAGGAAATGAGACGCTCGTTCCTGGAAAACGTTCCTTACCACCGGGAGATCGTGCGCGAGTTTGCCAAGATGGGCTAACTTGAGGAGATATACAATGACAGACACTGGATTCCAAGTCGGTGAACTGATCGAGAACCGCTACCGCGTGTTGGACGTGATCGGCAAGGGCGGGATGGGCATCCTCTACCGTGTCTCTGACGAGGCCCAAGGTGGCGAAATTATGGCGCTCAAGATGGTGCGTCTGGAAATCGCGGGCGATGATCGCGAGTACATCGAGTACTTTCAGCACGAGTTCCAGTTACTGACTCAACTCTATCATCCCAACCTGGTTTCGGTTTATGATTATGGGATCACGACTGAGGGTAGGTTGTATTTCACGATGGAATGGGTTGAGGGACAGGATTTGGACCTACACAAACGCCGGTTGACGCCTGGCGATAGTGTATCCATCATTGTGCAGATTTGCCGCGCGCTGACCTACCTGCACAGCCGGGGCGTGCTTCACGGCGATCTCAAACCAGCGAATGTACTGCTGATGGATGATGCCGGTGGTGTTAGCCGTCGTGTTAAACTCGTAGACTTTGGCATCGCGTTAGAGATCAATCTATCGGAAGGTCGGGGCCCTTACCATTCACCGGGGTTTTCTGCGCCTGAGACGAGAGAGTCGCGTCCGATTGATAATCGCACAGATTTGTACAGCCTGGGGGCACTTTGGTATGCTCTGTTGGTAGGCGAGCCGCCCACCTTTATGTTCGGTGCCGACCGCCTGATTCCACTTGCGCTGCACGAAGCTCTGGAGAATCAGAAACAGGTCCTTGTAGCTCTTGGTAACGTGATTGCCCGTTTGTTGGCGACATCTCCCGATGAACGCTATGCCAATGCCAACGAGGTGATTAAAGCGGTGAACGGGATCACGGGGAGCGCGTATGATCTAGAGACCCGAGAGACGGTCAGCAGCTATGCGCTGCGAACGCGCTTTGTGAATCGTGAAGCCGAGATGGAGGTGCTCCGGGCGACGTGGGAGCAAGCCAAGTCTGGCGAGGGCAAGCTGTTATTGGTGAACGGGCAGAGCGGCGTGGGCAAGACGCGGTTGGTAGAAGAGTTAAAGGTGCTGGCCGAGATGGAAGGTGCCCGGGTGGTATGGGGACAATGCGTGGAGAGCGGCAGCAGCGCACATCATCCCTGGCGCGAGGTGCTGCGAGTATTGATGCGCTACGTGGAGAGCACCACCGAATCAGAGTTGGAGATAGAGCGAGTGGGACCGGTTGTGGCGGTGGTTCTGCCCGAGCTATGGGAGCGAGACTATATGGCGGACCTGGTTCCACCGGCAGAATTGGATCCCCATGCAGCGCAACAGCGCTTACATAAGGCTATGGTCCAGGTGCTGCGGGCGGCAGCGAGGATACGGCCAACGATGGTCGTGATCGAAGATGCACAGTGGGCGGATGAGGCCACACTGGCAATGCTGAGCATTTTGGCGCACACTGTTGGAGAGATGGAAGGGATAGTGTGTGTCACCTATCGCAGTGACGAGATATCCCCGGAACATCTTTTGGTCAAGCTGATGGGCGATTATGTACTGCGCATCCCGATGCAAACTCTGCTGCCCCAGATCACTACTGATCTGGCATGTTCAATGCTTGGTCTGGAAGAGTTGCCGTCGTTGTTGACGGAACGCGTGCAGCAGACGACGGGGGGGAATGCCTTTTTCGTACAGGAATTGATCCGTTCGTTGGCGGTGGAGGGCCAAGTGCTGCAGCGGACGGTGGAAGGGTGGCAGGTGGACCAAGCAGCGTTGCGGGACGCCCATTTGCCGGAGAGCATTCGCCAGGTGGTGGGGCAGCGTTTGGATCAGTTGTCCAAAGAGTCACGGCAGGTGTTGCAATGGGCAGCGGTAGTGGGGATGGTATTCTGGGAAGGCTGTGCAGCAGAGGCCGGGCAAGTGACACGAGAGTGGGTGCAGACGGCTTTGCAAGAAATAGTAGAGCAAGAATTGGTCGCAGAGCGGAATGAGATGACCTTTGCGGGAGAAGCAGAGTATCTGTTTAACAACTCGACGGTGTGGGAAGCGGCTTATGCCAATGTGTTGCAAGAGGAGCGGCAAGAGGTACACAGTCGGGCAGCGGGGTGGCTGATGGCCCATAGTGACGAGGAAGCGAGCGAGCACCTGGGCTTGATCGCCGATCACTTGGAGAGGGCGGGGCAGGTGGAGGATGCGTTAGTTTACTTGCAGCGGGCTGGGGATCAAGCGGCGGCCCAGTTTGCCCACGCCGAGGCGGCACACTATTTGAGTCGCGCGCTTGACTTGATGCCAAAGGACGCACTCACTGACCGTTACGATCTCTTACTGCTTCGAGAAAATGTGTACGACGTGCAGGGAACGCGGGAGGCCCAAAACCGAGACCTGACGACGCTGGGACAACTGGCCGTGGCATTGGACGAGGCCCAGCCGCAAACGGCCGTATCCCGGCAAGTAGAGGTGGCCTTGCGCCAATCCAACTATGGCGAGGCGGTCAGCGATTTTCCAACAGCCGCCGAGATGGCTCGTAGGGCGATTGATTTAGCCCGGGAAGTTGAGGATGTGAGCAGAGAGGCCGAGGGGCATTGTCTATGGGGAGGTGCTCTTTGGCGCTTGGGAGAGTATGAGGAGGCTCGACACCATCTCGAGTTGTCTCTGCCTCTGGCGCGGGTGGCAGGACGGCACGAGATCGAGGCAAACAGCTTGCAAAGTCTTGGCATCGTTTCTACTATCCAAGGCGATCACGTTCAGGCAGGTGCGTATATGAGTCAAGGGCTACAAATCTACCACGATCTAGGTGTCCGGCATAAGGAAGCCGGGGCACTGAATAACCTTGCCATTGTCGCCAACAGTTTGAACGATTATGTTGCGGCGCATAGCCGGTGGCAGCAAGGCTTGAGTGTTTCCCGCGAAATCGGTGACCGGTATTCCGAGAGTCTTTTGCTCGGCAACCTGGGCGTTTTGTCTCTCGACTTGGGCGAATATAGCCAGGCTATCGACTATGGAGAACAAGCGCTGCAAATTTGCCGCGAGATCGATAACCGGCTGCACCAAGTGCTTGGACTCGAAAACTTGGCTCGCGTCTGTTTTTTGTTGGGGGCCTATGATCAAGCACGGGGCTATATCGATCAGGCCTTGCCCATCGTCCGCCAGATTAAATCCCAACGTTTCCAGGCCCTCAACTTGAACCGGTCGAGTTGGCTCTCGCGCTTGGTGGGCAAAAATGAGATGTCTGTGGAACAAGCGCAACAAGCGCTGCTACTGGCACGAGAGGCCGGCGTGTATGAGGAGGAAACGGATGCTTCGATAAACTTGGGGTGGGCTCTGACAAGCCTGGGACGCCTGGCCGAGGCCGCCGACGCTTACCAGAATGCTCTGAGCCTAACTCAAAAGGCGAAACAACAGCATCTGACCCTGCAGCCTCTGGCCGGTCTGGCCAACGTCTCCTTGATGCAAGGGGAACTTGAACACGCTCAAGCGCAAGTAGAAAAGATTCTGCAATATCTCGAAACCCACACGATGCAGGGCGTATGGGAACCTGGCCAAATCTACTTGATTTGCTACCGTGTCTTGCACGCCAGCCAGGACCCCCGTGCTGATGGTATTTTGCAGACTGCCCACGATATGCTGCAAGAGCGAGTGGCCAAGATCAACGACGAGGAACTGCGCCGTTCGTTCCTGGAGAACGTGGCCGCTCATCGGGAGATTGTGCGTGAATTCTCACGCGGCGAATTTGCAGAGCTATACTAACTTGAGGAGCCACAAAATGGCAGACATCGGATTCCAAGTCGGCGAACTGATCGAAAATCGTTACCGTGTGCTGGACGTGATCGGCAAGGGTGGGATGGGCATGCTGTACCACGTGGCCGACGAGGCCCAAGACGGTGAAATCGTAGCACTCAAAACGGTGAGATTGAACGTCCCGGATGCCGAGACATCCCAGAGGGTGGAACACTTTCAGCGCGAGTTCCAGATCCTGACCCAGTTGCATCACCCTAACCTGATCTCGGTGTATGATTATGGCATAATGACTGATGGCGGGTTGTATTTCACGATGGAGTGGATTGAGGGGCAGGATTTGGAGCCACGCGGACGCCGGTTAACGCCTGGCGATAGCGTGCCCATCATTGTGCAGGTGTGCCGGGCGTTGGCCTACCTGCACAGCCGAGGTGTGCTCCATGGAGACCTCAAACCGGCGAATGTGTTGTTGATGGGCGATGACGGTGGCACTAGCCACCGCGTCAAGCTCGTAGACTTTGGCATCGCGCTCGAGATCAGGTCGGCGGAGGATCGGACACACTACCATTCACCGGGGTATTCCGCGCCAGAGATGAAAGAGT
>JAAEPW010000103.1 GCA_024232355.1 Chloroflexota bacterium | reverse complement strand
TGTGAAAATTCGTGCAATTCGTGGCAAAAAATTAACATATCCCGCTTGCATGTGAAAAGTGTCCGGTAGCAAACAGCGACAATGCAATTTGCAACCTTCGCAAGGGTAGGCTGAGTAGCAACCTGAAAAATTGGTGTAAATTTGTACCGAGACAAAAAGCGTCTGGCAGACAAAAGCCCTGCCACAACATGAGTTTGGCAGGGCTTGTTTTTACGACTCGAACGATTTATCTGATTGTAAGCAGGTTACAGATTTGGCTTTACATCCACAATCGTGGCAGCAGGCTGCTGCTGTTGCTGCTGCTGCTCGGCAGCCTGTTTGGACCGCCTGGGTGCCTCGATCAATGGAGGCTCAATATCGCCGTGCATGGTGGTCTGTCCACGCAGGTAAGCGCCTTCGTTGAGCAAGAGCGAATTGATGGTCAAGTCGCCCCACACGCGACCAGTCTCCAGTATCTCTACCCGGTTACCGTTGATATTTCCCTTGACCGCGCCAGATATCGAGATATTGTTGGCCGAAACCTCGGCGATGACTTTGGCACCTTCAGTGATAATCAGGTTGCCGGTAATGTCAACGTTTCCCTCAAAAATACCTTGAATACGAACACCACCGTCGGACTGAATCTCGCCCCGGAAATAGGTGTTGGGGCCAACGGTCGTCTCAAGTGCTGAGGCGGGAGCCATCGTGGGAGCCTTGGTTTTTGGTTGTTCTCTTCTGAACACAGAATACCTCCTTGTATTACCTTGTGTAATAATTTATCGATCACGCAAAAAGCGCTGCCAGATGATACATCAGCGATGGATTTTTGTCAATTGCCGTCAACGACGGACTGCCGCGCCTCAGCCAGTGCTTGTTTCTCTTCTTCGCCCAACGGTTTGTCTGAGAGCCACGCCTGTACCGGCTTGGCGTACACCCGTGTGACACCGCGGCCAAAGAGCGCCGAGATGACGGTTCCGTTCCCCTGGCCATCGGTCAGGGCCAACGCAAAGCTTTGATCACCACCGGTGTCCTGAAAGGCTCGAAAGCGCACCAATCCCACACCCTGTACGGTATGGACCAGGGTGGCGTCAATCTGATCGGTACGCGCCACCAGGCGCTCTGTACGTGCGTTCGTTTCCGCCAGGCGAGAAGCCAGCCTTCCCAACGCCACGGTCATGTTGACGTCATCCCTCGTTTCGTCGGAAAACAGTTCATCGTGACGGCTTTTGAGCTGTCGCAGTCGAGCTTGCAAGTCAAGCACCCACACAATGCCGACGATCAACAAAATCGTCAGTGCAATTGCCCAAACCAATAATGCAACATCCATACGCACTACCTCTCCTAGTTCTATTCCACCCGTACCAGCCCCAGAATGACCCGATCACCGGCCAAGTTCCCTTTCAAGTCTACCACAGGAAGGCGACGAAGGGAAGTCATCCCATACATCCCCACCTCCAGCCAATAGTCGCCAGGGGTCAGGTCGGCGGGGATGGGCAGCCGGTAAGGGTCTGTAAAGGTCTGCCCTGACAGCCACTTGGGAAACCACAAGTAGGTGGGGCAAGACCCGCCCAGGGGCGTGTAATCGTGCCACACCACGGGACGACCCGCGCCGTCTATCAGGTGGATAAAGACAGTGTGACTTGCCCGCGGGGCAGCCAGGGCGCGCCAGGTGAGAGTCAGATGAAGCGGTCGCCCGGCGCGGACGGTCAACGGTTCCTCCCAGTTGGCGTCTCGCGTCTGCCAGCCAACGCGCGCGCGGGCGTCCATCAGTGCGATTTGGTTATCCAGATTTGCCAGCGCCCGCTCCAATACCCGCTCCGAGGGGGCATCGGCGTTGGGCAGCACCCGAATCGTTCCCAGATCGACAGTAGTTTCCCCGCCAGAGAAAGAGAGTTCAGGCCGCCCGCCGATTAGGTCGGCATAGCCCAAGTGGAGCGGGTATTCGCCCGGCGGCAAGGTAAAGGGGACCGGGATCTCGTACTGTTCCGCGATCACCTCGCCCGGCAGCCACTGGTTCGTGAGCACGCGGCTGTCAGTCGTCCAGCGGGCCTCGATGGAGCCGAGCCGAGCATACGGCATCCAGATACTGTCCAGCGGCTCGGACACGCTCTGGTAAAGGATCAATTTCAGGGGATCACCGGCCCGAACAGAATCGCTCGGCAAATCATAGCCCAAAATGTGGATACGATCATCGGCCCAGACGTCCAGGGAGTGGTCGGGAGTCACGTCGGTCACCGGCGGCGCGATGACGCGGTAAAAGGGACCATCAGGAAACAGACGAAAGCCCGTATCGCGCACGGTAGGCCGGTAATCCACAATGTAGATGGGACCAACCTCGATGTGCTGCCACACGCTGTCTACCCACGGGTTGGCCGCCGGATTAATATTGACCAATTTCTGCACGTCTTGTTTGGCCAACGCTTCATCCTGGGTGTAGATGTGCGTCCAAAGAGGGGTCAGGTGTTCCCAATCCGAGAGCAGCACCGCCCCCTCACCCTGCCCGTCAAAGCGTTGGTGGACGATATCGACGTATTCTTCGGCAGCGTCAAAGTCTGCCAGAGAGATGCCGCGATTCAGGTTGAGCGCGCCCTGGTAAATGGGGAGAATGAAGAATAAACAATGAACAATGAACAATGAATAATGAATAATGGGTCGTTGTACATTGCGAGTTTTGCGGGCAACAAACTCAGATAGGGCCAGGGCACCGGCACCAGCGGCGACGGACATAGCCGCAAAGGGGGTGAGCAGGTAAGCCATCACGTCCTGGACGGTATTGAGGGTAAAGAGCAGATGGGTGAGCAGGAACAGGCCGATGAGGATGGCCGGTTTGCGAACTTGGCGGCTCAGCCAAAAGAGCCCGGCGACAATGATGAGGATGACGGGCAGCGAAAACTGAAGGCGCAGGAGCGACCAAAAGACCATCGCCCGGTCGAGTTGGTCGGCCAGGCCAAAGTGAAAGAGATTGACCCGCAGCCCTTTGGCCGTGGTGTGCGTCAAGAACCCTTCCCATGTGTTCATATCGGTAGGCTGCAAGCCATAGGGAAGATTGGGGCTGCGCAGCGGGTAGTAAAGGAGCGGCGTCAGGCCTAGCAGCACACAGCCGATCAACAAGAGCAGCGTCCGCCACTGGCGCAGGATACCGGGCCGCACGATCAACACAAAGACACCATAAGCGGGCAGGCCCATCAACGTGATCGGGTGATGCGTGGCGGCCCATCCCAACGTAACCGCAAACGCGGCCAACCAACGATCTTGCCCGGTGCGCCACCAGCGGATCAAAAGCCACAGGTGAGTGATCGCCAACGCCACGCTAACGATATGGGCGTTAGAGTGAATGGCGTGCTGCCAAAAATCAGGGGCGGCGGCGAGAGTAAAGGCAGCAAAAGCGGCGGTGATGCGTGTTGCGTATCGCGGTCCGACCGCTGCGGTCGGTGTTCGTGTTTCGTGACTTGTGAATAGGTCTTGAAGAATGAGATAGACGGCGGTGACGGCCCAGGCCCCTACCGCCGCCGCCAGACGATTGGTGCGAAAGGCGATGGTGCCCAGAGGGACGAGGGTCTGCCAAAGTTTGGCCAACAACGTATAAAAGGCATAGCCCGGGGGATGGGCTATGCCTAGTATCGATGGAATAAACTGGTACTCGGAGGGATCTCCAAAAAGCGTACCAGGCGCAGCGGTGACGGCGTAGAGGCCAAAGACGATGCCAAAGATGAAAATGGGAAAAAAGCGCCAGATGTCCGATTTTCGATTGTCAATTTCAGGCTGCGCGTTTATGAACGTCATCCTTTGCTTATGCTGCCGGAATGTAGCCGTTATCCTCCAGGTAAGCAATGACCTTGGCCGTGCTTTCCTCCAGAGTCTCGTGTTCCGTGTCACACACAATCTCTGGGTTCTCCGGTTCCTCGTAAGGATCCGAGACGCCGGTAAAGTTTGCGATCTCTCCGGCAAAAGCTTTGGCATACATCCCCTTTACGTCTCGCCGGGCACACTCGTCTACCGAGGCTTTGACGAAGACTTCGATAAATTCGCCGATCTCTTCGCGCGATTTGGCCCGTCGTGCTCGATAGGGGGAAATGAACGAGCAAAGAACGCCCACCTGGTTGCGGGTGAGCAGTTTGGCCACGAACGTAATTCGCTCAATGTTCATATCCCGGTCCTCTTTGCTAAAACCCAGGTCGCGGGTCAGGCTCTGACGCACGATATCGCCATCCAGCCGCTCAATATTGAGGCCCCGTTCGCTCAGTTGCTCCGCGATCGGTATCGCCATCGTGGTTTTGCCAGAGCCCGAAAGACCCGTAAACCACAGAGTAAAACCTTTTTGATCACACATTTTGTCGTACTACTCCTTAATTTAGATTATCAGCCGGCCGCAAGTGGCCGGTTAATTCAAGATTAACAAAAAACCAAGTTTCTTCTTTAGATTCTCAACCCGTCCGAGCCGAGTTCACAACCGCTCGCAAGGCCGCTTCGGTGATGGTTCCATGTCGCAACAGGGCAGGAGGAGAAACGGTGCAATCGAGCACGCTAGATGGAACGCCTCCCCGTGACGGGCCGCCATCGAGGATCAAATCTATCCGCCCGCCCAACTGCTCCTCAACCTCTTGGGCGGTGACCGGACTGGGTTGACCAGACATGTTGGCACTGGTAACCGCCAGCGCGCCGCCAGCGTTTTGAATGACCGTGCGGGCCAGAGTGAGGTCGGGCACGCGCACGCCCACGGTGTGGGTGCTGCTGACCAGGCTAGGCACGATCTTGGTTTTAGGTAATACCAACGTCAGCCCGCCAGGCCAAAAGCGGGCAATCAGCCGCTGGACTGGACCTCGAAGGTGACGTGAAACCGTTGCCACGCGATCCAATTGATCAGCGTCAGACAACAAAAGGGGAAAAGGATTGTCGGGCCGGCGATGTTTGGCCTCGTGCAGACGCGCCAGGGCATCTACGTCCCACGGTAACGCCGCCAGGCCGTAGACGGTGTCGGTGGGAAAAGCCACCAACCCGCCGCCCTGCAATATCTCGACAGCGCGACGCTGTGCGTTCTCATTACCAACGTGGATCAAATCTGTTTTCATCGCTATTTCTTTAGATAAAGCACGCGACCGCCGCAAATGCGGGGTCGCCAATGATACTTGGGATTTTATCCCCTCTCTCACATGACAAATCGGGGCACAGTATAACATGCCTCATACGGCTCGTCAACTTGCCAATCTCTCCTTTTCTGGTACGATTCACTTACTTTGGCTAGAGTTCAATATCAGGTACTTTTTTCTTTGCCACGAATTTCACGAATTATCACGAATTTTGCCGCATTGTGCACCACGATGCTTATGATTCGGTGCAATCGTAGATTGCCTTAATTCATGCGATTTGTGGCAAAATCGCGTGTGAAAAGTATCTGGCAGCAAATTGCAGGGGAGTATTAGAGTATGACACCAGTTCGTATCGTTCGATTCATCGCTATGCAGCGCCGCCATCGCCTGCGTGCCAGGGAGCAAAGTGGATTCAACCAAGTGCTCCGCATCGTCGGCGTCTTGGTCCTCATCGTGGTGATTGTGATCGCGGGAGTCGGCGCCAGCGGGGTGAGTGCGGTCTTTGGCGCGTACGCCTACTTTACCCGTGACCTGCCTGAACCCGAAGTGATTCAGGCTGCCGAGGAAAATTTCGAGACCACAAAAATCTACGACCGCACCGGCGAGACGCTGCTCTACGAGGTGATCGATCCCACCGGCGGCGACCGTACCTGGGTTCCGCTGGATCAGATTTCAGAGGATCTCATCTGCGCCACGGTTTCCAACGAGGATCGGGACTATTGGGAGAACCCCGGCATCAACGTGCGCGGTATCATCCGTGCTGCCGTGGCCGATATCCAGGGCGAGGCAATCCAGGGTGGTTCCTCGATTACCCAACAGTTGATCAAGAACATTGTCATTGAGGAAGAATTGCGCTATGTCAGCGCCGAGGGGCCCGAGTGGAAGGATTACGAGCGCAAGATCACCGAGATTCTACTGGCCTATCGTATCTCGGAAAAATATAGCAAAGAGCAGATCCTGGAATGGTATCTGAACACCAACTTTTACGGCAATCTGGCCCATGGCATCGAAGCCGCAGCCCGGGTCTACTTTGGCAAGAGCGCCCGGGATCTGACCCTGTCCGAGGCATCCACATTGGCCGTTATCCCCCAGTATCCACGTATGAATCCCTTTGACGACCCGGAAAATGCGCGTATTCGCCAGGAAATAGTGCTTGACAAGATGGTGGCCTGGGGTTGCATCACCACTGAGGAAGCCGTCGTAGCCCAATACGAGCCCTGGGACCTGGCCAAGTTCACCGAACGTTTCGATATCCAGGCCCCGCACTTTTCCATCTATGTGCGCAAACAGTTGGAAGAGATGTTCAACCCCGAGCTCGTCTACCGGGGCGGGCTGCGGGTCTATACGACCCTGGACATGGATATCCAGGAACAATCCCAGTGCGCGGCCCGCACCCACGTCGAGCGCTTGGGCGGTGAGGATGAAGCGACCATTCTCCAGGCGGCCATCGACGATGGCTGTGCGGCTGCCGAGTTCCTGCCGCCGCTGCACAGCCGCAACGTGGGGCGCGATCACGAGGCCAGCAACGCCTCGGTCATCGTCCTCCGCCCACCCACCGGCGAAATATTGGCGATGGTGGGCAGCCTGAATTATTGGGACGAGTCGATAGACGGCCAGTTTAACGTGGCCGTGGATGGGCCGGGACGCCAACCCGGTTCATCATTCAAGCCCTTTACATATCTCACCATGCTGGCACAGGGCGACAACGTTGCCCACATGTTTCTCGACGTTCGCACGGCCTTCCAACAAGCCACCGGCGTACCCTATGTGCCGGAAAACTATGATCGCAAGTATCACGGGCCGCAGCGCATGCGGCTGGCGCTGGCGCGTTCCTACAACATCCCGGCGGTCGACGCTCTGCACCTGGCCGGTGTGGACAATGTGATCCGCACCGCCCACAGCATGGGCATCAACACCCTCAACCGGGGGCTGGACTATTACGGTCTCAGCCTAACGTTGGGCGGCGGCGAGGTTCACGTGCTCGACATGGCCTATGCCTTTAGCATCTTTGCCAATAGCGGCAGGATGTACGGTGCTCCCGTGCCCGAGGATCAACGCCGCAGCGGGTTCCGTGAATTGAACCCGGTGGCCATTTTGCGCGTTGAGGATCGGAATGGTGAGGTGCTCTATGAGTACGTCCAACCGGAGAGCCGCGAAATCCTCAACCATCAACTGGCCTATCTGATGAACAATATGCTGTCTGACCGGCAGGCGCGTTGGGCGGGGATGGGGATGAACAACTCGCTTGAGCTTGGCAACGACAGGCCCGCCGCTGCCAAGACCGGCACCACCAACGATTATCGCGATGCCTGGACCGTCGGCTATACGCCACAGGTGGCCACCGCCGTCTGGGTGGGCAACTCGGACAACAGCGAGATGAAATTCCTGGCCGGTCTGTACGGCGCTGGCCCGATCTGGCATGCGGTGATGGAATACGCGCTCAAGGATCACGAGATCGTCTCCTTTGAGCGACCAGAGGGACTCGCCGAGCGGGCAGTGTGCGCCATCTCGGGCAAGCTGCCCACCGGGCATTGTCCCACGGTCAACGAACTCTTTATCCCCGGCACCGAGCCGATCGACCAATGCCACGTCCATCAGGTCTTTCGGATCAACCGCGAGACGGGACGATTGTGTACCGTCCACACACCGCCAGAGCTGTGCGAGGAGCGTGTCTTTGAAGTCTACCCGCCCGAGGCCGCCGATTGGATCGCCAGCTTGCCGGAGGAGCGGCGGCCCGTCACACCACCCAACGAGTATGATACCACGTATGGCCCCACGCGCAGCGACGCCGAGATCGCCATCGCCAGCCCTTCTCCCTACTCGTACATCCGGGGCACCGTGCCCATCACCGGGAATGCCAGGGGCGGGGATTTCAACTTTTACCAGGTGGTGTTCGGCGAGGGCTTGAACCCTGGCGGTTGGATCCAGATCGGCCCCAACCACGGGGAGCAAGTGGATCACAATATCATCGAGTTCTGGGACACCAGCGCGCTAGACGGTTTGTACAGCCTGCGCCTCCAGGTGGTCGATCACTCGATGGGACTGCGCGAGACGACCATCCAAGTGACAGTGGACAATATCTCGCCCACCCTGCAACTGACTCACCCGACCGAGGACTCTACTTACGAATCGGGATACGACGAGTGGGTCAACGTCAATGCCGAGGTGAATGATTATTCCATAGCGCGGGTCGAGTTCTACGTGAACGACCAGGCAGAGCCTTTTGCCGTGCGCACGGTGGCCCCCTTCAACGTCAACTGGCCGTTGGGCGGGGTTGGAAAACACTCGTTCCACGTCATTGCCGTTGACGAAGCAGGCAACAAGAACAAGAGCGACTCGGTATCCATCCACGTGGTGCCCCGCGAAGAATAATATCATATCAGTGGATTTAGCGAACACTATCAATTAATTCGCTAAATCCACTTTTGCTATCCCAAGATCAAAATAGGAAAAAAAACTGGAAATCCAAAAACTCGATAAAAGCTCGACACCGACAATTCAACCCTGGCAATTCGATGCCAACGTCCGGTCTTTGACATCCAACGTCAAACAAACACTCTTAGAGGCCATCGCTCATCTCAGAACCATCACCGATGCGCCCCGCCTCGAAGCCGAGGTGTTGCTCGGCCACGTATTGAACGTTTCCCGGACGGCGTTGCTGACTTGTCCCGAACGCACCCTCACTCCCAACCAGCGATCCGATTACCAAACGCTCATTCGCCGCCGTGCTTTTGGCTACCCGCTCCCCTATCTCACCGGTCGCGTCGAGTTCTATGGACTAGAGTTTGTGGTCACGCCGGAGGTGTTGATCCCCCGTTCGGATACCGAGACGCTGGTCGAACTGGCGCTGGCTCGCCGTCCGGTCACCGTTGTGGACGTGGGCACCGGCTCTGGCTGTATCGCCATCTCCCTGGCCGTTCACCTGCCCGATGCAACCATCCGCGCCATTGATATCTCTCCTGCCGCATTGGCTGTGGCGCAGCGGAACGTGGAACAGCACAGCGTGGGCGGGCGCGTGCGATTGATGGTGGGGAATCTGTTAAACTCGCGTCCCAGCCCGGTGGACTTGATCGTCTCCAACCCACCCTACATTTCAACCGGTGAATGCGCCTCGCTGCCCACGTCGGTGCGCAACCACGAGCCTCGATTGGCCCTCGACGGCGGGCCGAACGGACTGGACATCGTCCGGCAATTGCTGACGCAGGCCCCGGCGGTGTTAAACCCCGGCGGCGGGCTGTTGATCGAGATCGGCGCCGACCAGGCCGAGGCAGCCAGTCACCTGGCGCGCACCTTTTTTCCTCGGGCCACGGTCCGCGTCCACCCCGATCTGGCCGGGCGCGATCGGGTGTTAGAGGTGCTAACGTGAGCCCAAGCTCACGTGCGAGCTCTCGCTCACATAAAATCCGATTGGTAGCGCTCGACCTAGATGGCACACTGATGGATGATGACATGATCATCAGGAGTGACCGGGTTCGGCGGGCCATTTCTGCGGCTCTGGAGCACAGAGTGGTGGTCACCCTGGCCACAGGCCGGATGTATGATTATGCTGTCCCTTTCGCGCAAGAGTTGGGAATCACCGCGCCCATCATCTGTTACCAGGGAGGATTGATCCAGCCCCCCGATTCCGACACTCCCCTCTACCGCGCGACGATGGAGCCGTCACTGGTGCGCGAGGTACTCGAGTGGCAGGCGGAGCGGGGATACCACTTTGCCCTCTACGCCGGTGAGGACGTCTTTCTCGACGAACGACGACATCCCGACAGCTTTTACCACGACATGTTGGGCAAGCGCTTGGTCTGGGTGGACGATCTCTCCTCGGTACTCGAACAGCACGATCCGGTCAAGTTTCTCGTCTTTGTTGAATCGCACGAGGCGCACCACATCGAGGCAGAACTGCGACAGCGTTTTAATAGATTGATGGAGCTGACGCGTTCCCACGCCATCATCATTGAGGGAAACCCACCGGGGGTATCGAAAGGGGACGCGCTGCAACAATTGGCCGCGCACCTGGATATTCCGCAGGCACAAGTGATGGCGGTCGGCGACCAGGATAACGACACCTCGATGATCGCCTGGGCTGGGTTGGGCGTGGCGATGGGCAACGGCAGCCCAGCGGTCAAGGCTGTTGCTGATTGGGTTGCGCCGCCGTTGTCGGAGGATGGTGCGGCGGTGGCGATTGAGCGATTTGTGTTGGATGGTTTGGCGTCTTGATGACCTGTTAGGTGGTTTATGGCTCTATATCCCGACAGTCAATCAAAAGGACATCGGATAATGACTAGAGATATTCTCATTACTATAAATTATCGCCAAGTTGTGTTATCGGTAATTGTGATAGCTACCCTATGTCTGACCGCATGTAGCTCTAATGTCACGACTACCAATGGACAAGAACAGGTTTCTTCCAGTCAGTATCCGGTTGCCGTTGATATCGACAAGATCGGTCAATATCCAGCGTTTACCAAGTCTGGAGGTGGATACTTTTATGACGAGGTGTTGGAGTATCGAGCCTGGATTCACCCAGAGCTGGGTGGCGAGGATATCTATGATGGAGATGATTATTACCAGGCGTTTGCAACCTACGAGGAAGCCCGGGATTTCTCCAGAAAAACTATGGGAGCAGAAGAGCCCGTGGTTTTGGTTGTGCAATATGAGTGGATCGATGAACCAGAACCAGGCACCTACATTGTTATGAAAAAAGAACGATTGACAGAGTGGTTGGTAGAGTGGCTTGAAGGCAACAAACGAGGAGTAAATAGCATATCCGATTTTATCGATGAGAGGACAGCAAAAGATACGCAGTAGGGTGCCAAAGATTCAGGTGAACGGGTTTCACGGGATAAAATCTTTGCAAGTGTCTGTATATCCCGTAAAAAGAGAAGCCAAGTTGACAAGTTCAGATAAATAACCTCAGAGCGCATTGACAAATGCAACTACCAAACTTTCCGCAGGCGCAAGTGATGGCAGTCGGCGACCAAGACAACGACATCGCCATGGGCAACGGCAGCCCGGCGGTCAAGGCTGTTGCCGATTGGGTTGCGCCGCCGTTGTCGGAGGATGGTGCGGCGGTGGCGATTGAGCGGTTTGTGTTGGATGGTTTGGCGTCTTAGTAACTCGTGAACTGCCCGATAACTCTCAAGGGTTTCATATCTCACAAGCACTCACAAGATGAAATCTCCGAACAAGCCCCACAAGATATTTATGAAAGTGAAAGCCGGTAATTGGGCATTTATATTATTATTGGCGATTGCTCCCGTTATAGTCACAGCAATCACAATAACACAAACGGATATTTCAGAGATGAATCCTCTTTTAGGAAATCTTGCCCCGCCTATTAACCCATGGATTGACGACTTGCCGGTGTCAATTATTCCTACTGTCTTGTTGGCCACTTTGAGTTGGTTTGTAGCTTTCATCTCAACCAGCACAGGATTCAAGACTTCGCGCATATTGATCAAAGTTGTCACAATGGGGATATTGGTTGCATTGGCACTGGGCGTTCTTTGGCTGGGGATTGTATCCACACACTTGTGGATAGTTCTGAAATACCGTTATGTGCCAGTTATCGGTCTTCCTATCATTGATTTTTGGGTTTGGATATTGGGAACAGGGTGGACTGGTGGTATTATTCTATTTGCATTTCTTTGTTTCCGCAGGCAGATTGAGACAGACTAGTCATTTAAAGATGACAAAATATGAGATTGTTAAAATGGACGTATGGGAGGAATCAATGCAAGAAATCACTCAAGTAGCCATCCTGGGCGCAGGCGCGATGGGCGCGTATTTCGCCACCCAATTTTTCAATACCCCCGAATTCTCAACAGCAATCGTCGCGCGGGGCGAACGGTATGACCAGCTCAAAAACGATGGCCTGGTGGTCAACGGGAAAGCGTACGCCATCCCGGTCGTACATCCCGATCAGGCCGCCTCCCCCGTTGATCTCGTCATCGTGGCACTGAAACACCATCACCTCCCCCAAGCGGTTCCCGATCTGAAGCATCTGGTTGGTGACCAGACCACCATCATCTCGGTGATGAACGGTCTCGACAGCGAAGAGATCATCGGGGCCGTCTATGGCATGGACAAGATGCTGTATGCCATTTCTGTCGGCATAGACGCCCTGCGCCAGGGGAACCAGATCACTTTTTCCAAGCCCGGCAAGCACTATTTTGGCGAGGCGACCAACACCCACCTCAGCCCGCGGGTCCAGCGCGTGCAGCGGGCGTTCGACCGGGCCGGGATCACCTACGAGACACCGCACGATATGATTCGCATCATGTGGTGGAAATTCATGATCAATGTCGGGATGAACCAGGGATCGGCGGTGATGCGGGCCCCGTACGGGATTTTCCAATCATTGCCAGAGGCCCAGGAATTGATGGAAGCGTTGATGCGCGAGGTGATCGCATTGGCCAAGGCCGCCCAGGTGAACCTGGTGGAGCAGGACATTGACGACTGGTACACGTTTCTCAACAGCCTATCTCCGCAGGGCAAAACCTCAATGCTGCAAGACATTGAGGCCGGGCGCAAGACCGAGGTAGAGATATTTGGCGGCAAGATGGTCGAGTTGGGCAAAACGCACGCCATTCCCACGCCGGTGAATCGAATCGTGTTGCGCATCATTCAGGTGTTGGAACGGGATCACTGATGGGTGACTATATAACGTGGATCAGAGCCCAAGTCGGTCACGAGCAAATTTTCCTCAATTTCGCTGTGGCTTGTATCACCAACGACGAGGGACAAGTCCTTTTGCAAAAGAGAACGGTCTCTGGGCATACGTGGGGTTTCCCAGGCGGCGCCCTGGAGATCGGCGAGTCCGCTGAACAGACCGTAATTCGAGAGGTCCAGGAAGAGACCGGTTTATGCGTTCACGTGGATTCGCTGATTGGAGTATACACAAAGTATTTCGACGTATACCCAAATGGTGATCAAGCACAGACCATCGTTTTCTTTTTTCAGTGTTCCGTGCTTGACGGCAATTTGAGCATGGATCGCAAAGAGACCTTTGACCTGACATTCTTTGATCCCCACGATGCTCCTCGCCTATTCAATCAACAACATCGAGACATGTTGGCTGATTACGTCGAGCAAAAGCGAGGGGTTTTTCGCTAGTCATTTCGGAGCCGGCCAAATGACCGGCTCCGGTTGTGTACAAAGATTAGGCGCATCATTCCCTATTCACTGTAAGAGTTCAACTAGCTTTTATCTTTTTCAAGTACTTGAATCTGTGCCAAAATACCAAGCAAAGACTCACCAAGGCGGCTGCCAGGCCAACAATGCCAATGTTCTGGATAATCGACAGTTTTTTGATCCCAATGGCCGTGTCCCTTTCGGCCACAATGCCCGAGACCAACTCTAGATATCCCCTATCCCAGGCATAGTTGGCCGAATTGTGAAATCCACCCATAAATGTCGAAAAACGATGGGCCGTGCTCTCTCGATAAATGTTAAAACGGGTCTTGTCATCGATCAAGCCATCGCCATACAACTTGTTCGCGAGATCAATCACGTTGGCCTGCGCCAAATCCGCCTCTCGCAATAGGGCGTCACTCTTTTCCATTTCGCGCCGGACATAGCTTTCTGCATGACATTCTGTGCACCGGTCGATCATCTCTTTGCGCGCGCTTTGCCACTCGGAAAAGGAAGAGCGCATGACTTTTGGAGCCAGAGCCGGCCCCATAGTTTCCAGGGTTTGCCGGACTTTGGCCCGCGCCTCGGTCCACTCGGGGTCATCTTGATCCCCTTCTCGCAAGCCGAGGAATCCCCAAGCAGTCAGGACTTTGTGGTTCTCGTGACATGTCACACAGGTGGGTGCCCTGCCCGTGTCCCCTTCCATAGCATAGAGCATACCGTGTTTTGAATTCGCCCACATGTCATAATGCGGGTGATCTCCAGTGTGGCAGGTTGCGCACGCTTCTGGCTTTCTGGCCTCGGCGGCAGAAAAAACGTGTCGAGTATGGCAAACATCGCAGCGCCCGCGGCTGCCATCCTCCCACGGATAACCAATCCGGTGGCAGGTGACACAACCCTTGTCTGTGACAGCCCCCGGCATCGTTTGGTACGTGGGCACTGCCAGCATGGCTTCCCAGCCATAGGAATGCTTGCCCTCGTTGAACTGCTCGACCTGATCCTCGTGGCATTTTTGGCAAACCAATGGCGTGGGAATGCTGGGCGGCCCGGTATCGGGTCCATTGTGATCCTCTCCATGGCAGTCTACACAAGACATAAAAGATGATTTGCTGCTTCGAGCGAAATCCGTCGCCGCTCCAGTATGACAGTCTTGGCAAGAGTCGTCTGCCGTTTTGTCTCCAGGGGCTGACACTTGTGGTAAAGCTTTTCGATAAAGTCCGGCTGCTGCCACGCTGGATCCATATCGATTGTTGCCAATCGATATCTGTGCAACGATCAACAGTATCGTGACGAGGAGAAATGCGAGAACGTTCTTTGCGATTCGGGTTGTGGAAATTTTACACCAACTCATAAGTAACCTCCAATAGGGTTGTGAGAAAGAAATTTTTGAATGGGGCGGGAGTATGCCTACTCGCTGCTTGGCTTTTGGACAGCGTCAATGGCTTTTTCTAGCAAGGTCAACAACGTGGGGGTTTCCTCCGATGTTAGCCCCGAGAGCATTTGTCGCATTTTCCCCCGGCGAAAGACCAAGGCATGCTCGTGTAATGCTTGACCCTGTACAGTCAAAAAGAATTGGACAGAACGCCCATCTTTGGGATCGGGCTGTCGCTCTACCAATCCAGCTTTTTCCAGGCGGCGTACTCCTACGCTGACAGTTGGCGAGGTCAAGTCTAGACCACTGGCAATCCCTCGCACACTACAACCAGGCGAATCGGCAATCCAGTCGAGCAGAGAGAGTTGTGGCAATGTCACTCTGCTATCTTGCAACGGATTTTGACCCAATCCTAACTTTATTAACCGTCCGAACAATCCCAAGAGACGTTCATCTGCTGACAATGATTCGTTGGTCATGTTGTTTGCTCTTTCACCATATAATTAGTTAGTCTAACTAATTATATGGCCGAACAACATGATTGTCAAGTCATTCTATCCTGAAATGGGATATTGCAACAAAAGGCAAAAGTGAGGGGCACTATGCTCAAGCCGGCGCTTGAGGACATGTACAATGTTTGGGGACTATGATCGCTCTACTGGGGATATACGACAAATTCTGCTTCCACAGGCAAAGCCACGACAACCAAACGGTGCGTGTTTTCCGGGTAGGGTGCGCACGTGAAAAGCGTTAGCCGTTCCTCTTTGGTGGGCAGCATCCACTTTGTGTTCTCTGTACGATCTTCCCACGAAATATCCTCTTCTCTCAAGAGATGCCACTCGGTGACCTGGTAACGATAAACGGCGTCATCCACATAAATGATGATCTCATCGCCCAACTCGAGTGCTTCCAGGTTGCGAAAGACCTCGCCGTAGATGTTTGAATGACCATTGATCAACGTATTACCGATCTGGCCGGGCAGTGCCGACGTATTGTGCCAACCGACTGAAAAACTATCGGGTACAGCCCAGGTGGTGACCGGTTGTCCGTTGATCTCTGTGTTCACGCGATCTACTGCAACGACCGGGGCCTCCAGGTCAATAGCGGGGATGAGCAGACGAGTGGGTGGTAAAGGAAGCGGATCAGAAGGAGCAGGTGTAGACACTAGTTTATGAGTGAAAGTGGGCTTGGTCGTGCTGGCGACTGCCGTTGCCAGTGTGGACTGGATTTTACTTGCAATGGCGACTATGGGTATTAGATCGCGAGCGGGCGCGGACCCGATCATGTCCGATTCTAGGATCTCTGGCATTGGCTCGACAATAGGCATAGACCTGCCTTGAACCGCGAGATGGGTTGCAAGTATCGGCTCCAGGGCAGGCGTGAACTCGGCTCTGTATTCCAGTCCTGAAACAATCAGTATCGGCAACAAAATCAGAGTTACGGTGATTGCCGATACAAGTTCGATTCGATCTGTGGTTTGTTTTAGCATGTCATTCCTCTTTCAAGACAAATTGTAATGTAATTTTAGCATTTGTTCACTCATTTAGGATTACGGTTACGTTACTATTGGGTAACAAGACAAACTGGAGAGAATCATATGCCAAAATTGACGACACAATTTCCCATGCTGATGAACCAGATCTTGCCTTTTAGGGTAATAGGAATACAATGACAAACATTGAAATTTAGCAAAGGAGGGCAATATGCGAGACAAAATCCAAACCGCGCTGCGCAGCAACCGGGCAGATTACGTCGAGATCCGCCTGGAAGAGCGGGAAAGCAGCCGCGTCGCGTTCCGGGGCCAGGATTTAGAGACCGCCAGCGTCGTTCTGGATCGCGGCGGGATCGTGCGCTGCCTGGTTCAGGACAAAGGTTGGGGGATCGCCACATTCAACGATCTGGAAGACCTCCCTCACCGAGTGCAGCAAGCTTACAAAGGCGCTCGCGCCATCGAGGGAGACGAGCCGATCGAGTTGGTCCCCGCATCCGCGTCTGAGGACACGATCACCGTACCGCTGGAGCGAGACTTTCGGGGCATCACATTGACAGAGAAAAAGGCGCTGGCAGAAGAATACAACAACATTCTCCTTGGCTTTGACCCGCGCATCGTGGACACCCAGACCGTCTATGCTGATGCCTTTAGCCGCATCACCTTTGCCAGCTCGGACGGAACCTATGTCGAGGAAGAACGACCCTCGGTCTACGTCGCCTGCATCGCTGTGGCCCGGGAGAATGGAAACGTGCAGCAGGGCTTTGAGGGAGTAGCCAAGGTAGCCGGTTTTGAGACGGCGGTGGGTCACCAGGCGTTGGCCGAGACAGCGGCACGGCGCGCGGTGGATCTCTTGTCGGCCCCCCGGGTCAAGGGTGGACGCTACACTGTGGTCTGCAACCCCGAGCTGGCGGGCGTCTTTGCCCACGAGGCCTTTGGCCACCTGTCCGAGGCCGATTTTATCTATGATAATCCCCAGGCTCAGGAAATGATGGTGCTGGGGCGGCGCTTTGGGCAGGATATCTTGACCATCGCTGACGACGGCTCTATCCCAGGGCTGCGCGGCTCTCACAAATATGACGACGAGGGCACTCCCACCGGTCGCACCGATCTGATCAAAGGCGGTGTGCTGGTCGGACGGCTCCACTCGCGGGAGACGGCGGCCAAGATGGGCGAGCGGCCCACCGGCAACGCCCGTGCCACCGGCTACCGATATCCGCCCATCGTCCGCATGACCAACACCTTTATCGAGGGCGGGGAGACCTCTTTCGAGGAGATGATCGGCGACATTGAGTTGGGCATCTATGCCTGCGATGCCTTTGGCGGGCAGACGGCGATGGAAAACTTTTCCTTCAGTTCTGCTCACGCCTACATGATCCGCGACGGCGAGATCGCCGAGATGGTGCGCGACGTGATTCTCAGCGGTAACCTTTTTGTCACGCTGGATCACATTGATGCCGTCGGTGACGATTTTCGGTGGAGTGAATTGGGTATGTGTGGAAAAGGGCAGGGGGGATTGCCGGTGGCGATGGGATCGCCCCACATCCGCATCCGTGACGTACTCATTGGGGGGGAATAAAAGCCATGTTAGAGCATTTGACACAAAAGGCCGAACAGGCCGAGGTATTCGAAATCGAGAGCGAGGCCACCAAGGTCAAATTCAAGGCCAACCAGTTGAAAGCGTTCGAGGTAGAAGAAACCCGTGGAATGGCGGTGCGGGTCGTGGCGGACGGTCGGCTGGGGTTCGCTGCATCCAGCGACATGAGAGCGACGGACAAACTCGTCGCTAACGCGCTAGAGTCGGCCCGTCACGGCGACGCGCTGGACTTTGGATTCCCTGTTCCTCAACCCGGTCCATCGGTGCAGGTCTATGATCCTGAACTGGCCGCGCTGCCGACCGAGCAGTTGATCGAGATGGGGCGGGAGATGATCGCCTCGGTCCTGGCGGTCGAGCCTGACGCCCACGTCAATGTGAACCTGGAGCGCCGGGTTCGCCGGACGACCGTGCGTAACAGCGCGGGAGTCGAGGTCACGGTGGAGAAAGCGCCGCTTTACATCACAATAGATGCAGAACGGATGCGGGAAGACGACATTGTTATCGTCTATGATTATTTCAACACCGCCGTCAAAAGCGATGGATACCGCGCCTTTGCCCAGCGCATCGCCGACAAACTCCGCCTGGCACAGCGCGCGGCGACCCTCGATTCGGAACGGTTGCCCGTTCTCTTTTCTCCCACCGGATCGCCGGTTCTGGCGCTGCCCCTCATACAGGGACTGAATGGGAAAAATGTCTACCGGGGCATCTCCCCGATGGCCGGCAAATTGGGAGAACAACTTTTTGACGAAAAGCTCAGCATCGTGGACGATCCCACCCTGGATGGCCGTCCTGGCAGCAGTTCCCACGACGACGAGGGCGTTCCCCGACAGCGCCGGGGGCTCATCGAACACGGCAAGCTGTCCAGTTTTATCTATGACCTCAAGACCGCGACCCTGGCCGGAGCTGAACCAACCGGGCATGGGGCGCGAGGGCTTTTCAGTCTTCCCTCACCATCCTTCTCCAACTTTATTGTGGAGGGAGGGAACACGAGCCTGGCCGATATGATCGCCGGGATCGAAAAGGGGCTGTTGGTGGAGAGTATTCTCGGGTTGGGGCAGGGAAATGTCATCAATGGCGATTTTTCCAACAACCTGGACCTGGCTTTCAAGATCGAGGGCGGCGAGATCGTGGGACGGGTGAAGGATGTTTCGATTGCGGGAAACGTCTATGAAGACTTGCGCACCATCGAGGCCATCAGCCGGGAAGCGGAATGGGTCTATGGCGGTTTTCGCTTGCCCTACATCCTCTTACCAGAACTGAACGTGGTCACCAAAGGGGCATAAACCGTAGGGGCGCGGCCACCGCGCCCCTACCACGTCAACAAATTCCTCGAGACGGCGATTGCCAGCAGCATCAGTGTTATCAGAAGAATAAAGCCAAGCACCGGCCCTAGTGACTTGAACTTTTCACCCACACGAGCTGCCGGGCGCCCCAATCGATCCGCTAACCGGCGTCTCTCTCTCCGGGGAGCCTTACGCTCACGGACGCGTCGTGGGGCTGCCTGCCGCCGGCCGCCGATGTCTGCGGCAATAGCCGTACCCCCCATAGCCAGTGCCAATACGCCAATGAGGAGCCACGGGCGGGTGGACGGAATGTCCGACGTCGGTATGGGAATGGGTGTTGCTGTGGGTGTGAGGGTTGGGGTCGGCGTGAGGGTTGGCGTGGGCGTGTTGGTTGGTATGGGTGTGGGGGTCGGGGTATTCGTGGGAATTGGTGTGGGTGTAGGCGTGGGTGTGTTGGTGGGTGTGGGAGTAGGGGTGGGCGTAAAGGTCGGTGTGGGGGTGGGCAGCGCATTGGGGTCGAGGGTCGCGTCAGGTTCCTCGCCCTCTGGCAACGGCGGGGTCGGTGACGCGGCCAGAGGAGCAGTGTTGGCACTCACAGCAGCATCCTCGACCAGCATGAACGGCTCGCCCACGCATTCTGGATTGCAACTGGCTCCGGGAAGATCGATGAAATAATAGCCGTGATCGGAGTAGACGTAACGGCTCGCCCCCCACGTGTTGATCACCAGGGCCTGGGTCGTCCGTGCAGCGATGATGGCCGTTTGCGGCTCGGGCGTGCGCGCCCAGACAACGGTCGTCGTCTTGTCACCACGATCTATGGTCACTAGCGAGATTTCGTCGCGACGGTCCCAACTGCCCCCTCGAAAGCCCGCCAAATAGTTCACCGCGACCTGGTAGGCGGTAAAGGCGGGACGGCGGCTGCCGTCCATCCGCACCAGCCCAAAAGGTTCGGGATCGGCGGCCTGGTCCGTCTCCGTATCGGCCATCTTGTAAACGGCGATGCGCTCGGCACCGGCAGCGATCTCTAGGCTGAACGCCTGCACCAGCAAAAATGCTTGCTCGTCCTCCGTGACTCGGGAAAGATATACGTTGGTCTCTGCAATCCAAAAGGGTTTGTAGATGCCCCGGTTGTGCAGCAGTTGATAATAGTGGGTTGTGATGTCATAGATCTTTTCGGGCTCGTGATAGAGGTGGAGCGTGGCGACGTCAAAATAGTAATTGTTGATCGCGGCGTTGGGGTCAGCCACCAACACGTCGAGGAATTGGCCGAACCAGTGCTCGTTGTGCCAATGGGTTATCGCCGGCAGATGGATGACGGCGTCGGGGTTGATCTCGTTGGCAACGGTGTACGCGACGCGCAGCAACTGGATAAAGTCCTCGATGGAACCACCCCACGTCATATCCGGTGACCCCGCCGGGATCTCTGGCTCGTTCCAAATGGTCCAGTGGTCGATGCGCCCGGCGTACATGCTGACCATGGTGCGCACAAAAGTCGCCCAGCGGTTGTTGGGATCGTCGGCGGGCAGGTACAAGCCCTGGGGCACGCCGGGGCCAATGCCCACGTCGGTGGCCCATCCCGGCGTGGTGATCAGCAGTCCGACGACTTGGCGACCCTGGATCAGTTCGTTGCTCAAGGTCTGATCGTTGATCGGAGCGACGTTCCATTCGTCGGGGCTGTTGGTCTGGATTCTGTTCCACTCAAAGGTGACGCGGGTCCAGCCCGCGCCCAACGCCGTGGCAGCGTCTGACGCAGCATAGGCTTCGACGACGCCAAAGCGATAATCGGGTCCTGCGGCGGTCACCGTCGTCTGCGGATTTTGGGCCACATTGCTCAGGACCAGTGCCAAAAGCACGATCATCAAGATAAAACGAATTTGCAAATTCTGCATACTTTTTTCCGCTCTCATAAATTGTCTAACAAGTCAGAATGTAGCCGAGGTTTCCATACCTCGTAAGGTTAGATTAGCGCGATATGGAAATCGCGGCTACAGTACTCCTCCCCTATAATTGTCTAACAAGTCAGGTGAAAGGCTCCCACCGTCCGTCGTTGTTCTCGCAGATCGTTGTACATCTGCCACGCCTCGCCCGTGGGCGCCGCTTGCAGTTCAATACCTGCGGTTTCCACGGCCTGCCGAGTCTCTGGTGGTACGTCCATCATACCGTGCGCGCCGGTTCCCACCACCAAAACCTCTGGGGCGGTGTCGAGGACTTTTTGCAGGTCCTCAATATCTAGCTTGTGTCCGGTCTTTCGCCACCAGTTCGCTATTACCTGGTCTGGTAGCAGAATCAAATCCTGTGCATGTTGATTCCCGTCCACCACCATTCGTCCAAACTGATAATCTTGTATCTCTGGAGGTTTCACTTGTCATCTGTCGAATCTCGTAAAGTCGTACCGCCCTATTGTCTCGTAAAGTCGTACCGCTTTGTCAGAGCTAGAAGGCAGGGCGACTTGCCAAGTTATCATTTTGGCCGATTTTATGGGTGAAAACGTGCTCATACTTGAAAAGTTGG
>JAAEPW010000102.1 GCA_024232355.1 Chloroflexota bacterium | reverse complement strand
CCAACTTTTCAAGTATGAGCACGTTTTCACCCATAAAATCGGCCAAAATGATAACTTGGCAAGTCGCCCTGCCTTCTAGCTCTGACAAAGCGGTACGACTTTACGAGACAATAGGGCGGTACGACTTTACGAGATTCGACATGACCCTTGACTACTAAAGAAGCGGCAATACCTTGAGCCTTGGATCCAAAAGTCGGCTAAAGGGAGAAAAAGTAGTGAAACAATCCAAACACCACTCACTAGACAGAATGCTGTTGCGCCTCTTGTTCTTGCGCCTGTTCCTGCCCTCATTGATCGTGACGATTCTCGCTATTGGGCTTGTTGCACACGCAAGAGCACGCAATCTAGAAACCCAGCAGCAGTTATTGGCTCGTTCTCTAGCACACACAGTTGATGACTATTTGGAATATGCATGCCAGATACTGGATACTGTGGCGCAAGTGGCCGAGACCACCACGGTAGAAGAACTAGCTTCCTATATGCGGGCCACGCAGCAGGCATACCCGTATTTTGTAACCATCTATCAACTGGATAAAGATGGCTCTGCCACCATTCTAGTACCGCACGATGCTCATTATCAAGGATTGGACATGTCGCACCAACCTTATCATATCCAAAGCAGTGCACAAACCGACGTGACAATTTCTCAACCCTTTATCTCGTCGCGTACGGGGCTACCATCCATCTATATGGCAAAATCACTTGGCAATAATGAGGGTATAGTAGTTGGTGAACTTGACCTGGGCGAGTTGCAAAAGTCCATCACCACCAAAGGCGACGAACAATACTTTATTGCTGATCGCTCCGGCGTCTTGCTTGCCCACTCAGAGTTGGACCAAGTGACTCAACAAGTTAACGTCAGTCATATGAAAATTGTACAACAAGGTCTAGTTGGCGAAGCTACCTTGCCCTATATCACCAACAACACCTTTGTCCTTGGCAGTGCATCTCTGGTTGAACAAACTGAGTGGGTCGTCGTTGTCCAAATATCTATACCTATCGCCTACGCTCCGTATATTTGGGCGTTGGTCGTCGCACTCGTATTCGCACCGCTCGTCTGGTTGACCATGATTTTGAGCTTTCAACGGCAACTCGGTTATCGAGTCGTCGCCCCACTAGCTCAATTGCGCCAAGGTGCCGATGCCCTAGCCTCCGGCGATTTTACACAAGGGGAAACGCTGTCCAATATCCCGGCGACCTTTAGCGAGGTGAACACACTGGCCGCAGATTTTGAGCGTATGGGGCAAGCCATCCAGACCCGTCAGGCAGCACTGCAAAAGAGCGAAGCTCGCTTCCGGGAAATGGCCGAGATGTTGCCAGACATGATCTTTGAAACAGACACCGAACTCAACGTGACGTATGCTAACCGAGCAGCCCTCAAAACCTCTGGGTATACTGAAAAAGAGTGGGCGGAAGGGATTCAAGTCACCCAGATGTTGGCAAGTGAAGAAATTAAACGTGTCCAAAGAGATTTGACAGCAGTCATCCAAGGTGAATCTCGCAAACCAGGCATCTACAGAATCAAACGAAAGAACGGTGATATTTTTCCTTGTGAAGTTACTCTTGATCTGATTCACAATGAAACAGGTAACTTGATAGGCTTTCGAGGTGTAGCACGAGACATCACCGACCGCAAAAAAGCAGAGGATGCGTTGCGGCAAAGTGAAGAAAAATACCGGACGATTCTAGAAAACATCAAGATGGGATATTATCAAGTTGACATCGCGGGAAATTTGGAATTTTTCAACGATGCAATGTGTAGAATTCTTGGATACTCTAAAGATGAATTGCTTGGTATGAACAACCGTCAGTTTATGAGCACTGGAACCGCAAAAAAAGTTTACCAAGCATTCAACACAGTCTATCGCACGGGCGAGTCTGTTCAGGCATTTGATTGGGAACTTGTTAGAAAAGATAAAACTCCGATATTCGTCAACACATCTGTATCCCTGATCCGCGACTCTACCGGTGACCCCATCGGATTTCGGGGCGTTGCGCACGACATCACCGAGCAAAAGCGGGCCGAGAAAGAAATCCGGCAACGCACGGCCCAGTTGGAAGCATTGCGACAAGTGGGGTTAGAACTCACCGCCCAGTTGGACACCGACGCTCTTCTCCGCTCCATCGTCGCACGAGCCGTCGAACTATTAGGAGGAACATCAGGCGGTCTCGATCTCTACCGGCCAAACCAGGATGTACTGGAATTCGCCGTATATATTGGTATCGACTCAGTGCCCCACAAAACCACCCTTCAGCGGGGTGAAGGTCTCGCCGGTAAAGTTTGGGAGACTGGCGAACCACTAATCATAAACAATTATCAAGAATGGGAAGGACGGGTTGATTTTTGGAACGAGCACTATCCCAACTCTGTTGTCGTGGGCGTACCGGTCCACTGGGGCAATGAATTTCTGGGTGTTTTAGAGATCATAGCCAGCCAACCACGCACCTTTTCCCCTACTGATGCCGAACTACTGAGCTTGTTTGCCACCCAGGCTGCCATCGCCATCCGTAACGCCCGCCTATTTGACGAATCTCATCGCCGGGCGGAAGAACTAGCTGTATTGAACGAACTGGCTCAAGCCTTGACCGCTCGAACCGATGTGGACACAGTATTGGAAGAGGCTTATCGCGGAGTTTCTCGCTTGATGGATACCACAAACTTTTTCATTGGTCTCTATAGCCAAGAGAGAGACAAAATCTCTATCCAATACGATGTCAGCGAATCGGGACAAGACGCACATATCCTCACAGTTCCCGCGAACAAAGGGCTGATCGGTTATATCGTCCGCAACCGTGCAAGTTTGCTCATTCCAGAAAACACACCAGAGAGATTGCAAGAGATAGGAGTTGAACCCATTGGGGAACCCTTCCAATCGTGGCTGGGAGTCCCCTTGCCCATCGGTGACCGGGTGCTCGGTGTGATGGCTGTCCAAAGCTACACTACACCTCACGCCTACAACGAACATGATCGTGACTTGTTAACTGCCATCGCCAGTCAAACGGCAGTGTCATTGGAAAACGCCCAACTGTACGAGCAAGCACAACAGGAGATCGTAGCGCATAAATGGGCAGAGGAAAAAGCATACGACAGGGCCGGTCACCTGTCAGCCCTCAATGCCGTCATCGCTGCCGCCGCCGCTACGACCAATCTCTCCGATCTGCTCAAAATCACCTTGAGCCACATACTCACAGCCCTAAGACTGGAAACAGGGGGAATATGGCTCGCCGGACAGCATACCACTCGTGGCCTATCTTTGGAAACCAACCAATTCAGCACCCAAACCTCGGCAGTCGGTTGGGAGGACATCCCAGATATTCGCGTCATAGAGGATTGGCGCCAGGTGACAGACAGTATGCTATCCCCTCTCCGCCCACTGGCCGCTCAACTCGACATCCGATCTTCAATCACTATGCCCATCCTAATTGGAGTTGGGGATGTGGGCAGACTGCTCCTAACTTCCGCTGCGCCCCGGTCCTGGTCGGTCGAGGAAGTCGCACTGGTAGAGGCCGTGGGACGACAACTAGGAACAGTAGCGGAGCGATTGCGTCTTTTCCAGGCAGAACGAGAACAACGAGAGTTGGCCGAGGCACTAGAAAAAGCTGCGGCTGCCGTCAGCAGCACCCTGGACCCCGACGAGGTTATGGACCGTATCTTGGAGCAAGTAGAACAAGTCGTTCCGGGAGACGCTTTCAACATCATGTTGATGGAAAACCATGTCGCTCATACGGCCCGCTGGCGCGGGTACGACCGTCTAGGCGAGCAAGTCTCTGAAAACCCTATCTCTATTGCCCAATACCCAACTCTAATAAAGATGATAGAAACCGGTGAACCAGTTATCATTGCAGACACGAGCAGCGAAACTGATTGGATATCGAGAAAAGATCTGCATTGGCTGCACTCTTATATCGGTGCTCCCATCCGGCTCGGTAACGAAACTGTGGGCTTTTTGAACGTCAATGGCACCCAGCCCAACCAATTTGGCCCTACTGACGCGCGGCGATTGCAAGCCCTTACCAGTCACGCTGCCACCGCCATCGAAAACGCCAGATTGTTTGGTCAGACACAGCAACGTGTGGCCGAGTTGCAAGTCTTGCAGCGCACCAGCCTACAACTCACCTCTTCACTGGCTTTGCCCGCTGTACTAGAGAGTATCGTCGAGAGCGCTCTGACCCTGGTAAAAGCCAACAACTGTCACATCTATCTTTATAATGAAGAAACCAAGACTTTTACATTTGGTACAGCCTTGTGGAAAGATGGACGTCAGGAAGCAGCCGTGCAATCGTTGCGGACCGATGGCCTGATGGCAACTGTGACTCGGGAAGGACAGCCTGTCGTCATCAACGATGCGCAGAACCATCCGCTCTATGCTACACCAGAGGCGCAAAAGTGGCAGGTGCGCGCCATTGCCGGTTTTCCCCTCAAACGAGCCAATCAGATATTGGGGACATTTGCCATTACGTTCCTCCAACCACACACATTTAGCCCGGAAGAAGTGCGAGTGCTTGGCCTATTGACCAACCAAGCCGCCATTGCCATCGAAAACGTGCAGCTGTATCAACAACTGCACGATCACGCTGCCCAACTAGAAGAACGTGTAGAGGAACGGACCGTCCAGATTCAGGCTCAGTACGCCCGGCAAGAGGCAATCCTTCGTAGCGCTTCCGACGGCATCATCGTCACCGACGCCGGAGGAGAGATCATCCAAAGCAACCTTATCGCCAACACATGGCTCACGCAAACCCTCTCCCCAGAAGATGCAGGCCAGTTACGAAAAGCCGTACAGAACCTGGTGCAACAAGCAACAGCCCCCATTGAAGAAATGCAAGAGGAACGACCAGAGACCATCTTGGAACTAACCGGACTTGACCTGGAATTAAAGTCCGCGCCGATTTCAGAGCCGGGGATCGAAGATGCCGCCGCCGTGGTGGTGGCTGTCCACGATGTTAGCCATCTCAAAGCACTCAATCGTATGAAGTCCCGCTTTGTCACCAACGTTTCCCACGAACTTCGTACCCCTATCACCACCATCAAGCTATACGCCGCTCTGATGCAAAAAATACCCCGAGGGGACGAGAGATGGAAACAGTACCTGAACACGCTGGCACAAGAAGCAGATCGTCAAGCATTGTTGGTGCAAGACATCCTGCAAATCTCTCGTATAGATGCAGGTCGGATTGAAATGTCACCCAGAGAAATCTCCATCAACGATCTGACCGATAGAGCTTTTGCCAATGGCCAAGTAATGGCCAGGCAACAGGGAGTGGCACTAGAACATCACCCGGCAAATCCAGGACCAATAGCCCTAGTAGACCCAGAACGAATGATGCAAGTGTTGACCAACCTGATAGACAACGCGATTCGTTACACACCAGAGAGTGGAGATGTGGCAATCTCTACTGGAACAGCCGAGTCCAAAGGTCGCGTATGGGCTACGGTGACCGTGGCCGATACAGGAATGGGCATCCCGGAGGAAGAAGTCCCGCACGTTTTCGACCGGTTCTTTCGAGGCGTAGAGCCACGGTCAATGCAAATCTCTGGAACCGGTCTGGGGCTGGCACTTGTGAAGGAAATCGTCGAACTGCACGGTGGGTGGGTGACGGTAGAAAGCGAGGCAAATGTAGGCACCAGCTTTGCCGTCTGGCTGCCTTCGATTAACCAAAATACATCCCCGCAATAAAGCAAAGAGGACAAAAAGAGGCAAACCTCTGGCCCTCTCGGCAAGAGGTGCACGGAGATATTTACGTGTTCAGCGTTTCTCCGCCAGATAGGCAAAGAACCCAGCCTTGTGCAACGCTCTGAGCGTCAGACTTCCCAGCAGGCCGCCCAACGCGCCGAAAACGATGTGTCCCACAATCGCCTTGGCCAACCCCAGCGCGACGAATTTCACGGGTGCGCCCGTAAGCGTTCCCAACGTCCATTTAACCAGAAACTTGCAAAAATGACCCAGAGCCAGCCAGTGCCCCGGCAACCAGGTTCTCAGGATCACGCAACAGCAAGAAAGATAAATCAGTGCCCACGCCGACCATCGTGTATGATAGAAATGTGTTCAGTGCGCCAAAGTCCCCCATCCCCAGGAAGGCGGCGATGATGCCGGATGTCAGGCCAACTAGGCTGGCAGACCCTGGCTTTGGCACCACACCCGCCGACACAACCACAATCGCCATCCAAAAGATGCCTGAATGGCCCGACAGTTGTAACGGCAGCCGCAGTGCGATCTTGGCTACCACGATCAGTGCCGCGAACAAGGCCAACAGGATCATCTGAAAAGTGGAAAAATACCGCTCTTTCATTTTGATGTAACCTCGATCTTGTCCACGTCCTGGATCCACTCATCGCGTACGTCGAGACGCTCTAGTTTCGAGATCAACTTGAGCATCCCTCGCTCTGAAAGATCGAACATGACCATGTTTTCGGTGTTATCGACCTCGGCCCAGGTCAGATGCGCAGATTTGTCACGGCTGTTGCTGCTCACGACGATGGTCGTATCGTCCCGAAAAACATCGCGATCAATGTGCAACAGGAGCACGTCACGCAGCAACCAGCCTTCCTGTGTCTTGCCCTCCTCGGCATCCAAAGTTTGCTGCATCCAGACGCTCTAGATCGTCCGGTTTGAAACTCTCCACGAACCGATCCTCGAAATAGATCGGAACGCTGCCAGGTTCCAGTTCCGTGACTTGGTGCCGCCGCAGGGCATCCACGCCCAGCACGGCACCGACGATAACGATCAGGATAACGACGGCAATCAAAATACGTTTATTTCTGATTCTAACGTTTTCTGTGGTCACCTTTGATACCCTCCCATTAAAGCGGAGACGAGGAGATTTTGTAGCCAATTGTCGTGATAGACAAAGCCGCCAAGTTTATGAGCTGGAGGCTGATACTTGGAAGCCACTTTGGATCGAGTGCAATAGGGATGGAAGTTGTGAAGCAGAGTCCAGGCTCGAACACCATATTCGCAATACCGCAAAAGTCGCTAGGAGAGCCAATCCGTCCCTGGGGACGCCAAACCGTATACCTGCCAGCAACTTGGAAAAGTTGGTCCAGATGTCAGAAAAACGATCAAAAATGGTAAAACGTCAACTTTTTTCAAGATTTG
>JAAEPW010000101.1 GCA_024232355.1 Chloroflexota bacterium | reverse complement strand
CTTCCCCTTCCGTCCACAACCAGGCATTATTGCCGTGTTCGGTGTCTTGCACAAAAGCCACGTGCAGTTCGGTCACCGCCGGGATGGGAGTGGGAATGTCCACAGGGACAGGGGTAGCAATGACCTCACTCGTCGCCAGGTTTATTTGTTCGCTAGTGAGGGCGATTGTCGTTGAAACAGTTTCGTTGCTAGACATGCGCCCCCCCTGCTCGATATCTATCTCGAGCGTACCACAAGCGGTGAGAAAAAGTAGAATGAACGTGACACCCAAAGCGGGCCAGATAAACAAGTTGCGATATTTTTTGTCGATCACCACAATCTCCTGTCAGAATTAGAATCCGGACAACACCTAATCAGCCAAAAACTCGACCCGCACTACGCGACCATGCTCAAAGAGAACCACCCCCCAATCCGAATCGCCCCAACCTTCGTCGGTGTGCAGATAGGTGATCCCGCCGGTCACAATCTCTCCCTGTTCATCGAGTTCGGTCTCTGACCCACCGAAAAAGGGAGATCCCCCTCCTGCCCTATAGCCGCCCATGATCTGCTCTACCTGTGCTGGCGTCATCCCCTCCTGAACGGTATAGAGGTCTTTGAGAAATGGCTTGCGGCTGTTCCAGTCTACAAAGCGGATGGCAAAGACCGCGATCAAAAAGAGCGACAGGATCAAGAGTTTTTCGCGCCAGGGTCTATCGTGCAGAAACAACGCGCCAACCAACGTCCAGAATCCGGCGTAAATGATGGTGAATTTAAAATAGACAGACACCGAAGCGGCAAGATCAAAGACCAGAAAAATGCTCAAGGCGATCCAAAAGATGAACGTGAGAAACAGATACCTCAACCTGGTCTCTTTGGCATTCTTGTCCCCGTTGCCGCCGTTCATATCCGAGTCTTTCGCCTGCGTGTCACCCACCGGCCATCTCCTCAAAACTGCCGCGACGATGACCGCGCCAACGAGCAGCACCAGGCCAGCAAGTGTGGGCAGGGCGACAAGCATTGTCAGTCGGTTGTGAGGATTGAGAGACAAGAACGCGCTCGAGTTGGGGTGGGGCGCCAGGACCGGTTCATGTGCGTCCGGCGTCGGGGCCAACGGCAGCAGATCGGCCGGCGTCGCGTCAGACGTTGTCACCGGCACAACCACCGCTTGAACCGTGATTTCGGGTTCTGGGCCTATTATGGTCGTACTTTGCCTGCTGACGGGAGTCACCAACAAAGCGCCAAAGATAACCACGATCACCGGAACCGCGACCATGACGAGCAAGATGAGGGTGGCAATCCAGATCCACGAGCGCCGTCTTGATTCAGATACAGGGGCATCGCTCTTTTGTTTCCGCCTCTTTACGATTGCCGCAACAGCGATCACGACAATGAGCGCCACCAGGCCAGCGAGGAGGGCAAGTTCGGCCAATCCGATATTGGGACTAGGGGGCATTTTAATCTCCTTGGGAAAATATTGTGATTTCAGATCACGTTTCTACCAAGATAATAGCACAGAGGTGTTACGGGGTTATGGCGGGGATGTCACAACTTGAACACGAGATGTTACCATTCCGTAACGCCACTATACCGGCAGTTGCATCGTCACGACAGTCCCCTGCCCGACGCGGCTGCGCAACTTGATCTGGCCGCCGTGCCGCTCGACGATGGCCTGTACCAGCGCCAGCCCCAGGCCACTGCCCGGAATGCCGCGCGATCCGCGGCCACGGTACAGTTCATCCCAGACGCGAGGCAACTCTTCCTTGGGAATACCCGGTCCCGTGTCGGCAATCTCGATGACCACAAATGCCCCATCTTCAGAGGCGCGCACCTCCACCGTATCGCCGGGCCGGGTGAACTTGATCGCGTTATCCAACAAGTTGTAGGTTGCCAGAAAAAGCAAATCCCAATCGCCGAGGACGTCCGGTACAGGCCAGGGAGCCTGGGGCAGTGTCAGCGTAAGCGCACGCGTGTCGGCTCCTGGCTGCTCCTGTGCCAGCATCACCACTTCTTGCAATACCTCGGCCACATTTACCACCCCTCGCTCCAGCGGGCGCGTTTCCAATTCGGCCAGTTTGCGCAAATCAGAAGTCAGGCGGCTCAGACGCAGCACCTGCGCTTCCACACTCGCCCAGGCCCCTTGTTGCGTGCACGTGGTCGAACTGTCCATCACGTTTGCCAGCCCTGCACGGATCGCAGTGAGCGGATTTTTCAACTCGTGGTCGAGACGTTGCAGAAACCGGCGATGTTCCTCCGCCGACTGGGCGCGGACACCGATCACACGCTGCCGGTGTCGCCGCTCGGTCAACTCCCACAATATGACCCCGGCCAGTACAATCACCGACAGCGCCACGCCAACGATCAATGCGATGGTAGCCAGATCGACGCGTATGGACAGGATTGGGTTTGTCAGCGTGACAACGTCTGTCAGAAGCGAGATGACCACCAGACTCGCGGCGACCGGTATCAGCACGATGCCCCACCACCATCTCACCCTCATCCCTGGCTTCATTGCACGGCCTCCACCTCTCCCACAAACCGATAGCCCTGCCCCGGAACCGTCTCGATATACCGGGGTTGCGTCGGGTCATCGCCCAGTGCGCGGCGCAGTTCGGCGATGCGCGTGTCCACAGTGCGTGTGCCGGTGGGATAGTCCCATCCCCAAACGGCGTCCAACAACCGGTCGCGGCTGAGCAACTCGTCGGGGTGCATCATCAGATATTCCAGCAGCGCGACCGCCTTGGGCGTCAGACGCAACTCTTGGGAACCTGCGTAGGCACGACGTGCTTGACGGTTCAGGATCAAATCACCGCTGGCCAACCGTTGAGCCGACGCTAGCGGCGGCCGGTCGGGACGGGCGCGGCGCAGGACGGCACGGATCCGGGCTACCAGTTCGTGTGGGTCAAAGGGCTTGTTGAGGTAATCGTCGGCTCCCTCCTCCAACGCCATCGCCCGCTCTGTAGACTCGCCAACCTGTGTGAGCAGGATGACGGGTGTCCGGTTGCCCGCCTGGCGCAGGCGGCGCAGCGTCTCACGTCCGTCTAGCTTGGGCATCATAATGTCGAGAACGACCAAGTCGGGGCCGAAACTGTCCACCTGACGCAGTGCTTCTTTTCCATCGCCGGCGACGGCTGTGACGAATCCAGAGCGATTCAGAAAGGATGATAGGTTGTCCGTGATTGCTTGTTCGTCATCCACCAATAGGATTTTTGGTTTGACATTCATACTATTTTTCTCCTCTTGTTTGGCGTGCCACGTACACTGGGTAGGGTAACAGTTCCGCATCTTGGATAACCATCACACGTATTATATCATACTCTTGTTACGGTAACTTGGCATCCATGTTACCGTTCTGAAACAGCCTGTTACCGTTCAGAAACACGATGATGCTTGCCGGGTTTGCAATTTAGATCCCCGCAAGTTTCGCACAGCGGGATCGGCGGCTATAGAGCACTTTATAGATCCTCTTTAGCCAGTGACTGATTGGACACTTTTAGATACTGTCCTAGCACAATGCAGACAATTGACCATCGTGTGCCAGTTGTGGCAACTCAACCTAACCTTAATCCAACCCCACCTTCCCCAACCCTGCCCCCCCGCCCCATTGCTCGCTACCGCAGAGACAGAGGCCAAGCCCTCGGGTTGCATCGCTTTCTCCCCGTGCAGGAACCTGGCAATGAACCTTGGGGCAAGGGGTGATGGAAGGCGGTGTGGGGAGTTGGCGTTGTGGCGTTGTGGCGGGGTTGGGACGGCTGAGATGAAGAGAAGAGGTGTCCACAGATTGCCACAAGGTCTATCCACCCTGCCTCATTACTTCCGCCACCGCTGTTCAGTTCTAATTTCCCAACGTTCACAGCCCCAGTCCCGGGGGCGTCTTGGGGTCGAAAACTACTCCAAAACCAATGCTTTGTGGTATGGGCCGCCCCGAGACGGTGGCTGTGAGCACTTTAGAGGGTGTTTTAAAAGTTATGTAAAGATTGCGTGCCTGGCCCACTTCTGGCATAAT
>JAAEPW010000100.1 GCA_024232355.1 Chloroflexota bacterium | reverse complement strand
GGGGATGTTGGGCTTTTTACCAAGTAGCACCTTTTTGACCACCTCCATAAACTCAAAACGGTCAATGGGACAGCCGGGGATGAACGCGTCTACCTCGATTACGGCGCTGATAGGCCGGGTCGGGTAGGAATTGTACCACTCCCACCGGTCACCGTAGACATATTCGCGCACATCTTGCAGTGAAGGCTGGATATTCTTGAGGGCGTTGACGCCCCCTGTGTGCGCGCAAGCGCCCAGGGCAACCACAATAGCAGCTTGCTCGCGGATTTGCCTGAGTCGCTCTTCGTCTTCTTGGCGGGTACAGGAGCCTTCGATAAAGGCAACCAGGTAATCTTCGCCCTTTTCGGTCATCGCCTCACGAAACTGGACAATTTCGACCGTCTCGACCAACTCCAGGTGAGTCTGCAAGCTGTCAACAACAGTAAGCTGGCAGCCCTCGCAGCAGGCAAAGTCAAAAAACGCAACTTTGGGTCTTCCATTTTGGGCCATTATAACGCCTCCTCCAATCCTTTGATCTGGGAATATTTAAAGACAGGTCCGTCCTGGCAGCAGTATAAATCATGAATCTGGCAGTGACCGCACTTGCCCACACCACATTTCATCCGGCGTTCCAGCGACAGGTAGATCTGCGACTCGGGAATTCCCTTGCCCAGCAGTTCCATCAACACAAAGCGGTACATAATCGGCGGGCCACAGGTGGCGGCAATGGTGTTGCGCGGGTTGACCGTAATCTTGGGGAAGAGGGTGGTGATGACGCCCACATTCCCTGTCCACTCCTCGTTGCCCCGGTCTACCGACATGTGGAACTCAACGCCGTCTCGCTCGGACCACTCCTTTAAATCATCTTTGAAGAGGATTTCGCTGGGGTGTTTGGTGCCGTAGAGAATAATCACCCGATCAAAAGACCTTCGCTCGTCCAATACCTGGTTGATGAGCGAACGCAGC
>JAAEPW010000099.1 GCA_024232355.1 Chloroflexota bacterium | reverse complement strand
GTACCTCCATCGTATTGCACGCAACCTGGCATCCGCCGTCGATTCTCTTCACGCCAAGGGCTATGTCATCGGTGATCTCCACGAGAGCAATGTGATCGTGACGCCGCAAGCCCGGGTCACGATGATAGACACCGACTCTTTTCAGGTACAGGCCCAGGTGCAGGGTGAGAGCGTGTGCTACCGCTGCATCGTGGGCAAGCCCGAATACACGGCCCCAGAGCTACAGGGCATACGCCTGGCGAATGTGACCCGCAAGCCGGAGCAGGACAACTTTGCCCTGGCAGTGCTGGTCTTCCAGTTGCTGATGGAAGGGAATCATCCCTTTCGTTCCAGGTGGGACAGGTCAGACGATCCACCGCCGCTGGAGGCAAAGATAGCGTTGGGCTTGTTTCCCCACGTAAAGCCACCGCCAGACCCGGTCGTTCCTCCTCCCAACGTTTCTTCCGTGGACACGCTGCACCCCACGCTCGTTGGCTTGATGCAACGTTGTTTCGTGGACGGGCACAAGGCCCCCTACCTGCGCCCTGTGGCGGCAGAGTGGCGGGAGAGCCTGGAGGAAGCAGAGGATGCGCTGGCGCGGTGCCGCAAGGGGCATTATTATTCTAACCATCTCGAGGAATGCCCTCGGTGCGAGGCGGCCAAGCGTGCCGCCGCCCGGCAACGGTCTGCCAGCGCCCGTCGTCGTCGCCAGGCGGCTTTTTCGCCTCCTGTCCAGCAGAGGCGTTGGCAGCGGACGGCCCCTGTTCAGTCAAGGCAAACCCAGCCACAGGCTACTGTTCCAGCCCACACTTTGAGGCAGCGGCGACTATGGTTGGTAGCGGTTGCTATCCTGGCAATATGTATACTGGCTATTGTAATCGACGTGTTGCCTTTTGGTTCGCAGCAGTCGGAGAGGCTGGTGTTTGTTGTTGATCCTGTTACTCGTACTCCGATTCCAACTTGGACTCCCAGGCCGCATCCAGATCAAACTTGGGACTCGATACTGGCAAGCCCTGTACGTCTTTCTCAAACTGTTATCTCGCCGGACACTGCCGAGCAAGTCACGCGATTGGCCGTTTTGGGGTTGAATATTGCCAGCTATACCAACTGGTCGCCCGATGGCAAACAGTTTATCGCTATACTACCACCATACGGAATCGGCCTTTATGATGCACAGACTATGGATCTGATCCGGTTCATTGATATTGATGTGGATCAGATAAGCGCTTTATCGAACGACTGGACGTTGTTGGCCACTAGAGCGGATGACGACGCTATAAAACTATGGGATGTGCTGGCAGAACAAGAGTTGCACACTTTTGGCAAGCAGAGTGCTCCAGTAGACAAGTTGGCCTTGTCGCCAGATGGTAATCTGTTGGCATTGAGATACCATTCACATCCGCAATCACTGTCCACCATTAATGTATGGAATATCGTGACCGGGCGCAAGGTTTGCACGTTTTCTTTTGAGGATTACAGTTCCAAATTGCCTTTGGTCTTTTCACCAGATGGAACTCTACTTGCGTCAGGAATAAAGGGGCGGACGATCAAATTGTGGAAAATACTCAGCGGAGAATTAGACAAAGACCTCACTTTGGAAAATTTCTTCCGTGTGAATAGTTTAGCTTTTTCTCCAGATGGCCGATATTTGGCCGTAGGAGGCCAGATCGTTTCTTCACCACATGACGATGCAGTTAGTGTCTGGGATGTGGCTAGCGGCCGCAAGCTGCACGCTTATAGTAATTATTACACTGCCGACAGTGTCATTTTCTCTTCTGATGGGACGTTGCTGGCAGCCCGTTCGCCAGAGAGTGTGAGGGTATGGTCAGTATCAAATGAGACTGAGGTGTTTGTCAACGACTCTTCAATCCCTCCGGGTGATGTGAGTTTCTCTCCCGACGGAAAACTCCTGGCATCAGGGTTTTTCCAATGGGAGATTGCAACGGGACGCGAGGTTTTCACAGTAACTGATAAAGTGTTCTTTGGAATCGATGCCTTGCACTTTTCGCACGATGAGAACTTGCTGACCTCTGTATCGGGTCGTAAAACTATAGCGCAATGGGCAATTCCAACTGCCCGTTTGCTCCACATGACCCAAGGTGGCTTCAATACTGGTGTCCACTGTTCAGCTTTTTCACCAGGTAAAACGATATTGGCGTGGGGGCCAGGGAAAGGGAAAATAGAATTGCGGCGAGTGCCGACTGGTGATCTTGTAAAAATCATACCGACGAATGCTGCTTGTCAAGGTAATAGCGCTTTTTCCCCCGATGGCAAGCTGCTGGCCGTTAGCACGAGTCATACGGTGGAGGTTTGGGACTTGGTCACAGGAGATATGCTCTATTCATTTTTGCAAGATATCCCCCTTGGTATGCGTGGCGTGGCCTTTTCTCCAACAGGAAGACTATTGGCTTCCTGGTTGCGGGATGGTAGCATAAAATTGTGGGAGGTATCGACTGGAAACGAAATCTTCACTCCTCCTGGGTTTCCTAGTGATACAACTACAGCTACTTTTTCTCCCGATGGAACATTATTGGCGATAGGACTCGAAAGCGGTACTGTAAGACTATGGGATGTTGTTACAATGCAAGAACTAGAAGTTTTCTCCGGTCACTCTGATTACGTAACTGTTATAGAATTCTCGCCAGATGGTAATCTAATCATATCTGGGTCTAAAGATGAAACTGCCAAGTTGTGGGATATTTCAACAGGCTACGAGATACACACCCTAGATGGGCATCATGCTCAAGTGGATGTTTTGACTTTTTCCTCTGACGGGGCACTGTTGGCCTCAGCAGGCTCCGATACGATCAGTTTGTGGGGGATTCCGCTCACGTCAGGTCCTTTTCGGCCAGAATCGATACCAACTAGTATACCCGACGCGCCCACGGGTGTGATCAGTGGCGTCATCATCGACGCGAGCACCGGTCTGCCCATATCAGGGGCCAACGTCACCACTGATCCGCCCACTGCCTCGATCACAACCGACGCTGAAGGCAAGTTTCTAATTTCTGATGTGCCGCCGGGCCATCACACTATTGTAGCAACAAAACACGGTTACGTAAGCCAGGATACAAAGATCACCATTGCAGCAAGTGAAACAGCTACAGCAAATTTCAACCTGCTTTCTCTGATGACACCACCAACACCACCGTCTCTAATTACGTCAACTATGCCCCCTGTAATGATTACGCCAACTTTGTCTTTTGTTTTGTCTGGTACACTAGTACCACAGCCTAAAGTAGCAATATCCTCTCAGAATGTCGAACAACTCGTACACTTGGCTCACATCGTTGAAGATACTATTGGACGGGTGGATAGGCTCCAAGGTCAGATTTGGCCTTGGGGTACAGTTTCGGGGCAGATTGCGTGGTCTCCTGATTCTGAACTATTCGCTATTTCCTCGTCGCATGGCGTTTATCTATTTGACGTACAAAGGGGGCAAATTCGTTTTATCGAGAGTAATCGCACGGTAGTTTGTTTGGCTTTCTCACCAGACGGGACTTTGTTGGTTTATGGAGTAATCGATGGGAGGATAATGGGCCTGGAGATGCCTGCCGGTGACGAGATATTTTCTCTTCCCGCTCATACTAAATGGGTAAAAGATTTGGCTTTTTCTCCCAATGGAACATTGCTCGTTTCTGTAGGTGGGGATAAAAGGATAAAATTCTGGGACGTGTCAACTATGCGTGAGGTGGATGCCCTGTCTGCTGAACCAGACGATGTGCCTGGTCTGGCTTTTTCCACTGATGGGGCACTGTTGGCCTCAACAACGAAGCATAATGCAGTGACATTGTGGGAAACTTTAACTAGACGTGAAAATCATACCTTTTATACCCTTTCCCCTGGCCGTTATGCTATGGTGAACAATTTAGCTTTTTCACCTGATGGTACGTTATTTGCCACGGCGACAGGTGGCACAATTAAACTATGGAAAGTGGGGACTTGGCAACAAGTGCATACATTCTCTAGTCATGTAGACTCCGTGGAAAGCGTGGCCTTTAGCCCCAACGGCGCACTGCTAGCTTCAGTGGGATGGTGGGATGGGAATGTAAGGTTATGGGAAGTAGCAACAGGGCGTGAAATCGGCATTTTGCAACAACGACCTTTTGTATTTGATGTGGCCTTTTCGCCTGACGGAACGATGCTGGCTGTAGGAATGAATGGAGCAGTCAGTTTATGGGGAGTTTCTTCAACGTCGCCCGGTATACCGTTGCCAGCAAGTGACGAGTAGGCAAAATCTCTGCCGCTGTGGGTGGGAACAGCAGGGAAGCGGGTAGTGTGAGTTTGTGTGGGTCAGTCGTCCCACCTGGCTTCTACCGCGTCGGAAAACATCCCCGTCACCCAATGGCCGCATCGCACCCAACCCAAGTAGTCGTGACCGTGTTCGTCCCGCACCTCGACGCGATAGACGACCTGCCCCTTTCCCGACCACCAGAAAGGCCCTCGGCGGAACAATCTG
>JAAEPW010000098.1 GCA_024232355.1 Chloroflexota bacterium | reverse complement strand
GTTGCAACTGTCGTTGCAACCGGTGCGGATGATGCCACCCATAGTTGTTGCTGCGGCGGGGGCTGATTCGGACAGTTGATCGACAGATGCGTGTTCTGGTGACAGATCCCGCACCTATTTTCCACCGCTTCATTTCGGCTGGACAGCCCTGAAAAGAATTTCGAGGGTTAGTACACTGATTAGCATAATGACCCGTTTGTCCACAACGGTAACAAGTCGGGGTGCGTCTCTGTTGCTGACTGGGGTAGTAGCTTTGGGTGCCATGCCCACCGCCATTACCACCATTACCGCCACCACGACTGTAGCCTCCCCGCCCGCTCGCGTTGGGTTGTGTACAACTGTTCGCCCAGTGTCCTTCTTGCCCACACTTGCGACAGGTACTGTTATACGGAACAGTCCTGTTACTGTAGCATTCGCGTGCAAAGTGTCCTTCCCGACCGCAAAGTCGGCAAGTGTTGCCGCCGCGGCCCATACCCGACTGCTGATTCCCGCCTCGTCCCGGCGCACCGTTCGGTTGCCTAAATCCATGCATCGGATTCCACCGTTTCGGATCTGGCCCATTTCCACGTCCACGAGCACCACCATTATCAAACGGTGGCTGCTGCCGTCGATCCATTTGTTCTGGTCCGGTGTCAGGCATGTACTTGTTGAAAGCCGACGGGGGGTCGCCTCTATTTCCTTTCTGGCGACCCCTTCCGCGCTGACCACCACTCTGAACTTCATCGGGCGTCCCCGTGTCAGTATTGAACATGGGCTGCCCCTTGACATTCTTCTTGGCTTCCGGTTTCCCGTCTTCTTTCTTCAGGTCATTGGTCAAGCGCTGCCCTTCAGACCGCGCTCTTTCCATATCCTGCAGTCGCTGACAGAGGTCACGATCATATGAGAACATGATCCTGTCACTGTCCTTGTTGTGCGCTTCGTCGAGCTTGTTAACCCAGCCTTGGGGCAGGTGATGGCGGAGTTCGGCCGATGCAGCTACATCCAAAGCGGCTGAGTCAAACTTAGGAAACGCATTAGCCGCCATCTCGTAGAAATTCGTCGAGAACTCTGCGAAGTCGTCTTTGGTTCGATCGAACTTCATCCCTCTCAGCTTGAGCATCGCGTTATTCGGATTGATTACTTCCTGGAAACGCAACTCAAACTTATCCACTAACTCGTCCCACTCGATAGTCTGGCATCCGCGACGCGCCCCAGTGAGCTCTTCGTAAAGGTCACGGGCCTTATCATCCAGATGGCTAGCCACCGCCGCCACCCAATGATTGCGTGGAATGGCGGCGCCTCTCATCGCCACTTCGAAATCGTAGCGCCACCGCTTCCATTTCTTGGTAGCGGCGACAAACAGCCTAATGTTCACCTTGCGCATATTCTGGGCCGTTTTGTCGCTGATTTCCGGGACTTCCGTCACCGGCAAATCCGTATGTTCCCGCACGCCCATTCGAGAGCGGGTTTGCGAGAGACCCTCTGTAGTGGTTGCTTGCTTCGCTTCCTTTAGTGTCGCTGGTGGCACATACACGGCATGAGATGCGTACTGTGTCAATCCAGGCCGAACACTTCCGCCGCCGATCGCAGTAGAGTTCTGCAATGGTGGCTCGCCCACTCCAGTCGTCTGCGCTGACCCGTGCGACACTTGTTGCACACGGGCCAGTTCCGCCCTCAACTGTTCAGTCTCTTCCTTTTCTTTCTGCCGTGCGTCTTGCTCCTGACGCAACGCTTCATCTCTCTGACGCAATGCTTCCTGTTGCTCGTCACGCTCCCATTGAAGATCGGCGATGTAGCTCGGATCGAGTGTCGCCTCATATTCTTGCAGCGTGATCTGCCCATCCCCGGCTACTGCAGCGGCACCAGTCAGATCAGTGCGATTAGCACCGTCTGACAACCCGACATTCACCGGCTGGAACACGGCAGCGGACGGGTCTAACATAGCCCCCGTCGCTCCGCTTTGCTGACTCGTCGCTGGACCGCCTGAACGAGCCAATGGCGTCGTTTGTTGACGCACACCGGCCGTCGTCACTCCTTGCTGGCCATACTGCTGCTGAAACTCTGCCTGCAACTGATCATACTCGTGATCAAGAACTAACAATTCATCAGAAAGCCGTTTAAGCTCTGCGGGCTTAGTAACACTAGCCGCGGCTAAGCTCTGCACTCTGGCCACTTCTGCCTTTTTCATTTCCAGCGTATGGCGCGCAACATTGCGTTGCAGCGTCAAATCGGTCGCCGGTACCTGCGGCAGCGCACTAGACATGATCTGCGGGTGTGGCGCAACAGCGCGCGACAACCCCGGCTTACGCACACATTGTGAAACGCTACTGCGCAACAGTGACTGCGGAGCTACTGTTCCCGTTACGAGCGGCAAACTTTGCGAAGTTGTCGTAGCCACTAAGGGCGACAACGCATGCGCGCGCGCTACCGGCTGTGAGCCAATCAACGAACGAGGCGGTGCAATGGATTCACTTACGTGTACCCGCTTCTGCAAGGCGTCATTCTGCTGCTTCAAGTCGGCGATACAACGCGCCGCTTCGTCCTTGTCCTTCGCTACCTTGTCCGCTTCGACTTTGTCTTTCTTCTGCACGAAATCCGTCCACTTGTCGTTATTCGTTCGCTGTTCCTGCCGTTGCGCACGAATCACATTCTGGTGCTCTTCGAGTTTCTTGTCCTTCGCCAAACTGTCCGCTTTGATTCTTTCCATCTCAGCGACCATGGCTCGACAGTCCGCTGCACCTTGCGCCCTTTCTTGCGCCAACCTCTGCTCCAGTTCATTAACATCAGACTGATGCACGAACCTGTACTGCTGCAAGGCTTCCTGTAGCTGCTGTGACTGCTCAGACGAACTCACTAGAGTTTGTCCGTCAGCTTCTCTCGTCACCAACATCAAATGATCCTCATTCACTTCCTCAAGCAGCGGTTCTCCTTCAGTCGACCAGCAAACTTCCCCGAACTGGTCACGCGT
>JAAEPW010000097.1 GCA_024232355.1 Chloroflexota bacterium | reverse complement strand
GTATACGCTAGTGAATTCAATTCTAGCTTTCCAAGGCTCTAGTCCTCGTCCCGAGGGCGATTTGGGGTAGAAAATTATTCGCAAGTCAATGTTTTGTTGCATGGGCCGCCCCCGGGACCCTGTACTTGGCAGCACATGTCCTGGACCGACAGGTACAGGGTTCAGGACAAGTACGGTGGCTGTGAGCGATCTGTACCGAAAGATCGTTAGAACTGAACAGTCCTGGGAAGTTTAGTCACTCAAGGAGTATAACTATGATTTCACCACCCAAAGCCATGTTGATCGATCTGGACGATACCATCCTTGCCCTCTCTGACAGTGCCGACAAGTACTGGCATCAGGTCTGCGAGCAGTTCGCTGGTCAAGCTGAAGGACTCACGCCCCAGGCATTGTTCAATGCCGTCAGAAAGGGCCGCACTTGGTTCTGGTCCGACCCTCAGCGGCACCACCGGGGGCGAATGGACCTGGAAGGCGCGCGGCGAGAGATCGTTGATCAAGCGTTCGACTGGTTGGGCATAGATGCGCCCGAGTTGGCGAACGAGATCGCGGACACCTACAGCCGGGAGCGGGAGGAGGGGATTTGTCTTTTTCCAGGGGCTGTTAAAGCGCTGCAACATTTTCGGGAGCGAGGTATCCGGCTGGCTTTGATCACCAACGGGAATGCCGCTCCCCAACGGCGCAAGATCGAGCGGTTTGAGCTGGCGCCGTTTTTCGACTGTATCGTGATCGAAGGCGAGTTTGGCGTGGGCAAGCCCGACGAGCGGGTGTACGCGCACGCCCTGGCCCAATTGGACGCGCAGCCGAAAGATGTATGGATCGTGGGCGATAACTTGGAGTGGGAAGTCGCGGCCCCCCAGCGATTGGGCATCAAGAGCATCTGGATCGACGTCGCGGGATCGGGATTGCCCGAGGACAGTTCTGTGCGCCCTGACCGCATTGTGAGATCGCTGGCGGAATTGGTCGAGTGGGTGTGATGGGAAAGATGACCACGGATAGGAGAAATACACGCTAACGAGGCTACACAATATGCAACGAGATACTCAAAACTCACAGGCACTATTATCACAGACTACGTTACAGTGGATTGTCGAGGTTGTGGGATCTAGCGCCACAATACAATCCATCCGTCGTTTGGCGGGAGTGACCTCGTCCATGCTGTGCGGCGTCGAGGTCTTGCACAATGGACAAAACATAAAGTTGGTGTTGCGCCAGTTCACCAACGCAGATTGGTTGGCGGAAGAACCGGACTTGGCGCGCCACGAGGCAGCGAGCCTCGAAAAGGCGCGCGAGGCCGATGTGCCTGTGCCAGCGTTGATCGCTTGGGACGAAACCGGCGAGCACTGCGGCGTCCCCGCAATCCTGATGACGCAGCTTGCGGGCCGGGTCGAGTTGACGCCACCGGATTTTGACCGTTGGCTGTACCAACTCGCCGAGGCGATTGTGCCCATTCACGCCGTGGAGCTTGGGACATTTCCATGGCGCTACGCACCCTACAATGATGTCTCTCGCCTCGAACCACCGGCGTGGTCGAGGCATCCCGAGCTGTGGGAGAAAGCGATAGAGATTGTCAACGGACCATGGCCAGAGGTGCGCGAGTGTTTTATCCACCGAGATTATCACCCGAACAACGTCCTGTGGCAGGATGATCGGGTCAGCGGCATCGTCGATTGGCCCAACGCTTGTCGTGGGCCGGCCGGTATGGACGTCGCCTGGTGCCGTGGGAACCTGGTTGGGCTGTACGGGGTCGCTGCCGCCGACCAGTTTTTGGATGCCTATCAATCTCTGGCCGGATCGTCTTTTGCGTACCATCCGCACTGGGACGTGTTGCAGATCATCGAGGAACTACCCGGACCGCCCGATGTGTTCCCTCCCTGGATCGACTTTGGCATGCAGAATCTGACGGACGAAATAGTGCGGGAGCGGGTGGACGAATACCTGGTCAGTTTGATGACGCGGTTTTAAAGGCAGCTGAACGCAAACTACAATTTATGAGGAGATGTATGATGAAAAAGGAACAAATCGCCGAAAACCTTTATTTGTATCAATTTCCCCCTCGAAAACCAGAGCATAACTTTGGGTACAACATTTTCGCACTGTTGGATGAGGACAGAAAGGGAGCGCTTTTGATAGACACAGCGTTTAAAGATCACGCCTCCACTGTGATGAAAGATCTTGCCGCTAACGGCTATACCGTGCAAAAGGCCGTGATCTCTCACTTTCACGATGACCATATCCTGGGGCTAAAAGCCCTCTCACGAGTTGCTGTACTTGGAAGTCGGCTGTGTGGGCCGCTGTTGGAATGGGAGGACGAAATCGACCGCAGTGACTGCGCTCCAACTGGTTTCGTGGAAGACGTAGATTCGGTCACGTTTGGTGAGTTTACGCTTCGCTTTCTGTCCGCACCGGGCCGCTCGGACTGTACCATTTACACCATTATCGATGAGCGCTATGTCCACGTTGCCGACAACCTGATGTCGTCTAATGACGGCGTCCCGATATTACCTTGGGCCTTGTTCGACGATGTCCCAGAGCACATCCGTTCGCTTGAAAAGTTGGGGGAATTCAAAACCCATACGCTTTTGCTCAGTCATGGAAAGAACATCACGGGAGAGTCGGTGGTCGTTGCCGAAATAGATAACCGGATGAAATATCTCCAGGCTGTTCTGGCGGGTGAGGGGGGCATTTCGTATGAGCAAGCTGTGAAAAACTGTTCCTGCGACTTTTTACACAACGAGTGGCACATTCGCAAAGAGTGAACTGTAGCATAGCTCCTTGTGGGTGGGTTTTGGAAACGCACGACGGGCACAAGGCCCTATGCTACGGTTTGGCGGTTAATGGGATTATGAATACGATAGACAAGCGCAATAAATTCGATGAACAAGTTTTTTCCTATCAGGTGAGCAAAAATGGCAAGGTGTTCATTCATTGGTATGGAAAACAGGTCATGATTCTCAAGGGCAACAAGGCTCAGAAATTTCTTGATCGGGTGGAGGGATTGGACGAAAAACAAGTCCAGTTGGTGATGGCCAAGGTAACGGGCAATTTCAAGCGCGGGAATGAGCGATAAAGCCAAAACATTAGAAGAGGCAGGATGAGTAGTTGTCAAAGAGGTCACATGTCAAAATATGAGGTTGTTGATACATTCCCGGCGTTCCTGGATTATTGGGCGCAAGCGCAAACCAAACCTATAGACACACAGATAGAGACCTGGGCGTCGGACTATATGTCACGGTGGCCGGAACTGTTGGAAAAGCAACTGGATGATTATGCCAGCGAGAACGAGGACTGGCGGCAGATCGCACGCGAGCGGGTTTTTCCGTTTCTGGGCGATCGGCTCCCGGCGATGCAGGAGGCCCACGAGAATCTGCTGACAGTATGCGCGCCGACCTATTCAGCCGCCCGCCAAGTGCTGGGGTTTGAGAGCGATATGGTATTCGTCATCTATGTCGGCATTGGGCTGGGCGCGGGGTGGGCCACGCGGTTTCAGGATTCACCGGCTGTGCTGTTTGGGCTGGAAAATGTGGCCGAGTGCGGCTGGAGCCAGCCTCAGGCCATTACCGGTCTGGTCGCTCACGAGATTGGGCATCTGGCACATGCGCATTGGCGCGCGCAGTATGGCCAAGCCGAGGACGATGGTCCTTGGTGGCAACTCTACAGCGAGGGATTCGCGCAGCGTTGCGAGCACGTTATCCTCGGTCGGGATAGCTGGCACATGATGGGTGAAGCATATGGTGAGGACTGGCTCGATTGGTGTCAAGAGCAAAAGGGCTGGCTGGCCGCCGAGTTCTTACGAATGGTAGATGCGGGGGAATCGATTCGCCCGTTCTTTGGCTCGTGGTTCGAAATTCGCGGGCGAAAGCAGTGTGGGTATTTTTTGGGGCACGAACTCGTCAGGCAGTTGGAAAAGAATACGAGCCTGAAAGAGATCGCTCTGTTGGATAGTCAGGACGCCTTGCTGAGACGCGGGTTGGAAAAACTCGCCAAAAGTGGTGATTGATTATTCAAGGCTCAAAAACCTGGCAGGTCTGGCCCTATAATGACATTGAACGGAGACTGATCACCTATGTCCATTGTGAAAACCTGCAATACAGATTATGAACCAGCTATCGAGGATGTATTGATACGTCACTTGGGAAGTGCGCCTGACAAACTTGTCCCTATTCCGACGTATCCAGATTCGACCGTCTACAAAGCGCAGTACCCAGAGATATCGGTCATTTTCAAGGCCATCGATCCCGACGGGCGTGATCCTGACGGCATCGGGCTGGAGGCCTGGGTGTGTGAAAAGGTACGCGCTTTGGGAGTGCCTGGGCCAAAGGTTCTGGCCGTGGACACAAGCCGAGATTTTTTCCCCGGTTCGTATTTTCTGATGGAAAAGGCCAAGGGCTTTGCGTTGGACAGCTTGGAATTGGCGGCTGAGGAACAGCAACACTATGTGCGGTTGTTGGGAGGCTATTTGAGGCAGATCCACGCTGTCAAACTCGATGGTTTCGGCTGGCTCGACGAGGCGCATTACCGGCAGACGGGAGATGTCAAAGGCTACGAGGCGACCTGGCGGATCAGTGTGCTAAAAGATGTTCCCTCATGCCTAGAGTACCTGGTGCGAGAGAGGGCTATTGACCCGAGTGAGGCTGAGACGATTCACCAATTGATCACCACTCATAGCCAGATACTCGACCAGTGTGTGGAGGCGAGTATCTTGCACGGCGACCTGGGTGACATACATGTGTGGGTCGATCCGGAAAAGAGGGCCATCACGAGCTTGGTCGATTTCGGAGAGCGGGCGATCCTGTTTGGGACATCATCGAGTGGAAATGGAAGGAAATAGATGCACTGCTAGAGGGCTACGAGCCGGACGACGAGATGAAAGAGAGTTTCAAGAGCAGGTTCTATCTCTACGCGGTCCTGCGTGCCATACCGTGGGCGCTCAAGTGGTACAGCCGGGGCGCAGTCCAGACCATAGATTGGCTCAAGCTAACGGTGCGAAAGGCACGAGAAAAATTCGCTTGACAACATCCTGGTTCCAGGTATACTTGCGTCGCTTGAAAACAAACACCTATTTAGAGAAAGGAGGCGAACAGATGAATAAAGTCCAAGTCGTTGTGTTTCGTGTTGATTTTGTTCGCCACACTCTGGATGGGTGGGTTGCATAGCGCAGACTTGCGCGCATAACTCCACAGAACCCCTCGGCCACGAGCTGGTGAACAAATCACACCACTCGTGGTTTTGCTATATCTAAGGCGTTGTTCAGAAACAACGTTGTACTTTTTAAGCATTTTTACGTAGGAAACGAGTTGAAAAGTACCAAGTTGTTTTTGAACGATCCCTAATAGTCCCAGATCGTTGTACAATAATCCATAGCGAGACTATGAGTAACGAGTATGTTTGCTCATGGTCTCTTCTTGTTTCAGTCTTTTAGCATTTGGCGATGCTCAAGCATCGTATGGAGGAATGTAGCAGTGCCTAGTCGCAAAGAACAAACGTGGCAGCACAACAGAACTGCCCAAAAAGTCAGCAAACAATTCAAACGCAACCGCAAACCAAAGCGAGTGCGCAGTAAGGATTGGATACCGGATAGTTTCGATGATGATACCATAGATGACCTTGGCGATTTTCCGCAGAGCGAACGGATCATGCCACGTGGGGAACGAGAGCGCCGTCAAACTGTCCAGGCAGCCATAGAGGCGGCCCTACAAAGTCGAGAGGAGGATGAGAACGAAATAGACGAAATACCGGCGGTAGAAGAGATGCCGGGACAACCGGGCATCGTTGTCGAGGTGAGCAGCAGTCTGTGTCGCGTCGCCTTGAAAGATGACGGGCGAAGCTTGATTTGCAGTCTGCGAGGCTCACTCAGCGCGGAGGATACCGGCTTTACCAATGTGATAGCCGTAGGTGATCGGGTCGTTGTCTCGGTAAATGGGACAGATCGGGGTGTCGTGGAGGCAGTTCTACCTCGTCAGAACATCCTGGCTCGGCATGACGTGTTCTACACACACTTGCAGCAGGTCATCGTCGCCAATGCCGACCAGGTGCTCATCGTTGCCTCTTGGCGTGCGCCGCACTTTTGGCCAGAGCTGGTGGATCGCTATCTCATCGCCGCCGAACGGAACAACCTGGTTCCCGTCATCTGCATCAACAAAGTCGACCTGGCTGAGGATGTCACGGCTTGTAGCGCAGAGGTCCAGCCATACCTGGACCTGGGCTATCAGATCATCTTTAGCAGTGCGATCACCAGCGAGGGGATAGACAAGTTGCGGCAGACGTTGCGCGGACAGACGACGGTGTTGACCGGAATGTCGGGGGTGGGCAAGTCATCGCTGCTGAACGCGATCCAGCCCGGCTTGCAGATTCAGGTCAAAGAGGTGAGTGATCACAGTCGGGAAGGCCGTCATACCACGACTCAGGTCTCTATGAAAGAGTTGGACGTGGGAGGCTTTGTCGTGGACACGCCCGGAATCCGCGAATTTGGTCTGGGTGGGTTGCGTCAAGCAGAACTCGTCCGTTTTTATCCGGAAATCGCCGTTGCGGCAGAGTGCTGCCGCTTTGGAGATTGTTCGCACAGCCACGAGCCTGGTTGTGCGGTCAAAGCGGCCGTGAAACAGGGACACGTGTCGGTGACTCGCCTGCACAATTATCGGTGCATCTACGGCACACTGCCATCGTGAACCAACTCTCAGAATATGTTGCTGGCGACGCAGGACGACTTGGGATTGAGATCGTCCCGCGTCGCCAGAAATACCGCTATATGACGACAAGTTCGTTGCTAGCAGCCGATAGCACATCTTGTCTCGTAATTTTGCTGGCTTGCCAATTTATCCACTCTCAGTTACACTAATTGTAGAGACAAGATGATTCTATCCACCAAAATCTCGGACAAGACCAATCTCCCAAGATTCATCGTTCAACGCTAGACGGTCAGACTAGTTAGAGAATAGGGCTATGAGCACAAGCCAGATCATTGTCAATCGCTTTGAAATCAGCGACCTGGAGGGAGACCTGCTCAGAAAAGGCGGTATGGGCAATGTCTACCGGGGAACTGATCTGCAAAACGGGCACCCCGTTGCCATCAAAGTTGTCAAGCCTGATCTCATCGGCAACGATCCCAATCTGATTGCCCGGTTCAAACGGGAAGGAGAGGCTCTGCGCCAACTGAGCCATTCCAATATCGTGAAAATGGTCACCGCCGTCCAGGATCAAGAACGGCAATACTTGATTATGGAATACATTGGAGGCGGATCACTGCGGGATTTGCTGGAAGCAGAGGGGACATTACCCGTCGCACGCACCCTCAAACTCACCATCTCTCTAGCCAATGCACTGTTTCACGCGCACTGTCGGAGGATTGTCCACCGCGATCTCAAGCCCACCAACGTGCTGTTGGCAAAAGATGGTACGCCCCGCCTAACCGACTTTGGTGTGGCGTACATCGCAGATGGTACTCGTCTGACTCAAACGGGCACCCGGCTGGGCACCATCAATTACTTTAGTCCCGAGGCGTGCAGCGGTGAAAAACTGGATGAAAGGGCCGATGTCTGGGCCTTGGGCGTAATGTTGTACGAGATGCTAGCTGGAGAGCGTCCGTTCATTGGCAAAAACATTGGCGCTACGGCTATGGCGATCCTCACAGAGTCGATCCCCAACTTGCCCCAAATCCGCACAAGCATATCCCCCACTTTGGCCGATTTGGTCAATCATATGCTGGAAAAGAACCGCGATCAACGCATTCCCAATATGGCCTTGGTAGAAGCCGCGTTAAAGCTCGAAGTTAAATTGCGAGAGCGTGGAGAAACGTTCGGCGGCTCCTTCCGTCCCTAGCACCAAATTCGAACAGCGAGGAAAAATGTACAACCACGCACCCGACGACTATGTTTGCCCATTCTGCCTCATCGTTCGAGGCATCGAGAACGAACACGTCCTCTCCATTCACACAGATGTTGTTTACTACGACGACACGGTCACGGCTTTTGTCGGATCGCACCAGTGGCCGAACAATCCGGGGAACACTATTATTGTCCCCAACGAGCATTTTGAGAACATCTACGAACTGCCCGTCCACTATGCGCCGAGAATTCACGAGCTTGCCCAAGCTCTCGCTATGGCGATGAAAAAGACCTATGCGTGCGATGGCGTGTCTACCCGGCAGCACAATGAACCGGCTGGCAATCAAGACGTGTGGCACTATCACCTGCACGTTACCCCACGGTATGCGGGTGATGGATTCTATGGCAGCCGGCGTGCGTTGATGCCTGTTGATGAGCGGGCCAAGCACGCCCAAAAGCTCAGAGCGCAGTTGGCTGGCTGGCGGCTAACCAACTGAATCCTCCGTATTCCCTCGTTGGCAAAACATGGACCAGATGGTAAAAAACAACAGAACAATGGATTTCCATTGTCCTGTGTTGTGCTTGAATACGTTGTGGTGTGCTACAGTTTGGGAATCTTGAGCACTTGTCCTACTCGGATCAAGGAAGGATTATCTCCAATCACGTCTTTGTTGGCTTTATAGATGCGCATCCATTTGTCTCGATCTGCGGATTCATAATATTTCTTTGCGATCTTGCTCAAGCTGTCTCCTGACACGACTGTGTACTCTTCTATGAATTTAGCAACCTCTGGCTTTTTACCTTTACCCTCTTCTGGCAATGGCACCTTTTATCCTCCTTTTTTTCTCTAACAGACATTGCACGACGTGGTTATTGTATCCCGAATTCTATATTTGAGCAAACAAGCAAACTGCCCTCGATTGCTCCTTCAACGGATAGTGGTACAATTACCAAAATACAGATGCGGATAGATTTCGTTCCATTGGAATTCTACACCGATTAAACTATGCGGAGGTACTCAAATTCTGAAATGAATCCATTTACTCTTCAACTAACTGCCATCGCTCACGGCGGCGCGGCACTGGGCCGTCACGAGGGGCGCGTCATTTTTGTTCCCTACGCGCTGCCTGATGAAACGGTGCGCGTCGAGATCACCGAGGACAAGGGGCGTTACGCCTTTGCCCGCCTGATCGAGGTGCTGGAGCCTTCTCCCAACCGTGTTGCTCCCCCCTGCTCCCACTTTTCCACAACCGGCTGCGGCGGGTGCCAGTGGCAGCACATGGACTATCAGACCCAACTGCGCTTTAAAACCGAGATCGTGGCCGACCAACTCGCCCGTATCGGCAAGATCCCGGATCCCGTCGTCCATTCTATCCTGCCCGACAGTTCTGGCTGGGCCTATCGCAATCACGCCCAGTTCCATCCCGTACCGGATGGGGGACTCGGTTTCCGGGCTGCTGCTAGTAACGAGACCATCGCTGTGGATGAATGTCCGATCCTCCATCCGATCCTCTCCGATCTCTACGCCGCCCTTGACCTCGACTTTGAGAACCTGCATCGTCTCTCCTTGCGCGTGGGTACTGCCACCGGCGACCTGATGCTCATCTTGGAGATGGCGAACGATCTGCCGCCCGGTCTGGAAATTGACCTGCCCGTTTCTTGCGTTCTGCTCCTCTCTGATGGCGTCCACGTCAACCTCATCGGCAACAACCACATCACCGAGACCGTTGCTGACTATACCTATCGCATCTCGGCCCCCTCTTTCTTCCAGGTCAATACGCCCCAGGCCGCCCAACTGGTGCGCCTGGTGACCGAATATCTCGACCCGCAAGGGGACGAGACGGTGCTGGATGCCTACTGTGGCGTGGGGCTTTTCACCACTCACCTGGCCGAGCGCGCCGACCTGGTCATCGGCATCGAGCAATCCCCCGCCGCCGTCGCCGACTTGCTGGAGAACACCGTCGAGCCAGACGATATAGATGCTGTGGACGACTTGGATGCTTATGGAAACGTAGACGTGATCGAAGGGCCGGTCGAAGCCGTTCTGCCCGATCTGGACATTTCTATCGCCGCCGCCGTGATCGACCCGCCCCGCGCAGGCGTGAACCGTTTCGCACTTGATGCATTGGTCGAACGCCGGCCTGCCCGCCTGGTCTACGTCTCTTGCGACCCCGCCACGCTGGCCCGCGATGCCCAGCGATTGGTCCGCGGTGGATACGAACTGGTCGAGGTGCAGCCGGTGGACATGTTCCCCCAGACGTACCACGTTGAGAGCGTGGCGCTATTTCATCATCGCAAATAGTTGGCCGTCACACGACCATCGAGTAGTGCAAATAGGGCAATTGCATTTATCTTGTAGGGGGTATTTTGCTCCTAGTCTCCGCACTTGTCCTGAACCCTGTACCTGTCGGTCCAGGACAGGTGCTGCCAAGTACAGGGTCTCGGGGACGGCTTACACGAAGCAGTTTCGCCCCTAATACGCTTGGGAGCCTTCCTGGGCGAGTTTGAACATGAATGCAATTGCCCTGGTGGTGCAAATAATGTGTTTGACAAACAGGAAACAACAGAGTGTTCTTGGATGCGGGAGGATTCAAGGGCTGTAAAAAGTAAACGGTGTTGGATTTCTTCAAAGGGCTCGTTGTACAAGAGCACGGGTAGATTCGCCAGCATCTGCACCGCAAGCACATTACCCGAAATATTGAACACAATCGTTTTCCTGCACCAAACACGAGCCGAGTAATGAATTGCCCAGCTCGTATACAAAAGCGGACAACAAACGTCCGAGCGATCAATCGTATTGGCTGTCAACACGTTTTTAACGTGTTTTCTGTATCAGGCCGCGAATTCATTCGAGGCCTCTTTTTTTTGTGGTCCCTGGTACTATAATCCAGAAACTTTTTCCAGGCTGATGCGTATTGTCAGACAGAGGATAGCTACCAAAACTAGATTCCCAGAGGAGTAGCCCGCGTTGCGCTTGACACAGACAGTCAGGAGGAAAGAAACACACAAGATATGAACATTCCTTTGTCCAAAGTATTTGAACACGAATTCCTTGCATTAATCGGCTGGCTTGCGGGCACATCCTTGGCTGGTGGTCTGGGCTACGTATGTGCCCGCATAATTTGTTCCGTTTTCCGCTCACACCCTAACTTGCGCAAAGCGTCTATCCTGATACCGTGGCGGGCTATCCTAGCAGGGTTGCTTGTCCTAGTTTCTTCACAGATAGCTTTTGCGTTCATAATGGCTGGTCTTGGAATTGGAGTGAGATCAAGAATTGCCTGGGCTGTTCTGACCATGTTCCTTCTCAGCCTCCCTTTTATCATCACAGCATTCCTCGAACACTGGTTCCATTCATCACTGGGTTACCGTCTTATTGCTACAGCTAGGACCCTCGCAGTGGCTTCCGTGGCACTTGTCGCGGGTATTGGATCCTTTGGAGGAAGTGGCTTGGGCTATACAGCACTTGTGGGCCTAAAGTTGTTGGAACTTGATATTGCAGTAAAAGCCTATTTGATCATTGTTGGGCTGATCCTGATACCTGACGTCCTGCTGGGAATCCCACATCTGCTGATTCTAAATACATCAATGCGCAAGAACCAGGTTTCAAAGCTAGACGCAGGCACTCAAGAAACTGGATCAAGTTCACTATGAATGCTACAAATGCTCTATGACAGGTCACAAGTTCTGATTTACCTGTTTCAAGCGTGCGATCAACGCGGGGGGGAGGCAAATCGCTTGACAAGGCGAGCTTTGCACGATAAGATTGAGTTACCACGCCAATACTCACTGGGCAAGTGAAGCGCGCAGGTATTCAAGTTCCAGAGACAATGGTTGAAACTCGCAAACAATAAACAGAAAAAAGGAGATCACGATGAACGAAATATCAAGTCACCTCGAAATAGCACTAGCTTCCATTCAAGTATTTGCTGGTGACGGCAAACTAGATATGGAAGAATTGAACTTTTTACTGGGTTTGGCCCTGCGCGACGCCAAAGTTGATGAGGATGAGAAAAGAGTATTGGGCAATATCTTTAAGCAAGTAAGTCAAGATGAGGTGTCCAGTAGAATCTGGGCAAGAATAGGCCAAGTCAAAGCAAAATATGGCATCAACTAGACAGGAACTCTAATTGCAGCATAACTGAAAAGGAAGAAATGTATCATACTCACCGATTCACACCCTCGTGGTGGTTTGTGTCCTTGTTTATCGGGATTCTCAGCGAGGCAATATCAATTGCAACACTCGTAATGAATTATCCCAACATAATCACGGGCAGAATAAATCTTTTTGGCTATACATGGTTGTTGTTTGTAGGTCTTGGCATAATTGCCGGTGCATACACACTTGTAAGGCCATTTGTAACAAAAATCATTGTATCGCCGAAAGGATTAGAGTACCATACTCTGAGTTGTGTGATCAAGTCAGAGTGGCATCAGATTATGAGTATTGGAAACATGAGTTATGATCAGGCTGGTAGTGCCATAGCGCTTGTTCCGCTGAATCCACACATTGTTGCAAAAGAATGGACAAAGTATGTGCCGTGGTGGGATGTAGAACGAAATGCTATCGCGCATGGAATACCAGTATCATGGTTCGGTGGGTTCATGGGCCATCGACTCAGATCAGATATGCAAAAGTTCGCACCGCATCTCATCGTTTAAGAACTGTTTTTACAAGCCAAAGTTCGTTTGCAGATTTTAGCCACAATCAAGTGAGAAACAGAATGGACAAATCCCGTTGGATATTCATAGGTATCATAATCGTCGCACTATTGATCGTCGGCGTCTCCCTGGTATGGCGCGGACTGAGCGGCGACAGCGCCAGCCCCGCCGAGGGGCTCACCGTCGAGCGGCCCGACGCCGTCACCGTGCGCACGCTCACCGCCCTGCCGGTCGAGCCGTGGGTGCGGAGCGCCGCCGAGGCGTTCAACGCCACCAACGCCACAGTGGACGACGTGCAGGTGCAGGTAGAGATCGTGGCGATGGACGGCCTGACCGCCCTGGGCCGCTGGGATCGCAACGATTTCGGCGCGCTGCCGCCCGACGTGCTGCCCGAGGACCTGACCGAGGCCGAAAAAGCCGCCTTGGACGACTTTCCCACCGTCTGGATCCCCGACAGCCGCTACCTGGTAGAGCTGGCCAACGCCTCCTACAAGGAACGGCTGGGCCGGGACGTCTTTCTGACCGACGGCGAATACCGGGCCCGTCCCGTCGCCGTCAGCCTCTTTACATGGGGCATCTATGAGAGCCGGGCCAGGGTGCTGGAGAGTTACTTTAGCGAGCAAGGCGGCGTCACCTGGAGCACCATCCACGACGCCGCCGTCGCGCGGGGCGGATGGCCCGACCTAGGCGGCAGCTCGAGCTGGGGCTATTTCAAGCTGGTGGTGCCCAATCCGAACAAGAACGTGGGCGGCCTGACGGCCATGATCGCCGCCGCCGGCGAGTATTATGGCCGCACCGACGTCGGCGTGGACGACATCACCAACCCCGAATTCCAGGCTTGGCTGATCGAACTGATGGGCTCGGTGACCGATTTCAGCAGCGCCAGCGCCTACACCGCCGAGGACTTTGCCCTCTTTGGCTACAGCGTGGGCGACGGCGGCCAACTGCTGGAGAGCGACCTGCTGCAAAATATGCAGGGCATCCTCACCCGTTGGGACGATCCCCTGCTGCTCTACTATCCCCAGTACGTCACCTGGTTCGACTTTCCCTTTACGGTCTGGATCGGCCCAGAGACCAGCGCGCTGGAAAAGAACGCGGCGCTGGCCTTTCAACGCTTTCTGCTGAGCGAACCGCAACAGCAAGCGGCCCTGGTCTACGGCCTGCGTCCGTCCAACCCCACCGTCGCCTTGGACGCACACCCAGACAGCCTCTTTGTCCAGTGGCAAGACCGGGGCGTCGAGCAAGTCGTGCCCCGCGCCGACGCAATGCGCAGCCCCGACCGGGAAGTGCTCTTGGCGCTGCTGCGTTGGTTCGATCTGAACGTGGTGGAGTAGGGCGATGAAAACAAGTTCTTCACAACCCTGGCAGACGCCGCAATCGTCGCAGCCGACGGAACCGAGTTTCAATATCGGCAATTGCTTGATGATCGCTGCCGTTCTCCTCACCATCGCCTGCATGTGCGGTGTGCTGGTCATCCTTGCCGGAAACAGTGTGTGGGACAATCTCACCGCTCGATTCGACCAAGAAGACGAGGATACATCACCCGTCTCGTGGCCTGCCGACAGCGCCGAACTGACCATCGCCGTATCGCCGGGGATGGCGCCCGTCCTGGGCGAGTTGGCCGAGCAGTTCAACCGCCAGCAGCAGCCTGCCCCCGATGAGCAGACGATGCAAGTGCGGACGATGGCGCTCAACCCCGAAAATATAGTCGAACAGAGCCTGGGAACGCCCACTTTCCAGGCTCTAGCACCGGACAGCAGCCTGTGGCTGAACCAATTGGAGCAGCGCTGGTCCGAACTCCAGGACACGGCAAGCGAGGAAGGACTGGTGCCCATTGGGAACCGGCGCGTCGGCACCCCGGTGCGCTACGCCACTAGCCCTATCGTCATCGCCGCCTGGGAGAGCGTCGCCCGCGACATGGGTTGGCCAGAGCGTCCCATCGGCTGGCAGCAGATCCAGAGTCAGGCCACCGACGATCCGAATTTTAAGTGGAACCATCCTAGCACCGGTCACGCCAGCGGCCTGCTGGCCACCCTGGCCGAGTTTTACGCCGGTGCCGGTCTGACCCGTGGGCTGACCCCGGAGGCAGCCACCGACCCGCAGACCCTCGAATACGTGCGCGCTGTCGAGGCCACCGTGCGCTTTTACGGAGAGGGCGAACAAGTGATCGTCCAGCGGCTGGCCGCCGAAGGCCGGGACTTTTTGGACGCCTTTGTGACCCAGGAACACGTCATCATCAACTGGAACCAACACCAGGCGCAGAGCGCGGGCGAACAGCTGGTCGCCATCTACCCGGCCGAGGGCACCCTCTGGGCCGACCATCCCCTCGCCTTGTTGGAATTGGGCGGCTCTAACGAGACGTCCGTCACCGACAACCAGCGCCGCACTTTTCAGGCGTTCGCGCAATTTCTGTCCAGTGCCGATGTGCAGCGCCAACTGCTGGCCGCCGGATACCGTCCCGCCGACCTGTCCATCTCGCTGGACGAATCGGGGAGTGTGTTTGCCAGCAGCAACGCCGTAAACTGGCGACAGCCCCAGACAACGCTCCAGATTCCGTCGGCGGAGGTGGTGGAGGTCGTGCAGAACGTCTGGTGGTACACCAAGCGGCCCACCAACGTCTACCTGGTGGTCGACACCAGCGGCAGTATGCAGGGGAACAAATTAAAGCGCACTCAGCAAGCCCTCCAGGCGTTCGTGAGCCAGATCCAGGGCGACCGGGATCGCGTCGGGTTGATCGAATTCGGCAGCAGAGTCAAGCTGTTCGAGCCATTGCAGCCCCTGGACGACGACAATCGCCAGAACCTGATCGAGCAGATCAACCGGATGGATGCGGACGGTCAAACCGCCATGGTGGACGCCGTTATAGAAGCCTTTGACGACCTGGCCCAGACAGGCGATACCGACGCGATCAACGCCATCGTGGTCATGACAGACGGCCGCGAGAATGACAGCCAGTACGTCGTCGATGACCTGCGCCGCCGCTTTGAGCAAGAACAGGACGTGACCGTGGTCGTGTTCGCCATCGCCTTTGGCAGCGACGCCGACGACGACCGCCTGCAAGAGATTGCCAACGTCGGCAACGGCCAGTTCCGCCGCGCTGACGAGACGGACATTGAGGAACTTTATAAGATCATCTCGACGTATTTCTAAAACGTGATGCGTAAAACGTAAACCGTAACCATCACGCAATTACGTTTTACGCCTTACGCCTTATGTTTCACGCATTACGCATCATGTCTATCACACGATCTGAACTTGAGAGCAAGTCCCGCAGCGCCGTTTTGCAGCACGCCTTTTTTCGACTGGAAAACGCATTGGTTCTCGCTGGCACCATTGTGCTGACAGCGCTGTTCAACCGTCCCTTTTCCTGGTGGCCGGTGTGGGGATGGCCGCTGTTGGGTTTCCTGGGAGCAACTGTTCTGTTCTATACCAGCTTGACCGACGCCGGGACCAACGCCAGGGTGATGCTGGAATTCTACCGGCAGGCGTTCGATCCGGACAAGATTCAGGATCAAGCGCTGCGGCGGGAGATCGAGCTGGCGCTGGAGGTGCAGCGGACCATCGAGGAACAGATGCGCAAAGAGCGCGGTGCGCTGCGCAAGTGGCTGGCGGACACGGCCAACCTGTTCGGCGAGTGGATCGGCAACGTGTACCAACTTGCCCTCCAATTGGACGTCCACCGGCGGGGCGAACTGCTGCCCCAGGAGCAGAAAGCGGTGCCGCAGCAGGTCGAAGAACTGTCGGCCCGGCGCAGGCTGGAGCAAGACCCTGTCATCCGGCGCGAGCTGAACGCGGCGCTGGAGGCCAAAGGGAAGCAATGGCAGGCGCTGCGCGATCTGGACACCCGTATGAACCAGGTCGAGTTGGATCTGAAAGCCAGCCTGGCGGCTCTCTCCTCGATCTACAGCCAGGTCGAGTTGATGGACGATGGGGACATTGACAGCGGTCAAGCCGATCTCTTGGAGGTCGACATCCGCAAACAGGTGGATGATCTGAATAGTTTGGTCGGCAGCATCGACAACAGTATCCGGCAATATCAAAAGATTTCTAACACAACGTCAAGTTTTAGCATATGAGGGAAAATTGTATGAGGAAATACGTGCTTTTGGCTCTGACGCTGGCCCTCGTCGCCAGCCTGTTCCTGACCGGTTGTAGTGGCGACAAAACCCCCAGCAAAGGGGACGTGGTCGTCTTTGTGGCTGTGCCCCTGAGCGGCTTTATGGCCAACGGCGGCCAGACCGTGCTGGGCGGCGCGCGACTGGCCGCGGCAGAGATCAACCGCGCCGGCGGCCTGATGGGATACCGGGTCGTCGTTCGCCCGCTGGATGACGAGGCGGACAGCGACGTGGCCGTGGCCCAGATCGACCAGGTGCGGCAGGCGCTGGCCCAGGGAGAGCGGGTGGTGGCCATCATCGGCCACCTGAACAGCGGTCAGACCCTGGCCGCGATGGAATTCTACCAGGATATGGACCTGGTGGTGATCACGCCCACCGCGTCGGAGCAGAGCCTGGCCGAGCGCGGGTACACCAATTTCTTCCGCGTCAACGCCGACGACAGCGTACAGGCCGCGGTGGACGCCCGCTTTTTGGTAGAAAAACTGGGCGCCAGTCGGGTGGCCGTCGTCTTTAACAACACCGAGTACGGGCAGGGGCTGGCCGCTTCCCTGATCGTGGAACTGGAGCAGCGTGGGGGCGAGGCGGTGGTCCAGTTGGAGGTGGAAGAAGGGCAAAGCCGCTACGAGACTGAGTTGGCCCAGATACAGGCAGCCAACCCCGACGCCGTCTTTTACGCCGGTTACGAGATCGAAGCCCCCTACCTGCGGGCCACCCTGGTGGAGGCCGGCGTGACCGTGCCGATGCTGAGCAGCGACGGCGCTTTCCTGGGGGCCACCATCGACGAGGCCGCCGGCACCGCCGAGGGGATGTACGTCAGTGCCTTTGCCCCCGGCCCGCGCAACGTGGCGGACGCGCGCTGGGTAGAAGCGTACCAGGCGGTCGAGTACCGCAACCCCGATACCTACTCTGTCAACGGCTACGTGGCAATGCAGGTGCTGGCCGAGGGAGTGAGCAAGGCCGGTTCTATGGACACTGACGCCATCGCCGACGCCCTGCGCCAGAACCCGCTCAGCACTCTGCTGAATGAGCTGCGCTACCAGCCCAACGGTAACTTGGTCGACGCGCAGATTTGGATTTACCAGGTTGTGGGTGGAGAGTTTCAGCAGGTTGAGTGGTGATTCTGTGGAATCAGGTTTCTCCCACTCACGCGAGGAGTGAGGCACACCTATGTGCCGAACGAGGTCACACGACAGATCAATGAAACGTCTAAAGCAATTGATAATCATCGCGACGCTTGTGGCAGCACTGATTTCTTGCGGACGCTCATCCCCGCCACCACCCAAGCTGACGATAGAGTTATCGAATCTGACGTTGTGCCAAGGATGGAATACTGAAAATGAACCCATCTCCTTTCCCGATACCGTGCCGCCTGGTGAGACGAGCCTTTGCATTTGCGGACAGCTTGAGACAAACCGAGGAGATGTTACGCTACAGATCAGTTGGTACCGAGACAGAAGCAAACTAGCAAGAAATCCTCAATTATTCAGCAATGGATTGTTTCTGAGTTGTATTGAGGAAGAAGAAAGTTTTGACTCTGGTGACTATATTGTGCGCGTAATCGCAGGAAAAACGGAAATAGGGCGTGTGGAATTCATAGTGGGTGAAGAATAAGGCACTCCTATGTGCCGAACGAGGTCACACGGCAGATCAATGACACGTCTAACGCAATTGATAATCATCACGACACTTGTAATCGCACTGATTTCTTGCGGTCAATCATCCCCGCCACCACCCAAGCTGACGGTAGAATTATCGAATCTGACGTTGTGCCAGGGATGGAATGCTGAAACGGAACCCATCCTCTATCCCGATCCCGTGCCGCCCGGCGAGACACGCCTTTGCATCTGTGGGCATCTTGAGACAAATCGACAGAGGGACATCTGGCTACAAGTTAACTGGAGCAGAGATAGGAACCGATTGTTAATAAATCCACAAGCGTTTGAAAATGGACCATTTCTGACTTGTATCGGGAAAGATAAAGGCTTTGAACCTGGCAATTATGTTGTGACTGCAACCGTAGAAAAAAGGGAAGTAGGGCGCGTAGAATTCATTGTGGGTGAAGAGTAACGATAAATTTATGCCACTATTGCACCAACCACCCAGTCAGCATCGCCAAAAACGCCGCCACGGGACTCAACAACAACTGGGCCAGCAACGTCCCCGCCAGCCGTGCCCCGATCTGCCAGACGGTAACGGATACCACATCGGCGGGTGGTCGCTCGTCCCGCAATGCCTGATCCATCACGTGGGCGGTCAGAGGGTCCACCAACAGCACCAGCAGGACAGCGCCAACGCCGGTAAAGAACGCGGGCAGCGTGAGCGCCGTACGCGCGCCCACCGGCGTGACGGCACTCGCAATCTGGGCTGCCGGGCCGGAGACGGCGTAGAGGGCGGCCACCAGCACGGTGAGCAGAATCCAGCGCCAGGGCAAGCGGTGTCGGCTGGCCCACAGGATGGTGCGAATACGCGGGCTGCGCAGTTCCTCTCGCGCTCGTGGCAGCGTCTCAATGCTCAAACTGTGCAGGACGACGCGCGGAAGCGAACGACGCAGTTCATAGGAGCGGACTGCGCGCTCAAGCAATTGGGCCAGGGATGGGATCAAAGCGGCTCCTATTACGATCCCGACCGCTGCAGCGCCCAGGACCCACCGCAGGGTGTCCGTCAAATTGGTCACGATGCCCGCGGCCACCGCCCGGTCCACCAGGCCCGCCAGCAGGGTTCTTTGCAAGGCGTTGGCGGCGCGGGCGGAGAGAGCCAGCAAGTTGTAAAAAGATCGGGCCTGTGCAGGGCGGCGGGTGCGTATCCCCGCCAATCGCGATGCGTATGCCGAGATATCGACGACGTAAATGAGGACGGTTAGAGCTAGAGTGATTTTCAGACGTAGATCCATTCGTATATTTTGCTCCCAAACACTCGTTCATCATAAATGATAAAGATAAACTGCACGGGGAGATTATACTCGGAACTCGAAAGCTTGCAAGACATCATCATGTCTTCCCAATAAGGTAAGGTAACGTAGACGAGGTTTCCATACCTCGCTGGCTCAGCACGATATGGAAATCGCGGCTACAATGCAATCGCCCCGAAACATTGATAGATGGGTTTTCGAAGTACACATCATTTGTGCAGTATCGTCATTGAGCTATAATTAAGGAATAAATCAGCTTATAGGAGGTTCTAAACATGAAGAAAAGACCAGGTGGTGAATTAGCGACACGCCCACTCCATTTCATCTGGATTGCCGACAGTTCCGGCTCTATGGACACTGACGGCAAGATCCAGGCCCTGAATATGGCGATCCGGGAGGCGATCCCGCATATGCAACAGGTCGCCAACGACAATCCGAACGCTCAGGTTTTGGTGCGCGCTATCCAGTTCGCCAGCGGGGCCCAATGGCACATCTCTCAGCCCACGCCGGTGGACGATTTCAAGTGGACCGATCTGAGCGCCCAGGGCGAGACCGACATGGGCAAGGCCCTCTCGATGATCGCCGAGCAGCTCAAGATCCCACCGATGACCGACCGCGCGCTGCCGCCGGTGCTGGTGCTGGTCTCTGATGGCCAGCCGACGGATGATTTTAACAAGGGTTTGCGGGAATTGATGGAACAGCCCTGGGGCAAAAAAGCCGTGCGCATCGCTATCTCTATTGGCACGGACGCCGACGACAAAGTGCTGCAAAAGTTCATCGGCCACCCTGAACTCAAGCCACTCCAGGCGAATAACCCGGAGGCATTGGTCAAGTACATCAAGTGGGTCTCGACCGCGGTGCTCAAGTCGGCCTCAGCGCCGGCCAGCCAGGCCTCGGACGTAGATATCCCGGCCACAGTGAACGTGCCCGTCCCCACCCCCACGACTGACGACGAGCCTACGAGCGCGGCTGACGTCTGGTAAGGAGGCCCATTATGGGCAAGGAACACCCTCACCCGCGAACAGAGTGGCGCGCCATCGGCCAGTCGGTTCGCGGGGCAGCGCACCTGCGTACGGGCCTGCCGAACCAGGATGCGATCCGTTGGCTGCCTGCCTCCGGTACAGGCCCGCCGCTGATCCTGGCGGTCTCGGACGGTCACGGCAGCCCCAGGTACTTTCGCAGCCACGTCGGATCAGAAAAGGCCGTAGAGACGGCAGCTTGGATGGTCCAGGACCTGCTGGACGGCCAGCCTGATCCGACCAACCTATCGGCGATCAAACGGACGGCGGAGGACCGTCTGCCCCGGATGGTCGTGCGCCGGTGGGAACAAGCCGTGGCCGAGCACGTCACGCAGTCACCATTGACGCCCGAAGAACTGGACACGTTGGAAAAACAAAAAGGTGCTGCCGCGCGCCAGGCCGTTATCGACAACCCGGCGCTGGCCTACGGCGCTACGGTTCTGGCTGTTCTGATTGCAGAGACGTTCATCCTCTACCTACAACTGGGGGATGGTGACATTCTGGTCGTCGCCGACGATGGCCGGGTCAGCAGGCCCCTGGAGCGCGACGCCCGGCTCTTTGCCAACCAGACCACGTCGCTCTGCACCCCCGACGCCTGGCGTGACGTTCAGATCCGCTTCCAGGCGGTGGTCGATCCGCCACCAGCGCTGATCCTGCTCGCCACCGACGGCTATGCCAACTCGTTCGTCAGCGAAACGGCATTCCAGCAGGTGGGCACCGATGTTCTAGAGATGATCCGTGCTGAGGGCCTAGAGGCGGTGCAGGAAAGCCTAGAGACCTGGCTCAGCGAGGCATCGCAGGCCGGGAGCGGCGACGACATCACGCTGGGAATTCTGTGTCGGGCCGACGTCCCATCTTCGTCCCAATCAGAGACAAGCGAGTTACAGACCAGTGAAACAGACATATCTCTAGGTAAAGAGGATGAATTCACCGTGACTGTGACTGTGAAACGCGCTAAAAAGTAAAGACTTGCAAAGTTTTCTGAAAACCCAAGTCAAAGAGGAGTAACAAAATGAACCAAATTCTTGAATCCGGACAGACTGTACAAACCGAATCCGGCATGCCCTGCAAGGTAGGACAATTCTTGGGTGGTGGCGGCCAGGGAGAGGTGTACAAGGCCGACGTCGGCGGCAAGACCATCGCGCTCAAGTGGTATTTTCCCGCCCAGGCCACACCGCAGCAGCACACCGCGCTAGAGACCCTGGTCAAAAAGGGGCCGCCCAACGACAAATTCCTCTGGCCGCTGGAACTGACGAACTCGTCGGACGTGCCGGGCTTTGGCTATATTATGCCGCTGCGAGAACCGCGCTACAAAGGCATCGTAGACTTGATGAAACGGCGCATCGAGCCGACGTTCCGTGCTCTGGCTACGGCCGGGCTGCAGTTGGCCGACAGCTACCTGGAACTCCATGCCCAGGGTCTCTGCTACCGTGACATCTCTTTTGGAAACGTCTTTTTCGATCCCGACACTGGCGAGGCGTTGATCTGCGATAACGACAACGTCGCCGTGGACAAGCAGGAAAAGAGCGGTGTGCTCGGCACGCCACGCTTTATGGCCCCAGAGATCGTGCGCGGCGAGGCACGACCCAGCACGCAGACCGATCTCTTTTCCCTGTCGGTGCTTCTCTTTTATGTGCTGATGGTCCACCATCCCCTGGAAGGCAAAAAGGAGATGTCGATCAAATGCCTGGATCTGCCGGCGATGAACAAACTCTATGGCACCGAACCGCTCTTTATCTTTGATCCTAACGACGACTCGAACCAACCTATGCCGAGCTATCACGACAACGCCATCGCCTTTTGGCCGCTCTACCCCAAATTCCTGCGTGACCTCTTTGTCGAGGCGTTCACGATAGGCCTGAGCGACCCTATGGAGCGCGTGCGCGAGAGCGAGTGGCGCGCCGCGATGGCCAAGCTGCAAGACTCGATCTTTTACTGCGCCAACTGCGGGTCGGAGAACTTTTACGACGTGGAGGCACTCCTGGCCGCGGGCGGTCAGCCCGGCGATTGCTGGGCTTGCGACGAAGCCCTGGCCCTCCCGCCACGCCTGCGGATCGAAAAAGGCGTCGTCATGCTCAACCATGACACCCAACTCTATCCCCACCACTTGGACAACCAACGGATGTATGATTTTTCCGAACCGCTCGCCGAGGTAACGCAACATCCAACGAACCCAAACCTATGGGGGCTCAAAAACCTCACCGCCGAAAAGTGGGTCATCATCACCGCCGACGGCACGGTCAAGGACGTAGAAGCGGGGCGCAACGTACCTTTGGCAATCGGCACCAAGATCAACTTTGGCAAAAAGCAAGGGGAAATTCGGGTGTGACGGGGTGACCGGGTGACAAGGAGACAGAGAGATCGGGTGACAATGACGAACGTGGGAGCGGACTGATGAACGATATTCCGCGCCAAACACTCATCCAACTCGTCGCCCGCTACGGCTCTTCCTTGAGCACCGACCCAAGGCGAACCGAGGGCTTGCTGCGGGACTTTTGCGGCGAGTACAAGCGCGAGATCTTTGTCCTGGTAAGCGCGCTGAAGGAAAATGTAGCAGTCGATCTGATATCGCTGCAAGACAGTGTGCCATATCAGATGTCGTCAGCACAACTCACAAGGCGGCTGCAAGACAACCTGGCCCTGGCCGAGGACGCCGCTCAGTGGGCAGTAGACTCGTGGGCAATGGCTTTGGGATTGATCCAGCAACCCCGTCCTAGCTCTCCTCCACAAGCAAGCAAAAAGCTCACGCCTGCGGCTGCGCCCACACCCACCACGCCCCCGCTCACCACACCACAAACCGCCTCAGACAAGCATCTGCTGCACACATTCAATGGACACACTGGCTGGGTCCACAGCGTCGCCTTTAGCCCCGATGGACGGCTGATAGCATCGGGAAGCCAGGATGAGACAGTGCGGCTGTGGGATGTTTCGACCGCACTCGGCGCGGGCAGTCAGAATGTGCGCTGGCCGTTGCAGAACACATCCCCGGTCCTTTGCGTCACGTTCAGTTTCGACGGACGCACTATGGCCTGGGGAAGCGAGGACAGCACGATACACGTGCGAGACGTGGCTCGGAGCCAAAAACTGCACCAGTTCAAGAGCCCTGCGGGCCAAGTGCGTAGCGTGGCCTTTAGCCCCGATGGACGGTTCCTAGCCTCAACAAGTGTGAACACCGTTACCATGTGGGATGTGGCCAGCGGTCGGGAAATTCGACAGTTAAAAGGGCACACAGAAATAGTGCAAAACGTGACCTTTAGCCCTAACGGACGTCTGCTGGCATCAGCAGGTGGAGACAAAACAGTGCGGCTGTGGGATGTGGCAAGCGGTAAAGCGGTGGAGGTGCAACGGCTGGAGGGACATCAAGAGGCCATATGGTGCCTGGCCTTTAGCTCCGACGGCCGCACGCTGGCATCGGGAAGCCACGACCAGACAGTGCGGTTGTGGAACGTCGAGAGAGGGCGAGAAAAGAAACGACTTAAAGGGCACGCGGGCGGGGTGAACGGTGTAGATTTCAGTCCAGATGGACGCACACTGGCAGCGGCAAGTTCGGATACGGTGGTGTTGTGGGATGCCGAGCGCGGGCGGAAAATGGAAAAATTGAGGGGTCACACTGATCTGGTATGGAGTGTGGCCTTTAATCCAGATGGGCGCATCCTCGCGTCGGGGAGTTGGGATAAAACAGTGCGGCTGTGGCAAATCAAATAGATGGAACTAGCAACAAAACGACTGATCCTTCGAGAGTTTCAAGAGAACGATTGGCTCGACGTACTGGCATATCAAAGCAACTCACTCTACCTGCAATACTATGAATGGACAGAGAGAACGCCAAAAGACGCGCAGGAATTTGTCCAAATGTTCATCGCTCAACAACAAGACCATCCCCGCACCAAAGCCCAACTTGCCATCGTCCTCAAGTCGAACAACCAGCTCGTCGGCAACTGTGGTATCCGGATGGAATCCGCCGACGCCCACGAGGCAGACATCGGCTACGAGCTAGCACCCGCACACTGGGGGTACGGTTACGCCACCGAGGCAGCCTGCGCCATCCTCCATTTTGGATTCACAGAACTGGACCTTCACCGCATCTGGGCCTGGTGCATCGCCGATAACGTCGGTTCAATAGGGGTATTGGAAAAGCTCGGAATGCAGCTCGAAGGACGGCTGCGCGAGAAAGAACATTTCAAGGGCCGGTGGTGGGATAGACTGATATTTGCCATCCTTGACTCGGAATGGCAAGCACAACAAGCAAAACAATAGATTTGCTTGCTGTCGGCGCTTTAGGGAATTCCAGAGAAATAAATCTCCCAAACAGATTTTGTGATGCAGTCAACGACACTCTGAAAAGGCAGATTGTGATGGAATTCCTGGAGCTTTGCCGGTTATTTTGTAACTCGCGTGTGATTTATGAGCTGCTCCAGTGTAAATTTTGGGAGGAATTAAAAACTGGAAAAGCCTTAGCGCCGTGAAAACGCGCCAAAGCGCACACTATGAGTGTCTTGTTTGCTCTACCGCCCAAACTCGTGGGCCAATTGATCCACACTCAGATGGATCATCGTGGGCCGTCCGTGGGGGCATGTGCGTGGGCTCACGCACTGCTCCAGCGTCCGGATCAACTCTTCCATTTCCGCCTGCGCCATCACCTGCCCAGCCTTGATCGCTGCCCGCTTGCAGACCCGGCGCGCCACCGCCTCTTCAACAGTGCTAGCCAGCGGCATATTGCCCGCCTCCAACGCTGCCGCAACGTCCTCCAACACCTGGCGGGGAGGCATGTCTGCCACGAGCGCCGGGAGCGACCGCACCAACATCGTTGTGCCCCCGAATGGCTCCAACTGAAAACCCAAGCTGGACAACGTTTCCAGATGCTCCTCCAACAGGCCCGTTGCCTCGGGTGCTAGCTCTACGGGCAATGGTTCCAACAGTGCTTGCGATGCGACCTTTGCTCCCTCCCGCTCGGCCAGCAGCCGTTCAAAAAGCACCCGTTCGTGGGCCGCGTGCTGGTCTACCAGATACATTCCCCCCGGTCCTTCAGCGATGATGTAGGTGGAGCCCAATTGCCCCACCACGCGCAGCAGAGGGAGTCGTTCGGCTGAAGGCACCAAGGCACCACCATTTTCCGCCCCGACATCCGGGGGATTTTCTTCAAATCGCAATTGTTCACCGGCCACTTGGGGCCTCAACCCCGCCAGCTGCTCGCGGCCCCGCTCTCGAACATCCTCCCGCCATTGTCCGGAAGACATGGGCCATGCAGTTGGCGAACGGGCGGCGACGGGCACCGGCGACCGTTGGATCAGTGTGTGCCGCACCGCCCGCTGCACGGCTCGGAACACCACATCCCCATCGCGAAAACGCACCTCTGATTTGGCCGGATGCACGTTCACGTCTACGTCTGCCGGCGGCATGCGTACCATCACCACGCCCAGCGGATAGCGCCCGGTGGGCAGCAGCGTGTGGTACGCCTGGACGATCGCATAGGTGACGCGGGCGTCCTGCACCCAGCGCCCATTGACAAAGAGCGTGATATATGTCCGGTTGGCCCGATGCAGCGACGGCGGGCTGACAAAGCCCGTGACCCCGATGTCTGACGCCACAGACTGGTCCTCAGAAGCAACCTCAAGAAGTGCCGCGCCGACCTCTAGACCATAGACCGCAACCAAAACGTCACGCAAGCGGTCGGTGCCGGGCGATTGGAACACGGTCTTTCCGTCGTGGCTCAACGTAAAGCGCACCCCCGGATAGGCCATCGCGTAACGGGTGAGCCAGGCGTCGATGTGCCGTCGCTCGGTGCGCTCGGTGCGTAGAAACTTGAGGCGGGCGGGGACGTTAAAGAACAACTCTTCCACTGTCACTGCCGTGCCTGGAGGCCGTCCGCTCTCCTGACGTGTGATCGTCCGTCCGCCCTCCATCCGCAACAACACACCCACTGCTTCGTCGGCTGACCGCGTCACAAAAGTGACGTGGCTGACAGACGAAATAGAAGCCAACGCCTCGCCCCGAAAGCCCAGCGTCGTGATGCGCGACAGATCATCCGCCGAGATCAACTTGCTGGTCGAGTGACGGTGAAAGGCGATCTCTGCCTCGGCGGTTGGCACGCCACAGCCATCGTCGGTCACACGGATGAGTCGTTTACCACCAGCGCGCGCCTCGACCCGAACATCACGCGCGCCAGCATCTATGCTGTTCTCAACCAACTCTTTGACCACCGACGAGGGCCGTTCGACCACCTCGCCAGCGGCGATTTGTGAAGCGACAGCTTCTGACAAGACGCGAATAGGCATCCATAACCTCCTGCATTCATTTTATCACACAACCTCGCTCAGGCAAACACCTTGACAACTCGCAAAAACTGTGGTATCTTGCCGTCCGTTGTCTAGGCATCTAGAGTACCACCTCGGGTGGGTGTACGGAGAGGGCAAAGAGGTGGACTGCTAGAGCCAGAAGTATATCAGTGAGGAGGAATGAACATTAATGGATGACAATGGTCGTAGTATAGGAACTGTTCAGTGGTTTAGCCGTGTAAAGGGCTTTGGTTTTATTCGCCCCGAAGGCAAAGAGGAAGACGTCTTTGTTCACTATTCGGCTATCCGTGGTGATGGATACAGAAATTTGAACGAAGGTCAGCAAGTAGAGTTCACGATGGAAGATACCCCCAAGGGACCTCAGGCCGTGGATGTTGTTGGGTCTGAGAATGACACCGCACAGAGCGAACCTGTAGCACAAAGCGAGCCCGAAATAGATAGTGGATTTGTAGAAGAAAGCGAATTCGCAGCACTCTAATCGAGTAACACAAACCCACAGAGCACGCCTCTCCAGCCCCGGTTGCACGAGCAACCGGGGCTTTTTTTTATTTTCATTTTCAGACTGCGCCGTTTGACTTTTGCGTAATTTAGCGGTATCCTAGTGTCACAGCAAGATACAGAAGGAGATAGCTTGTGACGGACATAGTAGAAAACGAACAATTGCCCTCGTGGCTTGTTGAATTGCGCGACCAACAGATCCAAGAGCAAGCGGAGCCAGAACCGCCGCCGCTTGTGGTAGAAGAACCACCGGTAGAGGTGGCACCGACTAGTGTAGCAGAAGATCTACGGTTGCAGATGATCCGAGAACAAGAAGAGCAAGTGCGAGTTGATGCGGAGGCGCTCCTTATAGAAGAAGAGCAGGGCGAACCCGAGTCCGCAATGGATTTACTGGATGGCCTGCGGGAACAAATGATTCTGGAAGATGATGTGTTCGAAGAAGAACAAAAAACACCTTCTGCCTTGTCGTTCGCGGGCCTGCAACCGACACAACGGTTGTTGCTGGCAGTCTTGTTGTTTATGAACGTGGCAGTCTGTGGCTGCCTGATATTGATCATGGCCGGGCGGGTGGAATTGCCATTCTAACACATCGTGTCAGGTTGGCTTGACCGTTGAACAAGAACGTCAACTCTTGATCCTTTGCCCCAACTCTTCCACTCTGACCATTCACTTGAAGTATTTGGACACCCTATTGCGGCCCCAGTGGCCGCTTTCATTTCTTTCACTACCGGACACTTTATGCAAGTGACCAACCGATACTGAATTTTTTGCCACGAATTGCACGAATTTACACTAATTTTTGATCCTCATTTGTGACAATTCGTGAAATTCGTGGCTGAAGAAAAAAGTGTCCGGTAGCAAATCATTTCTCAGCAGGTGGTATGATGGCAAACAAACAAACCGGACTCGTGCAGAGCGCCCAACCTCGTGAAACAGCCCAAGTACGACTCCCCGACGGACGTACCTTTGAGGCCCCAGTAGGCACACCAGTGGAACAGTACATCCAGGCAGCGATGGACGATTGCCCTACGCCCATCGTCGCTGCGTTGGTCGACGGCGAGCTGCGCGAACTGACCTACCCGATACGATCCGATGCCCAGGTAGACCCCGTGTTCCTCTCCAACTCGGACGGTGTGCGCATCTATCGGCGCTCGCTTGCCTTCCTGTTGGTCACTGCGGTGCGCGAGTTATTCCCCAGCACCCATATCTTTGTGGACTATACGCTGCCCTTTGGCGGATTCTTCTGCCAGGTTCGAGAACGGGAACCATTCAACGCAGAGGAATTGGCGCAAATCGAAACCCGCATGCGCGAGATCATTGCCGAGGATACCCCAATCACGCGAGAACTTGTGCCGCTCAAAGAGGTCATTGAGACATTCCGCACGCGCGGAGAGAAGGAAAAAGTTCAACTATTGGCCCGCCGTCAGAAAGATTATCTTTCGCTCTACAACCTGCGTGACAATCGTGACTATTTGCACGGCTATATGGTGCCTTCGACCGGATACCTGCACCACTTTGCCCTACATCTGTGGCCACCAGGGTTCGTGCTCCAATACCCACGCCGCCATTGGCCGACGGAACTTAGACCCGTACTCGATTATCCTCAACTAACGGCGATCTTTCGTGAATACGGCGAATGGTTGCGCCTGCTGGGTGTAGAGTCTGTCAGTGGACTGAACGAGACAATTGCCGATGGACGCATTCGCGAGAATATCCTCGTCTCTGAGGCGCTGCACGAACAACGTATCGCGCAAATCGCCGATCTGATCACTCGGTACCGGGATGAGGTTCGATTGGTAATCATTGCAGGCCCCTCCGCTGCTGGCAAGACCACCTTTTCCAAACGACTCTCTATTCAGCTATTGGCCCATGGCATTCGGCCCTTTCCCCTGGCGATGGATAACTATTTTGTGGATCGGGAAAAGACGCCTCGAGACGAACAGGGCAATTACGATTTTGAGGTGTTGGAGGCACTCGATTTGCCACTGTTCAACCAACAACTGCTGGCCTTGATGCGTGGGGAAACCGTACAACTCCCAACCTTTAACTTTCACACCGGCCACCGTGAGATTGGCGAAACCGTCCAACTCGGTCCCGATCATATCATCATCATTGAAGGCATCCACGGGCTGAATCCCCAATTGATGCCCTCCATACCGCGCGAATGTACCTTTCGCATCTACATCTCGGCCCTGACACAACTCAACATTGACCGTTACAATCGGGTGCCGACGACGGATACCCGACTACTACGGCGCATCGTGCGAGACGCTACCTATCGGGGGTACACAGCCGAGGAAACTCTGAACCGTTGGGAAAGTGTGCGGCGTGGAGAAAAGCGGCACATTTTTCCCTACCAGGAACACGCCGACGTCATGTTTAACTCTGCCCTGGCCTACGAGCTGGCCGTGCTCAAGCCACTGGCCAAGCCACTGCTGCTACAAGTTGAACCTTCCAGCCCTCGACGCGTCGAGGCCAAACGCTTGCTCACGTTCTTGCAATGGTTCGAACCGTGCGGCCCAGACTTGATTCCAGATAATTCCATTCTGCGCGAGTTTATCGGCGGCTCAATCTTGCGGGACTATACGCCATAGATGAAACGTGATGCGTGGTTACACGGTTAGAGGCCAGTTGACCCGGATTCGCATCATCGCCGTCATAGTCGCTTTCCTGTTAATACTGGCCACTGTTGGAGTGACCCGCTGGCTGACGGTGGACCTGCCCGCACCCGACCAGTTGTATGAACGGACCGCTGCTCCATCCACCCGCATCTATGATCGCAACGGGCGTCTGCTGTACGAAATCCTCGACCCGCATGGTGGTGCACACACGCCCGTTCCCTTGACCCAAATCCCCACCGCCTGCGCGAGTGCCACTGTCGCCACCGAGGATGCCAGTTTTTACACCAACCCCGGTGTGGATGGGTGGGCCATCATCCGGGCCTTGTGGATCAACCTGCGTGGCGGCGAGATTCTGTCGGGCGGCAGCACCATCACCCAGCAACTGGCCCGCAACCTGCTGCTTTCGCCGGAAGAGCGGATCGAGATCAGCCTGGAGCGGAAATTGCGCGAGAGCATCCTGGCCTGGCGGCTGGCACGCACATATTCCAAAGACGAAATCCTTACCCTCTACCTAAACGAAACGTATTACGGCAACCTAGCCTACGGCATCGAAGCCGCCGCCCGGACCTACTTTGCCAAGAGCGCGGCCGATCTTGATCTAGCAGAATGCGCGTTGCTGGCCGGACTGCCCCAATCACCAGTTTTCTACAACCCACTGGAAGACCCCAGCGCCGCCAAGACCCGTCAAACCATAGTGCTGGGCTTGATGGTCAAGCACGGCTATATCTCTCAGCCCGAAGCTGACCTGGCGGCACAGGAAAAGCTTAGCTTTGCCTCGGTTCCCTTTCCCATCCAAGCACCCCATTTTGTGATGCACGTGCGTGGCCAATTAGAGCGAGAATTTGGGCTGGAGGCGATCTATACGCAAGGCTTGCAAGTCTACACCACCCTCGACCTGGACGCGCAAAACGCGGCACGCCGCATCATCCGCTACCGGCTGGAACAACTGACCAGCCCGCGCGCTGACCAACCACCCCACAACGTGCGCAACGCCGCCGTGGTGGTAATGGATCCGATCACTGGCCAGGTATTGGTGATGGTCGGCAGCCCCGACTATTTTGATCCCCGTATCAATGGTGCGGTCAATGCTACGGTCACCAGACGACAACCCGGCTCTTCCATCAAGCCTATCACCTACGCCGCCGCTTTTGACCCCGCCCGTTCCAATCCCCTCACCCCGGCCACAATGATGGTGGACGTACGCACCGCCTACATCACCCGTGAGGGCGACCCGTACGTGCCACGAAATTACGACCGTCAGTGGCGGGGACCGGTGCTGCTCAGGCAAGCGTTGGCCTCCAGCTACAACCTGATCGCCGTCAAGGTGCTCGATTACATCGGCATCGAGCGTATGACGGCGCTGGCCCGCTCGATGGGCATCACAACGTTCGATGACGCCGACCGCTTTGGCCTGGCACTGACGCTGGGCGGCGGCGAAGTTCGTCTGCTGGAACTGACGGCCGCTTACGGCGCCTTTGCCAACACCGGTTACCGGGTGGAACCGGTGACCATTACCCGCGTGGAAGACAGCGAGGGACGAGTGCTGAAAACCTGGGAGACCGCTCCCGGCGCGCGCGTGATGGACGAGCGCGTCGCCTACCTCATCACTGACATCCTGAGCGACAACATGGCCCGCACACCCACCTTTGGCGAGGGGAGCGCGCTGCGACTCGCCCGCCCCGCCGCCGTCAAGACCGGCACCACCACCGACTGGCGCGACAACTGGACTGTGGGCTATACCCCCGGCCTGGTCGTCGGCGTGTGGGCTGGCAACGCCGATAACGAACCGATGCAACACGTCAGCGGCGTGGTAGGCGCCGCCCCCATCTGGCACGACGTGACAGAGACGCTGCTCAAGGGCCGTCCCGCGCGTGAATTCGTCGAGCCGCCGGGGATGGTGCGGATGGAGGTTTGCGCCGATAGTGGGCTCAAATCGCAAGTAGGGAGCAGGATAGAGGATGCAACAAGGCAACCGGTGGCTTGTCCGCGCACCCTCACCGAACTGTTCATCGAGGGCACCGAACCCACCCGGCTTGACGACTGGCATTGGCTCTACGTTCTGGACGCGCGCAACGGCTGGCTGGCTGGCCCTGGCTGTCCGCCACAGTTTGCCGTGCGTGAACGCTACACCCTCTACCCCGCCGAAGCGCAAGACTGGGTGCGAGATCAAATTATCCCCCAACCGCCGGGCGCATACTCCCCCCTATGTCCCGACCAAGTGGCAGGAAGCCAAACGCCAGAAAAAGGAAACTCTCCCGACTCTGCGCCCCTCATTTTGACCAGCCCCGACCAGGGCAGCCGTTACCGCCTATCGCCCGAGATCCCGCCCGCGACGCAGCAAATCATCGTGGCCGTCCGTCCGGCTGATGGGGTTTCGTTACACCATGTGACGATGCTAGTAGATGGTCAAGCTCTGGTGACGTTGACGCGACCGCCGTATCAGGCACTGTGGCCGATGTCGGTCGGGACGCACGTCTTTGCAGCGATAGGGATCGATGCGGCAGGGAACGAGGTAACGGGTAACTATGTGACCATCGAGGTAGTCGAGTGAGAAATCATTCCGTTTGTGAGTGTATCACATTGGGAGTATAATTTAACAAGGCCTATGCAATAGGCCACAATTCTCACATAACCTACCGCTCGACCATTTCCTCATCATTGTACACTGTTTTTTGGGGTACAAAAAGCATATCGCGTGACCAGAAATAGGAGAAAGCCATGCATATTAAAACGTCTGATCAGCCAACCCTGGAACTGGGATTTGGCAATTATACGTGCAATTGGGGAGTTCACATGGCCGGGCTCTACGAAACCGAGGAGGAAATAGACCAGATCATTATGGGATACCTGCATCAAGGTGATCTCGATGGAGATCTGCAGTTATATTGCCCCACTGGGCGTAGCAAGGAAGATTTTGTCCAAACGTATGGACAACACTATCCGGATTGTTGCGACCACACCAGCGATTCGGACCTTTTTCAACTCCTCGCTACGCAAGAGCTCTATTATCCCAACGGTGTGTTCTCCCCTTGGGCTATGGATGATGGATTGAACGACTTTTTTTCCGCGAGTCAAAAGGACGGGCCGCGCAACGTCCGTGCTACAGCAGAGATGGATTGGGCACTAGAGGCCATTCCTGGTGTTGAACATCTGATGGCCTATGAATCGCGCCTGAACTATTTCATCCCTGGCAAGCCGTGGATCAGTATTTGCCTCTACAACGTCACCAAATTCTCAGGTGCGGTCATTATGGACGTTCTACGCACTCATCCCTATACGATCAATGGAGGGGTGATTACCGAAAATCCCTACTATCAGGATCCGGATGTGTGGCTGGCCCAAAACGCTCCAGAATTTCAGTCCCGTTTGCCAGCCAACGGACAGACTGTATAGGTGCCAACAACCGAAAGATCATCCAAGGAGTATTGAACCGCCCCCGTTGGTTAGTCACAGTAGATACAGATTTTGGACTTTGGAAGTCTAAAGAGATGTTGGCACTGGGTCCGTTGGGTGGGATTGTTTCATACACAGACTAAAGCCAGCTTTTCTATTAAATTTTCTTGCGATTTTGGCCAGTTAAGATGCTTTTTGCGATTCTTTTGATGCGATTTGACGGTCTTCGCCAAAACCCCATTGAACGGACCCAGTGCCAGATGCTCGCTGGCCAAAAATGCTTGAAAAACCAATCGATTCTGCCTGTGGAGTCACATTTGGATACTTGCAAAGTCTTCCCCAGGCAAGAATTTGGATCTACCGAGTCTCGACGATGGGATCAGCCCGTTTTCTCAAAACAAGTCTTGGTTTCCAATCCAGGCAGGAAACTAGACAGATGAGAAGGAGTAACAGGATGAACATGGAGCACTTGGCTCACGATCTTTTTTTGTTGATGCTTAATCTTGCGCAGATCAAAAGCCCGGAACGCATTCTGACCGTTTTCCTGGAGGCGCTGAACCGAGCGCAAACTGATATTCATCTACGGTTGTTGGCGGATGACGATCTCGCTCCAGCCGAGACCGTCGAGATAGCCACAGATCAGAACTCTTTTGGGTGGATCGTCCTAGAAGGAGATTTGGATGCACAACCGAACGAGTTATTAGTCATCATCAGGAACGCCACACGCATGTTGGCCCTTGTTCTCGAGAATCGCGCTCAAGAAAAACTCCTCTCCAACGACAAATTCCGGCTCGAACAAGCAGTCCAAGAGCACACCACTGAATTGCTGCGGGCGAATGAACAACTCAAGACCGAGATTGCTGAACGCGTGCATACAGAACAAGCACTGCGAGAGAGCGAGGAAAAGTACCGCTTGCTTGTAGAAAACCAGACCGACTTGATCGTCCGAGTAGACACGGAAGGTAAATTCCAGTTTGTCAGCCCATCCTACTGCAAACTGTTTGGCAAAACAGAGGACGAACTGCTGGGAAAAACGTTCATGCCCTTGGTCCACGAGGATGACCGCGAGAGCACGGCCAAGGCAATGGAGAATCTTTATCGACCACCGCACACTGCCTACATGGAACAACGGGCCATGACGAAAGACGGCTGGAGGTGGCTGGGTTGGATGGATACGGCCATGCTCGACGATAACATGAACGTGGCGGCCATCCTTGGCGTAGGCCGCGACATCACTGATCGCAAGCAGGTCGAGGAAGAACTCGTCAAGGAGAAACGATTTTTACAGCTGGCCATAGATAGCATACCAGGAGTATTCTACATATTTCCGTTGACAGAAGATTCAAGACTTGTTCGTTGGAATAAAACATTGGAAACTGTCACCGGTTATACAGCAACAGAGATAGCCAAGATGAACCCATTGGATTTTATGGAGCCCAAGAACCATGAAATCATTAAGGAAAGAATGGAACAAGTGTACAAAGAAGGAAAATCTTCGGTAGATACAACCTTTGTTACAAAAGATGGAAAATGCATCCCCATGCTAATGACTGGAAATCTCATTGTCATTGAGGATGTGCCATATGATTTGGGAGTTGGCGTAGATATTTCAGAACTAAAACGGGTGGAACAATTACTCCAATCACTGAATCGGGCCGCGCTGGCTATGGCAAGGGCCCTCACCCCTGATGAGATATTTACGGCAGTGGCAGATGAACTTGGCAAGCTCGGCTTTTCTTGCATGCTTTTCCCGACAGACGAGAACCAGAGCAAATTGTTCACCAAATACCTGAGCCTTGATTTCAAGGCGCTCGACGTTGCTGAAAGATTGGTAGGCATCAGGCACGAGGATTTTGCGATATCTATTGACAATGCAAAAGTGTACAGAAAGGTGGCCCGAGAGAAAAGGGCCGTTTTGATAGAGGATATGAAGGATCTTGTGCAGCAAGCATTGCCCAGGCCGGTAAAACGGTTCGCCGGACAAATCGTACAAATGCTGCGAGTGCCGAAATCTATCGTCGCCCCTCTCATTGTGGGGGATATGGTCATTGGTGTATTCCTGGTACAGTCGAACGATCTCACCCGAGCGGATGTGCCAGCGGTCACCGCTTTTTCCCATCAGGTGGCCGCTGCCTGGCGCAAAGCCCAGTTGTTCGAGCTGGCTCAGCAGGAAATCGCAGAGCGCAAGCACGCCGAGGAGGGACAAAGAGAAGCCTTGGCTAGTGCGTTGCAAGCAACGCGCGCGCTGCAAGAGTCGGAGGAAAAATCCCGCACCATTATCGAATCCATCCCCGTAGGAATGCACATGTACCAACTGGAACCCGACGGAAGGCTAGTGTTCACCGGGGCCAACCCGGCGGCTGATGATATTCTCGGTGTGGATAACAATCAGTTCGTGGGCAAGACGATCGAAGAGGCATTTCCGGCACTCGTTGAGACAGAGGTGCCAGAAAAGTATCGTCTGGCTGCCTCAGAAGGTCAGACTTGGCAAACCGACCAGATCATCTATGAGGAAAATCGGATCGCCGGGGCTTTTGAGGTGCGGGCCTTTCAAACTTTGCACGGACGAATGGTGGCTACGTTTTCGGACATCACCGAACGCAAACAGGCAGAGGAAGAAGCTCTCCGCCGGGCGAGCCAGCAAGAGGCCCTAAACGATATCATTGCTGCGTCTGTTGCCGCGTCCAGCTTGCCGGCATTATTAGAGACCGCTTTGGATCATACTCTAAGCGCCCTCAAGCTAGAGATAGGAGCCATTTGGGTGGCTGGCGAGCGAGCCATCCGAGGAGTGGTGACTGACATCGGCCCAGTGATGAACAATATAGCCCAAGCGAACGACCTTGATATTTCAAGATCGTATGTGGTAAAAGACTTTGAGGCCGACAACGTAGTATTGTCGGCAGCAATCCCCAGTCTAATTATGAAACGGTTTGGTATCCGTGCCGGGCTAACCGTTCCGATCCTCGTTGAGGGAAAACGTATAGGTGGGTTGAGCTTGGCTGCCGCCGAGCCTCGGTTCTGGAGTTCCGAGGAAACAGCTTTGGTCGAGGCAGTGGGGCGACAAGTGGGAGTGGTCGTAGAGCGCCTCCGCCTGTTGGTGCAAATCCAGGAACAGGCTCAACGGGTGCAGCAGATCGTGGACACAGTGCCGGAAGGGGTGCTCCTGCTAGACGCCGGTGGACGGATCGTTTTGGTCAACCCGGTAGCCGAAAAGGACCTGGCTGCCCTGGCAAGTGTTCGGGTAGGAGACACACTCACCCACTTGGGCGGCCAACCGTTGATCGAACTGCTCACCTCGCCTCCCAAGGGCTTGTGGCACGACATGACAATAGACGATCAGGATTTTCAGGTCATCGCGCGCTCCATTGAAACCGGCCCCACGCTCGGCGGCTGGGTGCTGGTCGTTCGCGACGTGACCCAACAGCGCGAAATCGAACGTCGCATCCAGCAGCAAGAGCGGCTAGCCGCTGTGGGTCAACTGGCGGCCGGCATCGCCCACGACTTTAATAACATTATGGCGACCATCGTCCTTTACGCCCAAATAACCTCACGGACAGACGGACTACCCCCACGCGTCCAAGAGCGGATGGAGACGATCAACCAGCAGGCCAATCACGCGACCCGCCTGATCCGCCAGGTTCTCGACTTTAGCCGGCGCTCGGTGATCGAACGACACCCCCTTGATCTCTTGTCGTTCTTGAAAGAGCAGGCCCAACTGTTGGAACGCACGCTGCCGGAAAGCATTGAGGTCAAACTGTCGTACGGTCTAGACGAGGCCAACGATTCGCTTCTGGATGCCGATTTGTTTATCGTCAACGCCGATCCAACACGCATACAGCAGATGGTGACCAATCTGGCTGTCAACGCGCGAGACGCAATGCCAGAGGGCGGAGAATTGCGCATCGGACTAAAGCTGGTACGCATCGAACCATACCATACCACCCTCTTGCCCGAAATGGAGACCGGTGAATGGATTCAGATCATGGTATCAGACACCGGGACAGGCATCCCTCCTGACGCGCTCCCCCACATCTTTGAACCATTTTTCACCACCAAAGCGCCGGGGGCAGGAAGTGGGCTGGGATTGGCACAGGTACACGGCATCGTCGGCTCGCACGATGGGCACATCACCATAGATACCGAACTGGGCAAAGGAACGACATTTACCATCTACCTGCCCATCTTGCCGCAGCATCCGCTGGAACCATCCACGCCAGAAATGCCCTCCCTCATTCAAGGTCAGGGGGAAACCATCCTGATCGTAGAGGACAATGCCATTGCGCGGGAAGCACTGGTGGAAAGTCTGGAACAGTTAAACTACCGGGTGATCGAGGCTGCCAACGGTCGCAAAGCACTGGCGATCCTGGAACAACAAAGCGACGAAATCGCGTTGGTATTGAGCGATGTGGTAATGCCCGAGATGGGCGGCATCGCGTTGCTGCACAATTTGCGGCAGCAAGGGTTAACAATGCCAGTGGTCATGCTAACCGGTCACCCGATGGAGGATGAACTGAAAGGTCTTCAGGCACAAGGGCTAAGTGGCTGGCTGCTCAAACCCCCACGATTGGAGCAATTGGCTCAAGTGATAAGCCAGGCATTGAAGGAAAGTTAAAATAAGGATCAAGATCAATGTTCGGTGTACTCAAAAGCGCTAGCTGCACAATGGAACCGGGCCAAAGACAGCAATGGATGGGGCACGTCTGCGGCGTGTGCCTGGGCCTGAAACATCACCACGGCCACGCCTGCCGCACGGCCACCAATTACGACGCCGCCTTGCTGTCCGTCCTATGCGATGCCCAAACACCCCAGCCCCAAACCCAACGCACTAGTTATTGTCCGCTCCGCAATTCTTTCAAGATGACGGTGCCCGCCGCCGCCAACCCAGGCGTGCGGTACGCCGCGTCTATGGCCCTGATGATGGCCTCGACCAAGATCCAAGATCACGTCCATGACGCCGAAACCGGTTGGCGGCACATACGATGGGTCGCTGCGGGTATCTCTGACCGGTGGATGCGGGCGGCCCAAAAGGCAACCGGGGCTTTTGGTTTCGACGCCGACATTATCACCAACCAAATCCGTCGTCAGGCCGAGGTAGAAGCTCAACCCGGACAAGATTTTTTCTCTTACGCTAGACCTACAGAAATCGCCGTGGGCGCGGCTTTTGGACACACTGCCGTTATCGCGAATCGCCCCCAAAACGCAGACATCCTACGCGAAATGGGCCGTATGTTTGGCCGTATCATGGTCCTCTTGGACAGCTATCGGGATTACGAGGCTGATCTAGAGTCAGGCAGATTCAACGCGCTGGCGGCATCCTTCTCAGGAGACGAGTGGCAACAACAAGCGGTTAGGATATTTCGGCAAGCCTATCACAAGTTGAACGAGTGCTTGGATCAGTTGGACTTGATTCAGCCGGATTTGCTCCACACATTGCTCGCCCAACAATTAAAGCAAAAGGGATATAAAACCCTTCAGGCTTGCAGGGGATTGTCATGCAACTGCCACGCATCAAATACAGAGGTTCCTCTTGAAAGTAATCATTCACTCGCTCAAAGGCACAAACGCCGCCCTAGAAAACCCAGCCCTTGGTGGCATTGTTGTGACTGTCTGAGCGATCCCGCAAGCTGCGACTGTTGCTGCGAGTGCTGCAGTTGCTGCAGCTATTGTGATAGTTGCGACGGCGACAGTTGCGACTGCTGCGACTGTGGCAATTGCGATGCTGACGGCTGCGACTGCTGCGACGTCTGCGGCAGTTGCGATGCCGATTGTTGCGACTGTTGTGAGGTCTGTGGTGACTGCGATGGCGGCTGCTGCGACTGTTGTGAAGCTTGCGGTAGTTGTTGCGACTGAACACTCGGATCCAATTCTGGATCACGAATCCCACGAATGGACAAATGACACGAATTCTGGTAAATTTAACAAGAGCATTCGTGTCATGTGGAATTCACTACCGGACACTTTGCAAAAACAGTTACACAAAGAGCACAAAGGAGTCACAGAGATTCACAAAGATATTGAAAATTGGGTAATTTGACAAGCGTTACTTGACACTGATTAGGTTCTCTAAAAACTCTGTGTAAACCTAGACTTGGCAAGTGTCCAATAGTAAGCGATCCCAAACGAGGAGCAGTTACGATGAATCCCGACAACCCCGATCAGATGGAAATGTTCTCCCGCGAGTGGTACAATGAATATTTCAGGCGAGCGGCGTCTAGCAAGGCGCACTCTCTGTTCTGCGAAAAGGTTTATGGCAAGGACCTGTACCAGCACGGCTTGATGCACATGCGAGAGCTGGATCTGCTCGTCTCTCTGATCAAGCCGGGTAGCAAGATTCTGGAAATCGGCTGTTCGAATGGCTACATCACCGAGTACATCCACGACCGGACGGGTGCCACGATACTGGGGCTCGATTTCTCCGACGTGGCGATTGAACAAGCGCGGCAGAGAACGGCAGACAAATCAGACAGTCTGCAATTTGAGCGCGTCGATCTGACCCAGGAGGAGATTCCGGGAACCGGTTACGACTATATCATCCTCATCGACTCGATCTACTTTTTGGGCGATTTTGCCGAGGCGTTAAAGAGGTTCGGCGAACGGCTGAACGATACGGGCCAGATGGTGATATCGGTTTTCCAGGTGAAAGACGAAGAGGATCCCGATGAGATTCTGCTGCCCGACAACACACTGCTGGCACAGGCTTTGGACCAGTTGGAGTTTTCGTACACGTGGCACGATTTCACAGCAGAGGTGCGGGCGCACGGGATAGAGAACTATTGCGTAGGGGAAGAATTAAAAGAGGCATTGGTGGCGGAGGGGAACGAGTTTTTGTATAATGCGCGCGCGGGCGAGAATCGTTTCTTCAAAGAGAGCGCCGAGAGGGAGGCGATCGTCCGCTTTATGTATTTGGTGGAGAGGGGGCGATCGGCTTGATCAATGCGAGCCACATCGCTGCGAAAAAGAGAGGTTTCTGATGAAGGCACGACGTTTCTGGTCAAGTGGTTTAGAGAATCGAAAGACTAAATGTGCGCAAGTAATAAGCCAATTGGAACACCTAGCTACAACTTCCATTAGCCTTGAACAACTTTTGCAACAATCTGTCGATATGATAGTTAGAGAGTTTGAGCTCTACTTTGTGGGTTTGTATCTAATCGATTCAGCACAAGAATGGGTGGTTCTCAGAGCTGGAACGGGCGAAGCTGGTCAGCGAATGATTGAGCGTGGTTATAGGCTTTCATTGTCAAGTGGTAGCCTAATTGCTAAAGCCATCAATCGCAAGGCAGTCTGTGTTATGGGTGACAGTCCAATTATGGGGTTTTTCTATAGCATATTGCCAGTCGATATGCAGACAGAATCCATACCACCTTTTCAATTTATTGATAGATTCATTTTTGAATCTCCTAATCTGCCTGAAACGCGACTCGAAGTAATTTTTCCTCTCAGGACTGCTCACAACATCACTGGAGCACTTGAAATTTGCAATCGCTTCAATCTACCTAGAGATAGTTTTTCTCTTCTTCTCCCAGTTGCAGACAAGATTGCATCTGTGTGCCGAGTATTGTGACAGAGCGGCAGAAATGGAGTAAGTTAAGAAGCAACTCGCAAGGAATAAAACACAGATTCAGACAACCACAGAAAGATCATGTTCATCTGCGTCCCGAAAAGGTTTTGAAACAAGTTAAAGGAGATGTGAAATGAAATCCTACAAACAAAACGCTGTTACCTTGATCTCCATCCTAGTCATCATCGGCTCAGTGATCCTGGCCTGCCGGTTCGGCCCACCACCACCGCCGCCGACCACACCCACCACACCCCCAACTCTAACCCCCACGCCCACCCCACTGCCGCCGCTGCCGCCGCAGGTGATCCAGATCGCCCCCGCGCGGGGTGAGGAACTGGCCCTCGACGCGCCGGTGATGCTCGTCTTTGACCAGCCGATGGACGCGGACGCGGTGGAGGATGCCTTTACCATCGAGCCAGCCGTGCCGGGGAAATTCGAGTGGATCAGCCCGCGCATGGTGCAGTTCACGCCGTCCGGCAAGGGATTCGACCGGGCCTCCGAGTACACCATCGCCCTCAAGGAGCAGGCCCGCAGCGAGGCTGGCCTCAAGATGGACACCCAGGTGCAGTTCCACTTTAGCACCGTCGGATTCCTAGAGGTGACCGCCGTACAACCTGCCGAGGACAGCACCGAGATCGCCAGCGACGCTGCCGTAACTGTACTCTTTAACCGTCCGGTGGTACCCCTGACCGCTATTGAAGATCAAGACAATTTGCCGCAGCCCCTTACTTTCGTCCCGCCGGTGCGCGGCGAGGGCCAATGGCTCAACACCTCGATCTATACGTTCACTCCCGATGAGGGCTTTGAACCAGCAACCACCTACCAGGCGCGAGTCGCAGCGGGGCTGGACGACACCACCGGCGGCTTGCTGGCCGACGATTTCGTCTGGGAGTTTACGACCCTTATGCCGGCCGTCGTCGCTACCATCCCGGAGAACGACACCATATACGTCGATACCGAGCCGACCATCCACGTCGCCTTTAACCAACCGATGGACCACGCGTCCGCCGAGGCGGGCTTTGAACTCCAAAATATGCGCAACCGTGAGGCCATCCCCGGCACCTTTGAGTGGCACGATCAGGGCCTCGTCCTGCCGGGCGGCCACACTTACGAGCCGTACCAGTGGTCGCGGAGCCGGGGCCAGGGGCCGGAGCGTGTCGGCGTGGAGACGATGAGCTTTACGCCCGACCAACCCCTCGATTTCGCCGAGACGTACCGGGCAGTGGTCGCCGCCGACACCCAGGGGGCCAAAGGTCAAGCTGGCACGCTCTATCCGCGCTCGTGGGTTTTTAACACCATCGCGTATCCCACCATCGTCCGCAGCGATCCTGCCGATGGCGAGCAGAACGCCGATCCGTGGGGCGGGTTAGAGATTGAGTTTTCCAGCCCGATGGACCCCGAATCGATCAACGGCAACTTTAGCATCAGCCCGCCCGTCTCTGAGACCGAGGTCTACACTTACTGGTGGGACAGCAACACCCAACTTGACATCTCCTTCCCCATCGAGCCCAACACCGACTATGCGGTGACCATCAGCGGCGACGTCCGGGGGCGTTACGGCCAACCGTTGGGCGAGGATAACACCATCCGCTGGAGTACCCGTGCCTACGATCCCTGGCTTTATTTGCACGCACCCCATCCCGTCGGCACCTACAACGCGTACACAAAGACTGTGGCTTATGTGAGCGCGCGCAACGTCAGCCAGATCAACTTTGGCCTCTACCGGATGTCTATGAATGATTTTGTGCGCAACAATAGCGCCGATTGGTGGAGCTATTGGGACAGCTACTGGGGCGACGATGCGTTCCTCGTCCGCGAGTGGACGATGGACGTGAGCCCGCCGTTGAACCAAAGCCGCGTCTATGGTACAAACCTCGCCGGTGACGAAACCGGCACGCTGCCGCCGGGCCTCTACTACCTGGAGGTCTGGAGCGACTGGGAAGCCGTTTATCCCGAAGCACAGCTAGGCGCGATAGACGAGCGCCAGAGAGCCATGTTGGTCGTCTCCCGGCACAGCCTGAGCCTCAAGACGAGCGCCACCGAATCGTTGGTCTGGGCCACCGACCTGAATTCGGGTGACGTGCTGCCCAACCTGCCCATCGTGGTAACGGACGACGAGGGCAACGTCCTAGCCCAAGGAAGTACCGATCAGGACGGCGTGTTCACGGGCAGAGAGCACCGTCCGCTGGAAATGTACACACCCGTGTTCGCCTTTATCGGGGATCCGGACAATCCCGATCAGGACTTTGGCGCGACCGTCAACCAGTGGTACGACGGTGTCTCGCCCTGGAATTTCAGCCTGCCGACGGAGCGTTACCAGGACCCCTTCTCGGCCTACTTTTTCACCGAGCGCCCCATCTACCGCCCCGGTCAGACGGTCTATTTCAAGGGCATTCTGCGGGGCGACGACGATGCCCACTATTCCCTGCCCACCGGGGACGACGAAATGCACGTCCTCATCGAGGACTCGCAGGGCACACGCGTCTATGAAGACGACCTGCCCCTGAGCGATATGGGCACGCTGGACGGCACGTTCACCATGAGCGAGGATGCCGCGCTGGGCCACTATTCGATCTCGGCCAACTATGATGGCGACCGCAGCGGTCGCCCGGAGTACTTTTACACCAGCTTTCAGGTGGCCGAGTACCGCAAGCCCGAATTCCAGGTGGAGGTGGAGGTGGACCGCAGCGGTCCATTAGATAGGCCAGAGTACGTCCATGGCGAGGACATCAACGTTACCGCCCTGACCACTTATTATTTTGGCGGCCCCGTCGCCGACGCCGAGGTGCGCTACCACGTCCTCTCCGCCGATCACTTTTTCCGCTACCAAGGCCAGGGACGCTGGAGCTTTAGGGATCGGGATTACAGTCGTCTCTGGCGGCGCGACGAGCGCTACAGTTCCTACGGCGAGCTGATCGACGAGGGAACCGGCATCACCGATGCCGAGGGCCGCTTTACGTTCAGCGTCGAGGCCGACATCGCCGAGTATCTCTCCAGCCAGCGCTTTACGCTGGAGGTGTCCGTCACCGACGTCAACAACCAGCAGGTGAGCAACCGGACCGAGGCCATCGTCCACAAGGGGCTGTACTATATCGGCCTGCGGCCTGAGCGCTACGTCGGGCGGACGGGCGAGGAGAACGACGTCAATGTCATCACCGTCGGTTGGGACAGCGAGCCCTACCCGCACGCGGACCTGACTGTCGTCTTTGCCGAGCACAACTGGTACAGCGTCCGCAAGCAAGCCGAGGATGGGCGCTACTATTGGGAGAGCAGCGTCGAGGATACCCCGGTCTTTACCACCTCGACGGGCACCGACGCCGACGGCGAGGGGATCGCCAGCTTTACGCCCGAAAAAGGCGGCATCTACAAAGTGATCGCCACCGGCCGCGACCTCGAAGGGAACGAGATTCGCAGCTCGACGTACATGTGGATCAGCGGGCGCGAGTACGTCAGTTGGCGGCAGGAGAACAACGACCGCATCGAGTTGGTGCCCGACAAACAACAGTACCAGGTCGGCGACACGGCCACCGTCCTCGTGCCGCACCCGTTCCAGGGGCCGGTCGAGGCGCTCATCACCGTCGAGCGGGGGCACATCTACCGCCACTGGGTGCAGACGCTAGAGACCAACTCGGAGCAGATCGAAATCCCCATCACCGAGGACCTCATTCCCAACGTGTTCGTCTCGGTCGTCATCGCCAAGGGGGTGGACGAGACCACGCCGCTGCCCACCTTTAAGGTCGGCTACGTCCAACTGCCCATCGATACCACCGAAAAAGAGCTGACCATCACCCTGACCCCCGACCGAACGGACGATGAACATTACGTGCCCGGCGATACCGTGTTCTACGACGTGGACGTCGCTGACAGTGCCGGAGACCCGGTCGAGGCCGAGCTGGCCCTCAGCCTGGTCGACCTGTCGGTGCTGTCGCTGGCCGATCAGCGCGAGGATATCGTGGGCCACTTTTGGCGCGAGCGTGGGCTGGGCATCTATACGGCCAACGGTCTCACGGTCTCTGGCGACCGCGTCGCCGAGCAGGTCGCATCCGAGGTCAAGGGGATGGGTGGCGGCGGCGGCTTTGACGAGTTTGGCCCCGTGCGCAGCCGCTTTGAAGACACTGCCTACTGGAACCCCACCCTGCGCACCGACGAGGACGGCCACGCCACTGTCAGCGTCGAACTGCCCGACAACCTGACCACCTGGCGCATGGGCGCGCGCGGCGTCACCGCCGAGACGCTGGTGGGCCAGGTCGATGTGGACATTGTCAGCAGCAAGGATTTGCTGATCCGTCCCGTCGCGCCGCGCTTTTTCGTCGTCAACGACGAGGCCGAACTGGCCGCCGTGGTGCACAACAATACTGGTCAATCGTTGGATGTGGAGATCGTTTTGGAGGCGGAGGGATTGCGAATTGGCGAGTCTGCAAGTGTGCAGGTGAGCATCGCGGCTGGGGGCAAGGAGAAGGTCGTTTGGCGGGTGGAGGTGAAGGATGCAGAGACAGTGACGCTGCGCTATGGTGCGCGGTCGGATGACGGATCGTTCTCCGACGCCGTTGAGATCGTGCTGCCGGTCTATCGCTACAGCACGCCAGAGGTGGTCGCGACCGCCGGTCATTTTGACGCCGACGGTCAGCGGCTGGAGGCGGTCGTGCTGCCGCCCAGCTACGACCCCACTCAGGGAGAGCTGTCGGTGCACGTGGACCCGTCGCTAGCGGCGGGCATGGTGGACGGGCTCGACTATTTGGAGCACTATCCCTACGAGTGCGTCGAGCAGACCGTCAGCCGCTTTTTGCCCAACGTCGTCACCTACCGGGCGTTCAAGGAACTGGACATCGACCGGCCCGACCTGGAGGAGCGCTTGCCGGACCTGGTCAGCACCGGTCAGCAACGGCTCTACAACCAGCAACACTATGACGGCGGCTGGGGCTGGTGGACTGTTGACGCGTCGAACCCCTTCCTCACCGCCTACGTTCTGCTGGGGATGGTCGAGGCGCAGCGGGCCGGGTTCGTGGTGGACGAGGACGTAATGGAACTGGCGGGCGATTTCCTGGAGGAAAGCTTGCTCCGGCCCCGCGACGTGGAACGTCACTGGCAGGCCAACCGGCAGGCGTTCGTCCTGTACGTGCTGGCCGAGGCCGACCGGGGCGACATGGGGCGCACCGTCACCCTGTTTGGCCAACGCGAGGTGTTGGACACCTTTGGCAAGGCGTATCTGGCGATGGCGCTGGGGCTGCTGGAACCAAAGGACGCCACCCGCGTGGACACCCTGCTCTCTGACATCACCGGCGACGCCATCGTCAGCGCCACCGGCGCCCACTGGGAGGAGGAGCGCGTCGACTATTACGCGATGAACACCGACACCCGCTCCACCTCCATCGTGCTGGCAGCCCTGGCCCGGCTGGACCCCGACAACGCCCTGGCCCCCAACACCGTGCGCTGGTTAATGGTCGCCAGAAAAGATGGATATTGGGAAACAACGCAAGAGACCGCCTGGGCCATCATTGGTCTCACCGACTGGATGGTCGCCACTGAGGAACTGGAGGGAGCGTACAACTGGCACGTGGTCGTCAACGGCGACGAGCTGGGCGAGGGGAGCGTGGATCGCGCAAACATCAAGGAGACGGTCAAGCTCCAGATCGAGGTCGCCGAGCTGCTGAGCGATGAGGCGAACCGCGTCGTCATCGAGCGCTGGGCACCCGCCGAGGAGGACGAGGGCACGGGCCGTTTGTACTATAGCATGTACCTGCGCTACTATAAACCAGTGGAAGAGGTCACGGCCCTCAACCGGGGCATCATCGTCAGCCGCCAATACCGGATGGCTGACTGCGACCCGGAGGAGGAACAATGCCGGGCCATAACCGAGGCGCAGGTGGGCGACGTGATCCAGGTCAAGCTGACCATCATCGCGCCCAACGACCTGCATTACGTGGTGGTAGAGGACCCCTTCCCCGCTGGTGCCGAGGGCGTCGACCAGAGCCTGCAAACGACCAGCGTTGTCGGCGAGCGGCCCAACTTATCCCGCACCGACCGGAATAATCCGTGGGGCGGTTGGGGTTGGTGGTGGTTCAGCCACACCGAGATGCGGGATGAAAAGACCGTGCTCTTTGCCACCTACCTGCCACGCGGCACGTACGAATACACGTACCTCATCCGCGCCAGTCTGCCCGGCGAGTACCGGGCCATCCCCACCCACGCCTACGAGATGTACTTTCCGGAGGTGTTTGGCCGGAGTGATGGGGGGGTATTCGCTATCACGGAATGATCATAGTTGGCCAGTCACAGAGGAGCACAAAACATGAAAGAAATGTACGAGATGCTGTGTAATCGCACTGATGATGCTGAAGTGAAAATAGTCACACTTAACCCTAACAAAGTGATTATTGCGATTAAGCTTCCTTCGCGTGGGAATGAGATTTGGACTCTTAGAAGCTCAAGCCCGATCCATATAGATATGAATCCATCTCTTGAGTTAGGCCATATGGAATTTGGGGATGTCTCATTGCTGCCCACAGGCTATCTCGATAGACGTAACTTCGACTATGGAGGAAGAATCGAGGATTATCGTGTCATTTGCTTTTATGATGTAGATGGCAAGGAACACTTTCTCATTATCTATGGCGAGGAAGAGATCGTTATCTAGCTTGGCTGTCGGCGGCGACGACTTCAACTGCTCCGAGCATAAGACGATAACGGACGGTGACCATCACACGCCAGACCCGCCAAGCAAGTGAACTCAATGTTAGAATACATTCTGGTCATAAGGGGAAAACAAGTGTACTTGGATGACCTAGTGACACAGTTGGATCTATTCTTCAACATAGATCGCTTTCAACCCGATTTACCGTTCAGCCACTTGGTGCCCCAGGTGTACGCGGAAACCGGCATTGAGATCGAGATAGTTCTCGAAAGCACCTTCCTGGAGCGCTTCTATGGGTTGATGGCCCACAACAAGGAGTCCCGATGAACGATCAGCAACTGGGCAAATACAAAGTTCTCGAGGAAATTGGGCGAGGTGGCTTTGCTACTGTTTACAAGGCCCGTGATACAGCGTCGGATCGTATCGTAGCCCTCAAAGTATTGGCACCACACTTGTTGTGGGATAGGACCTTTGTCCATCGCTTCCAGGCCGAGTTTGAGACTGTCGCCGGTTTGAGGCATCGCAATATTGTCACAGTTTATGAACATGGCGATGCCGAGGGGCAGCCTTACATTGCTATGGAATGCATCCATGGAGCTACGTTGGCGCAATTGCTCCAAAAGTCAGATGAACCACTGTCTTTGGAGCGGGTGCTTGGTTTCGTAGAGCAACTTGCATCGGCGTTGACGTACGCGCTGCGGCGGAATGTGATCCACCGTGATATCAAGCCCAGCAACATTATGATAGATGCCCAGGATCACGTGCTATTGACCGATTTTGGCATTGCCAAAGCATCATCCCGCACCTTTCAAACGACGACCGGACGCGTCTTTGGCTCGCCCGAATACATGTCCCCGGAACAAGTCCGTGGCGAAGCGTTGGACCACCGGTCTGATATTTATTCCCTGGGCATCGTGCTCTACGAACTATTGACTCATAGACCGCCTTTCACCGGCGACACGCCGCTTTCGGTGATGCTTAACCACGCGGAATATGATCCCCCGCCTCCCTCCGAGTTGAACTCGTCCATACCGGCAGCGGTCGAGGCCGTGGTGCTAAAAGCGCTCGCCAAGTCTCCCCAGGATCGCTTTCAAAGCGCTGGGGAACTGCTCCATTATCTGCGCCGAGCGGTTGAGGGAAAACCCGTGATGCTTTCAGACAGTCGCGCCGCAGAGCCCGACACGCCTCCGGTAGAACCTCCCGAACCAATTGCCAAACGAGCCATAAACCTCAGATGGGTTCTTGCGGCCGGGGCATTCCTGGGGTTGATCGGATGCTGCGTGGTGATCGATTCCTTGGGGCCAATTCTTTCCCAAACACCCACCCCACTAGCAGCTATTGTGTCCTCCTTACTGACCGATACACCGACAGCTACACCAATCCCTTCACCGGTGCCCACAGAAACACCATCTCCCACCAATACTCGGACGCCTTTGCCGACACCCACACATACACCACTTCCTACCAACACCCAGACACCCTCACCGGAACCTACGCAGACGCCGTGGGTCATAACGGCTACTCCGCTGCCGCCAACAAGCCTCCCTACGCCCTGCCCTCTGGATTCAACACTTGTGGATAACAAATGTGTGGCCAACACGCCCATTCCCTCTTCCACCCCCACGCCTAGGTGGACTCGAGTGTTCTATGACACTTTTTCGACAGACGAGGCAATCAGCACAAATGATCGCCGCACGTGGTATATACAGGGCGGAGAACTACACGTAGATGTACACAAATCAGAATCAATAACTTGGCAGTATGCCAACGGCAGCGAAACTTATGATGAGAATTACGTGATTCTTGTCAAAGTTCGTTTGTTTGGAGACCCCGCCCCATTCCGTTATGGGTTGATCTTTGGGGGGCATGGCAGCGAGTTCTTTGCTTTTCGGATGGATGACGAACGGCGTTACAGCCTATGCCAGCATACCTCGGAAGGTTGGCAAGACAGATGTCCGTGGCGACCTTTTTCCGAGATCAAGCCCGAAGCCGATGACGTTAACCGGATCAGAATGGAATATCGTGACGGCGACATCTATCTCTTTATCAACGACGAGCCAATTAACGATGATGACCCTATCACATGGCCTGGCGTAGCTGGAGGCCAAGTTGGCGTTTGCGTCTCATCTGTGGAAGACCCGGTTAGCGTGGCCTTTGACGATTTTGCAGTGTATGTCTTGCAATAGCACAATCGTCGTAACTACTTGAGGAGGCAATATGAACCGTTTCGTAATCGATACTGACCCCGGCGTGGACGACGCTCACGCCATCATGATGACCTTTGCGCACCATGGAACGCAAATCGAGGCGATCACGACCGTAGCAGGTAACGTCTCTCTGGAGCGGACGACGGCCAATGCCTGCACCATATTGGACGTCCTGGAGCAAAATGTGCCGGTGTATGCCGGGTGCAGTCGGCCCCTGGTAGCGCCCGCGCCCGATGCCAGCCACGTGCACGGCACAGACGGCCTGGGTAACAGCGGCTACCCGCCCTCCAAGCGCCATGTGTCCGACGAGCACGCCGTCAACGCCCTGGTGCGGGTGGCGAACGAGTCGCCGGGCGAGTTGACGCTGGTCGCGATTGGCCCGCTGACCAACCTGGCGCTGGCGACCCGGCTCGACCCCATGCTTCCCACCAAGTACAAGCGACTGGTCGTGATGGGCGGCTCGATTCGCGGCACGGGCAACGTGACTACCACCGCCGAGTTCAATGCCTACACCGATCCCGAAGCGGCCGCCATCGTGTTTGACGCCTGGCCGGGGCTGACCCTCATCTCGTGGGAAACGACCATGGATCACGGTTTCACGGCCCAACAGATCGAGACGTTGATGGCTATCGATTCTCCACGCGCCGAGTTCTTCCGGCGCATCACCCAGCAGACCATCGAGTTCCTCCACCAGTTTATGGGCCGTCGGGAACTGCTCACGCCCGATGGATTGGCAGTTGCCGTGGCACTGGAACCAGACATCGTGCGCAAGGCCGAGATGCACCACGTTCAGGTCGAGTTGGCCGGGCACCACACCCGCGGCCAGACCCCGGTGGACTGGTTCGATCAATCGGGGCACGAGCCGAACGTCAACGTGGTATTGGAGGTGGATATGGAACGGCTGTGGGAACTGATGCAGGCGGCCTTTAGGTAAACTTGGCTGAGGTACAAGGACGATCACAATAAAGTTTTTGTTTACGACTCTCCCTTCAAATGATCTTGGACTATTGACCCGTTCGCTGCCGATAGCCAAAGAGCTTGCCGAGAACGGGCACGAAATCGTGTTTTCCAGCCCAGCAAAAGCACCGAGTATTTTGATAAACGATGCTGGATTTGAAAATCTCGTCCCCAAACATCCACTATATCAAATCAGCAGGTTTAGTTTGGGACAGTTCTTTAGATCAAAGAGCTATAGAGACGAGTTGGGAAACATGTTCAAGTTTGTGTACAATTTGGTTCGAGCGATACCGACCAAGTTTGCGTCAACGACGGCTGAAATATGGACTATGGATCACGCAGCCGCAATGGCCGGAATGATGAACAAAAACTTTGTCAGGGCAAACTGCGAGGCATACAGAAAACTAATCATTGACATTGGTGCAGACTTTGTCGTCGATTTCTGGAATCCATTTGCTTGCATTGCTGCCAGGGCGCTCAACAAGCCTTGATTGCCGTAATTCAAGCAGACGGCCGTCCTGATAACAACGGGTTGATTTGGTGGAAAGAACATCCCAAGAACTTGGCCTCAGCGCTGCCAACCATCAACAAAGTGATCGCCAGCTATGGACTCGAACCGATAGCTCAAGTCGAAGAGCTAAACATTGGTGATTTGACACTCGTAATCGGCACTCGAGAGGTTGATCCTATTCCAGAGGGCACCCAATGCACGCATATCGGCCCGGTACTTTGGGAAAAAACAGACGATATACTCCCAGAGTGGATCGAAAATATGGATCACAAACCCCTGATATGGGTTTATCCGGGAAATCCGCGCTACGGGCCAAAAGAAACCTTTTTGGACTCGGCCATAATCATCCGAGCTTGCATCCAAGTTCTATCAAAAATAGATGCAAACGTGATCTTGACAACGGGCAATCACAAGTTGCCCAAGGAACTGCTTCCCCTACCAAACAATTTCCATTTTGCCGCCTATCTACCCGGTTTACGTTTGGCACAGAAATGCGATCTGATGATCCATCACGGTGGGTATGGCTCATGTCAGACCGGTCTTTATACAGGCACTCCTGCTGTCATCGTCCCAACTTTTTCGGAACGGGAGAGTAATGCCCGTCGAGTTGCAGCCGTTGGAGCAGGAGAGTGTGTTTTTCCAAAAGCGAACGGCTCTGGCAAAAGGGAGATCGATCTGGAAGAATTTCAAGAAAAAATCAACCGAGTGCTATCCACACCTTTATAGTCATTGAACGCGCAAATACAGAGTCAAATTCTAAAATCATTCGGTGGCCCTCAAAAAGCGGCGCAGTTGATTGAGGATTTTGTCAGCAAACATACCTGGTTGACTGACAAAACTAACAAGATACCAGATGCAAAAGAGTAACCGCCGATAAACGCAGATGAACACAGATTTTCAACTGTTTTCAAGCTAAATTCGACATTCATCTGCGTGAATCTGCGTTCATCTGTGGTTCTAAAGAGATTTGTCAGTCAATCAGCAGTAACACAATAGAACTTTGCCTATGGCACAGAAATAGGAAAAATAGATGACAGAACACGAACAACTCGACCACGCCATCGCCACCCTCGAAGCGCAGCGGGCCATACTGGGCGATGCCGTGGTCGACATAGCGCTGGCTCCACTGCGCGAGAAACTGGCCGAGCTGCAAGCGCAAGCAATCACCGAACAACGCAAACAGGTTACCATCCTCTTTGCCGACGTGTCTGGCTTTACGGCGATGGCCGAGTCGATGGATGCCGAAATCGTGAGCGACACGATGAACGCCCTTTGGCAGTGCATCGACACCGTCATCGTCGAGCACGGCGGCTTGATCGACAAGCACATTGGTGACGCGGTGATGGCGCTGTGGGGTGCGGGCGAAACCCGCGAGGACGACCCGGAGCGGGCGATTCGAGCGGCGCTCGATATGCAGGCCGAAATCCACAGTTTCGTAGAGACGTATCGTGATGCATCTTTGCAGATGCGTGTGGGCATCAACACCGGCCCAGTACTTTTGGGCGGCGTGGGCACGACGGGCGAGTTCTCTGCCATCGGAGACGCTGTCAATCTCGCCAATCGCCTCGAACAAGCGGCACCGGTCGGCGAGGTGCTGATCTCGCGCGACACCTACCGCCACGTGCGCGGCATCTTTGACGTGCAGCCCCAGAACCCGATCACGGTCAAGGGCCGAACCGGGCTGGTACAGACCTACGTGGTCCAGCGGGCCAAGCCGCACGCTTTCCGCATGATCACGCGGGGCGTGGAGGGCATCGAGACCCACATGGTGGGGCGCGATGCCGAACTGTTGATCCTGAAAAGCGCTTTTCAGGATGCTACCCTGCAAGGCGATTTTGACAACAAGCTAGAAAATGCCGAACCTTGCATCGTGACCGTCGTGGGCGACGCCGGGGTAGGCAAGTCGCGCTTGCTGTACGAATTCGAACGCTGGACCGAGTCACTGCTATGCCAGATTCACTATTTCAAAGGCCGGGCCACGCCCGCAATGGTCAACATCCCCTACAGCATCATTCGCGACATGTTCGCCTACCGCTTTAACATCCGCGAGAGCGACAGCGCGGCTGCGGTCCTGAACAAATTCCGCGTCGGAATGGATGGCATCCTCGACGCAGACCGGGCCGACCTGGTCGGTCACCTAGTAGGCTTTGACTTTAGCGCCAGCGTGGCAGTGAAAAACCTCCTGGGCAGCCCCTCCTTCCGCCAGATAGCGACGGCTTACCTCACCACCTATGTGCGAACGGTGGCCGACCAGCCCACTGTGATATTCTTGGATGATGTTCATTGGGCCGACGATAGCTCGCTGGACGTTGTTCATCATCTCGTGACGGAAATCGCGAATGCGCGGCTGCTCGTAGTTTGCCTGGCGCGACCTTTGCTCTTTGAGCGCCACCCAAATTGGGCCCAAGATCACAGGACCTACACCCAGCTCGACGTCAAACCGCTCTCCCGGCGGGCCAGCCGGGCATTGGTGAGCGAGATTTTGCAGCGGGTGGATCAGGTGCCCGACAACTTGCGTGCTCTGGTTGTAGAAGGGGCCGAGGGCAATCCATTCTATGTCGAAGAACTGATCAAGATGCTCATCGAGGATGGCGTGATCGTGCGCGGGGAAGAGCGATGGCACATCTCGTCGGACCGTTTGGCCAAGGTGCGCGTGCCGCCAACGTTGACCGGTGTGCTCCAAGCCCGGCTCGATACCCTGCCGCACCAAGAGAAACAAATCCTGCAACGCGCTTCAGTAGCAGGTCGACTGTTCTGGGACGCCTTGGTCGTAGAGTTGGTAGACACTGAGATCGGTCAAGTGGATGTGCTGTTGGACGCGATCCAGGGGCGCGAACTGATTTTCCGGCGCGGGCGTTCGGCCTTTGAGGAAACGGCCGAGTACATTTTCAAGCACGCCATCCTACGCGATGTCACCTACGAGACCGTGCTCCTAAAGCTGCGCCGCGTGTATCACGCGCAAGTAGCCCAGTGGCTGGAGGCCAACGCTGGGGAGCGGTTGGGCGAGTACTTGAGCCTGATCGCGGGGCATTACGAGCTGGCCAACGAAAAGACCAAAGCGGTGGCCTACTTGCGGCGGTCTGGCGAGGATTTGCTCCGGGTGAGTGCCGCTCGTGATGCGATCGACGTTCTGAAGCGGGCACTATTTCTCTTGCCAGAAGAATCGACGTTGTCAGAAAGCGACATGGCAGACCGAGCAGCATTGCTGATCAGGCTTGGGAACGCGCATAACCGGGTGGGTGATTATGTCCAGGCAACACAGCACTTTGACGAGGGGCTGGCACTGGCTCGCCAAGCAAATGACTCGCAGACAGAGACCATGGCCCTCATCGAATTGGGCCGAGTTGCCGATACCCAAGGGAGATATGATGAAGCGGAGCGTCACCTGAAAAAGGCGATAGGGCTGGCCTACGAGTGCAATGATACACAGGGCAGAGCGCTGGCATTGCGAGGGCTAAGCTCAATTGCCTTTAGGCGCGGGGATTTTGCCAAAGTACAGAGCTATGCTGAGGAAAGTCTGGCAATATACAGAAAACTCGGTGATCGGCAAGGGATCGCCATCACGCTCAGGACTTTGAGCAGTGCTGCCCGGATACGGGGTGAGTATCAAGAGGCGGAGCAACACTTGGAGGAAAGCCTGACGTTTCACCAGGAAATAGGCGACCGTCAGGGGGCTGCAATTTGTCTCAATAATCTAGGCGAGATCGCCCGCATTCAGGCCAAGTATGAGGATGCAGCACGCCACTATGAAAAAAGCCTGGCGATAGCCGAAGAAGTCGACCTACGCCTGGTGATCGCAGCCAGCCTCATCAACTTGGGGCTCGTCTATGCCAGTTTGGATAAAGATGAGGTCTCTTTGAAATACCTGTACGGGGCCCTGGAAAAATCAGCCGCCATCGGGGTGATTCCCATCACATTGTTCGCGCTGACCGGAATCGCCGAGTTGCAGGCCAAGGCCAAAGATTACGTGCGGGCGGCAGAACTGTTGGGGTTGGTACTGGACCATCCGGCAATAGATGCACAAAACAAGGAAGAAGCCGAGCCGATCCTCTCCACGTTGCGCGAGACACTCTCCGCTGGCGAATTGGAAACAGCGCTGGAACGGGGCAAGGCGTTGGATTTGCCCCAGGTCGTGGCAGAGATGTTGAGAGAAATAGCCAAGTAGGGGTGTTTTCTGTCCAGTTCAGTCCGGCACGTAACGAGGATAGGTGCGTTTGGCTCTTTCAGCTACCTTCAGATCAATGTCCATTGTCAGAAACGGCTGTTCCCGTGAGGTCACGCCCAACACCTGGCCCTCTTCAGGCTCGATGATCCAACCGTTGCCGCCCCATTTGATACCCGCCTCGCTAACACCGCCAAAATTCGATGACAGACAAAACGCCCCCGACACGACCGCCGCCGCCCTTCCACCAGCGATCCACTTGTCGGATGTCGCTGCCGGGGTAGCGCGTGGGGACACCAACAGATGAATCCCCTGCTTGCCATACTCGCGGGCGTGAAAATTGAACCACAATTCGGTGCAAATGAGAAAACCCATCCGCACTTGGTTGGCTTGAGTCACCGAAAATTCGTATTCTCCGCGCTCGTACCACGATGCTTCCCAAAACTCCTCTTCGTTGGGCAGATAATATTTGTGATGCACCGTTTGATAGCCGGAGGATTCTTCCCAGATGAAACCCTCGTTGAGTCGTTTTCCCTGTTGGATGATCGGACGCGAACCGACCACGATAGCGGGAGCCAGTTCGGCCAATTGGGGCATCCATCGATCGTGGACATCGACCGCCGCCTGCCAAACCGTTGGGTCTGCTTGATCGGTCTGGGCAACCCAAGGGTGAAAAGCCATTTCTGGCAGCAGCACCAAATCGCTGCCCTCAGATTTGGCGTGCGCGACCAAAGATTGCCAATCTTGCGCTAGGGCATTCGAATCGTTCCCAAGCTCGCATACGGTGACCTTCATATGTTTGTCTCCCTTTTTGATTTTTCGCCACGAATTAAGGCAACCGTAGGTTGCACCGAATTTTCACTAATTTCGTCGCGTTGCTATTTCGTCGCGTTGCGTCGCGCCGCTTATAATTCGTGGCTAAAAAGCGTCCGATAAAGCTAGCCGCTTACAGCAGCGATTGCCTCGATCTCGATCTGAAACCCATAGTGCAAGTCCCTCGTCGGCACCACCGCTCGTGCCGGGCGATGATCTCCAAAGAACTTGGCATATACCACGTTCACCCGTCCCCACAACTCGATGTCCGATACATACACCGTCGTTTTCACAACTTGGTTCAGATCGCTATTTGCGGCTCTGAGTATCTCGGCCAAATTCTTTAGGGTTTGTTCCGCTTGCTCTTCAATTGAACCTGTGCGTTTCTCTCCGGTCTGGGGATCTATGGGCAACTGCCCAGAGACGTAAACCAACCCATTGTGTACGATTGCCTGCGAGTAATGCCCGGCAGGTCTTGGGGCATCTGGTGTTGAAATCTCGATCATTTTGCGTATCACTCCTTTCTGTAACATAATTAGACATTTTCTGGTGATGAATGCATTAACGGCGATGTGGAATTGCCCAAAGCTTTGGCAGCCAGACCACCATAGTGGCCTTGTGGATCGAGTTGACACGCTTGCTCCCAATGTTCGACCGCTTGTGCATGATCTCCGCGTAGCAACTCGGTCTGTCCTGCGCGAAAATGCACACCCGCAAATTCAGGCACAAAGCTGCGGTCTGTGCCAGTAAAAGCTTGTTCTAATGCCTCTGCGGCTTCCGAGTGGCGGTCCAACAGTGCCAATGCCCAGGCCCGGCTAGCCCAAATAGCGCCGAAATTGAAGCGCTCTAACCACCTGTACCAAAACGAGGCGTTGTAATTTTTCAGCGCGCGCTCTGTCAGTTCCAACGCTCGTTGAGGTTCAATTCCCTGAAATAGATACACTTGCGCTAGATCATTGTACGCCCCCACGTGTTTGGGCGAGATCTCTATCGTACCCTCAAACATTTTGATCGCCTCGTCATACTGTCCTTGCGCTGTCAAGACACATCCAATGTTGTCTAACCCGTCTGCGCCCCCAGCGGCGAGTTCTCTGCGCGTTGTACGAATGCTGTCTTGCAACAACTGTTGGGCTTTTTCATAGCGTCCGGCCAGGAAAAGCGCGAAACCGTCCAGGTTCAGGAACGCGCCGCGAAAGGCGTGGACCTGCTCCATCCATCGTGATCGACGGATAGCTTTTTCATAATCACCTCGTTTCAAGGCTGCCAGAACCCACAAAAAAGGAACCATCAGATACGTCATCGAGAGCAAGCCAAAGCCCAGCGGAAATAGAATGAGCATCAACAGGGAAGCTACGAGTGTTTGGATCTGATCGAGCAGTGCCAAAAAGCCAAATAAAGGCAATATGCTAAGCGAAAAAGAACAGCCTGCCCATTATTCCCAAAAAGGTCATCTTGAGCGAGGGCGCTTTATCCTCACCTTGTTTCTCACGGCGTTTGGCGACCGTCTGTCTGACGATCAATATGCTTCCCAAGAGCAGTACCCATATGACGATTTCAGAAACCCATTCAGGCGCGTTAGACCAAAAGCGTTGAATACCGCTGCGGATAATCCAGCTAGCACACCGATAGTTATCGAGTAGACTGGCAACAACAACAATAGCTTGATAAACAACTTGCCCGAAAAGAGATCTTTGGCTGCTTTTGTTTCTCGTTCGGATACCAGTTGGGGCAAGGTACGTTGCAAGATCCGAGTGCCGTCAGCAAAGTTTCGTCTTTGTTTTTCCATTGACCAGCGCGTAATAAAAAGCAAAAGTACCAAGCCGCCAATACCCATGACGAGCAGCAACCCAAAAAGTAAAATAGCTCCTGCCATACTCCATGGCGTTTGTGTTGGTTCGGCGTTGCGAATTACCCGGCTAAACACGAGCACAAACCCTGTTGCACTGCTCATCAAGACCAGTGTGACGATCAACATCAGTAATAAGCCTTGCCACCAACGGCGATCAAGTTTCTTGTCTCGTTCGAGGTCGCGATTCGAGTCTTGCATAGTTCCTCCTTTGCTAGATAATGGAAAAGAGATACACATATATGATAATCTCGATGTACCATTTGAGCAAGCAGGCAGTTGTTTGCGTTGAGTGACGTTCGTCTTTAGTGGCAATATCCGTGAATGAATTTTTGACTTGATAAATCCTCGACTACCAAGTGCTTGGCAGCCGTTTTCTGCAAGATTTTGTGCCCTCGGGACACTTTTTTGGTTGAAAAAGGCTCACAGGCGCTGTTGCCAAGTCAAATTCTTGCCAAACTGTATCAAAATCTCACTGGATGAACACTGAGTGGTCACTCATTCACGGGTATTGTCTTTAGTGGGCTGATGGACAATGATCACATCGGGGGCGATATGACGTGCAAAAGCCAGCATTCAAGAAAGGAGACGAGCCGCCACCAGTGCATAGATGAGCGTGTGCTCATAGATGCGCTTGATCTCGACAGCCTCATTCGGACCGTGAGCTACCTCTAACAAGCCTGGCCCGTAGGCAAACGCCGGAATCCCCTGGCGGGCGTACCATCGAATTTCCAGGAGGCCGGGGCACATCTCAAAGGGTGGACGTTCTCCGGTCACAGCCTCGACGGTTTCCGCCAGGGCTTGGGCAACCGGATGATCCTCCGCAACACCAGAGGAGTGGGCTTGCTGTAAGACGTTGACCTCTAGATCGATTCCCTGCCGTTGGAGCTTTTCCAGCACCGCAAAGAGCCGGGCTTTTTCGGTTTCCAGGTCTTCTTCAGGATTGAATCGCCTGTCCACTGTGAACGTACAGATTTCGGGCACGACGTTAAAGTTCGTGCCGCCCTCGACCTGACCGCCCAGCATCAGGATCGAGTGGGCGGCTGCCTCGGGCACGATGTGATAGCTGGTCTTGCGCGTTTCCACCTCGGCCTTGAGGCTTTGCAAAGCCGCAGCCACCTGCAACATTTGCTCGAATGCATTGACACCCTGGTGCTGCAACCCCACGTGGGCGGCCTTACCCTTGACGGTGATTTGCAGGGTGATCGCTCCCCGGTTCGCGTTCCAAATGACGCCGCTGGTTGGTTCCGGGATGAGCATGGCGATGGCGTCTTGCCCCAGCAGGCCGATCTCTTGCAGATAGCGTGAGCCCCCTTGACCGCCTGTCTCTTCGTCCGCCACGATGCACAGGCCGATGCGACCTCGCAGGGGAACATCGAGTTCCTTGAGCAAATACGCGGCATAGATCATGCCCGCGAGCGCCGCTTTCATGTCGGCGGAACCGCGACCAACCAATCGTCCTTGTTCCACGCGAGGATCGAACTGCGCGCGACTGTGCGCGGGCACCACGTCATAGTGACCATGAAAGTAGAGCGTGCGCTGACCGTCTCCGTGAAAGCTGAGTAGGTTGTAGCGTGGGCGCTCAGGATAGCCCGGCACATCTATCACTTGGTGCGCGAATCCGAGGCGGTCCAGTTCCAGCTGAATACGGTCCATGCACTCGCCGTAATAATTACCGGGCGGATTCTCACTGGCAATTCTGATGAGGTCTTGGCTAAAAGCCAGAATGGATTGTTTGTGGACATCGAGCGCTTGCTTTAGGTCGAGTTCTAGTTTCATTGTTCACCGCGGTATTCTGTTCTAGCGGGAGCAGCCTATGCGATTTCCTCAACCAGCGCTAGCGCGATTGCCTCGGCGAGTTGTTCCAGGCGCAGAGGCTTTTGCACCCAACCCACCACGCCCTCCGGCACTGATTTCTGGGTGCTCTCGTCCAATGGATGACCGGTCAGCATCAATACTCTCACCACCGAATGGTACTGGTTTAATTTATGCACTAGCTCTATTCCATCCATAAGCGGCATCACCCAGTCACTTAGCACTAGGGAAATCTCTTGCCAATGCTGCTCAAAAATCTCCAAAGCCTCTTTGCCATTGGATGCTTTGAGCGTTTTATAGTTCAATGTCTCCAACACATTCACCAGGGCTGTCTGTGTGGTTATATCATCCTCTACTATCAAGATGACTTGTTCATTTCCTTGAGCCAGACCTAGTGGTTTCTGTGTCAATGATTCCGGTTTCGGTTCTATCATTGCTGGCCAGTAGAGGGTGAATGTTGTCCCTGTGGACTGTTCGCCGGTTTGTTTGCGATCCGCGTCTACCATTTGGGTCTCTACGTCAATGTGACCCCCGTGTTGTTTCACGATGCCGTACACTTGGGCCAATCCTAACCCGCTGCCCAATGGCGCTCTAGTGGTGAAAAAGGGCTCAAAGATGTGGGGCAGCACATCGGGTGGGATGCCTGTACCGGTGTCCGTCACCGTTACCTGCACCCATTTTCCCTCTGTGATCCGGCCGCAGGTCACGCACTTGATATCGCCCTGCACCATCGCTCCAGACACGGTGATGCGCAGTTCTCCCCCTCCCGGCATAGCCTCCCGCGCGTTGAGGGCCAGATTCAAAATTACTTGTTGGATGCGCGTCGAATCGGCATTGATGACATGTTCGCCTGGCCCGCATTCCAAAATTATGTGGATGCTCTCTGGCAAGGTGCGAATCAGTAGATTGATCATCCCCTCTAGAAATGGTGTCAAGATCAGGGGCCGGCGCTCGATCACTGCTCGTCGGCCAAAGTCCAGGATTTGCTGCACCAGTTTGGCGGCATGGTCGGATTGTTCGCCGATGATTTCCAGACGCTCCCGGAGTTGGGCGGAAAGTCCTGACTCGAGCAACGACATTTGCGTGTAGAGAACGATAGAAGCCAGGATGTTGTTGAAGTCGTGGGCAATACCGGCCGCGAGTTGGCCCACGGCGGCCAGGCGTTCTTGATGCACCAATCGTTCTTGCGTATCTTGCAGTTCGGTCAACGCTTTGCGTTGACCATCCTCCGCCCGCTTGCGCTCAACGACTTCTTGTTGGAGTTGTTCGTTGGCCGCCGTGAGTTTAGCCGTACGCTCGGCCACTTTGTCTTCCAAATTGTGTACCAGAAAATCGATGCGCGCCGCCATCGCGTTAAATGTGTCGCCCAGTTGACCCAGTTCGTCGGCACTGTCTATTCGAGCGCGTGCTTCCAGGTTGCCAGACTGCAACTCTCCAGCAGTTTGCGTCAACCCGACGATATTGCGCGTGACACTGTCGTTGAGCGCTTGGACTATGATGATGGCCAAAGCCAGTCCCACCAACGCAATGACGGCCAATGCGCTCGTTGCAAGCTGGTTGGTCCGATTGATTTGAGCGTGGGCATGTTCGATCTCTTGACTTGCCAGATCATTCAGTTCTCGCGAGATGGGATCAATGGCTTCGGCTTGCAGGTCAAACTCGTTAGAGTTGCTGTGGATATCGGCGTCAAGTTGAACGATTTCTTCGGCTATTGACAGGCGATCATCGAGACATGTTAGTGCTTGGGCCTTTTGATCTGCTTCGAGCGTGGGGGCCAGTTCAATGGCCTCGTGCAATCGGACAGCAACGTTGAAAGCGGACTGCATCAGTGGACGCTGCCGTGTTAGCAGGTAATCCTTCTCAAGGGCCTGCATCTTTTGGTACAAGATGATCAATTCGGGGTTGTCAGCCGCCTGCAATATATCACTCAGCGAGACCGAGTGTTGAGCCAGTTGTGCCTGCAAGCCGGTCTCGGCAGTGGCCATCTGGGCGACTAGCTCGACCGCTTCTTCGAATGAAACCGCATAGCGGCCTGCGGCCGAGAGATATAAATTCAGGTTGACGTCGCTCTCTTGCAGTGCATCGCTTACGTCCGATTCCGAGATCAGTTGCCGCAATTCAGAGCTGAGGGTGATAACTTGGGCAATATGTTCTTGGGCTCGCTCGGCATATATCCGGCGAGATTCAGAAAAACCAATGGCCGGATAGCGCAAGAAAAAATCCCTCTCCAGACGACGGGCTTGTTGCAACTCTTCGTTCATCTCTAGCGTCAGGTGTTGGATTTCCGTGCTGGTCAGGATAGACGCTTCTGTCTGAAGGTGGACGACTCTTAGAGCCACGTAACTGGTCATTGCCAATAGCACGATCAGAGCCAGCAACAAGCCAAAGGCCGAGGTAAATTTGGTGGTGATACTCAGTTCTCGCCAGCGTCGAGGCATAGCTTGCCATTTACTCATTGAGCTTTTCCTTGTCAGAAACCCAGTTTCGGGTGTTATTGCTCCGGTGCAAAAGTATAGACCACGTTTGATAACAACCCTTCCAACCCAGCGGCAGGGTCATCCAAACGAACAATGTTGAATTTGGAAGCGCCACAGTCCCCAAACTCGTCGCAGGTGAGCTTGCCGGTCACGCCCTCAAAGCCAGCAGTAGCATACAGGGCCTCCCGCAAGGCTTGTCGACCAATGTGCAAGGTTCCATCTTGCTCTTGTACAGCCGCTGTCTTTATGGCGTTCAAGACCATGTTTGCCGCATCGTAACCAAAGCCATAGATATCTCCTGGGGGGGGCTCTCCATATCTCGATTCGTATTCGGAGCGTAATTCATCAATGGCGACACCTTCCGGCGGGGGTGTGCCCAAAAAGTACATCCCTACGCCATCTGCGCCTACCTCTTGTATAAAGGTATCTGCTCGCAACGAATCAGCACCTATAAAAATGATGTTTTCTAGACCGGGCACTGTTTTCGCCCCCCGTACGATCAGCGCACCCTCCGGCGGAAAGATTGGGAGGAAAACGAACTCGGCTTTAGACAGTGCCACGGCCGTTAGTACCGGCTGCATGTCAGTGTCTCCTTTGTTGACGGCGGTCACAAGAGCAATCTCGCCCCCCAATTCCATAAACGCCTGTCCAAACATATCTGTATACGCCCGAGTGTAGGCATCACCATCATTGATGGTCGCTGCTTTGGTCAAGCCAAGTTCCTGGAAGGCAAATATTGCTGCCACTTTTCCCATCGCTGCCCCATTGTATATGGTGCGAAAGTAGCCCGCCTGCCAATCGGCGCCGCGCTCTCCGCCGGTGGCGGTCAGAGAAGGCGCAACGTTCGCCCCGGAAACCATGACCAATCCCGCCTCGGACATGACCTTGGCCGCAGTCACGGCAGACCCGGAACAAGTGGTGCCGAGAATGGCCACGGTCTGTTGGCGAGTGGCAACCTTTAGAGCAGCATTAGTTCCCCCTTCGGGTGAACATCCTTCATCCTCGCTTTGCAACTCTATTGGATGACCGAGAATCTGGTCACCTCGCCTGGCTATGGCTATCTCTATACTGCGAGATTGTTCGACGCCAAATGGGGCGGCACCTCCGCTCAATGCTTGCAATACACCAAGTTCGATCGGTTCACCCGGCGCAATGTCCACGCATCCGATGGCGTCGGTACATACAAAAGGAGGGGGTTGACAGGCAGTCAGCAGGCCGGTAACGGATACAATTAGAGACAAAATCGACCAAGTATGTGTGGACATTTTCTTACTCCTATTCCTGTTCTGGCGCATAAACGTATACCACGTTTGACCTCAATCCCTCAATCCCGGCGGACGGGTCATCCAACCGCACAATGACAAACTTGACTGTGCTGCAATCGCCAAACTGGTCACAGGTAAGATTGCTGGTCACGCCCTCAAAGCCACTGGTGGCATATAACGCTTCACGCAGGGCCTGGCGGCCGATGTGCAGGGTTCCATCTTTTTCCTGTAGAGCCACCACTTCTATGGCGTTCAACAGCAAGTTGGCTGCATCGTAAACATAGGTAAAACCAACAGCCTGCATTGGCTCGCCGTATTTCGTCTCATACGCCGAGATCAATTCCTGGTAGGTTGAACTTTCTGGAGGGAGCCGGCCGGTGATGTACACGCCCACACCATCCGCGCCGACGGATTCGATAAATATGTTGGATAGCAGTGCCCCACCTCCCAAGAGGATGATGTTTCCCAAATCGGCTATCTCTTTAGCTTGCTGGATGACAAGTGTGCCTTCTGCAGGAAAGATGGGGAGAAAGATCATCTCGGCCCCAGAGGCGGCAACAGCGGTCAGCACCGGACGCATGTCCGTGTCCCCCTTGTTCACAGCAGTGGACAGGACGATCTCGCCCCCCAAATCGGTGAACGCTTGCTCGAACACATCCGTGAACCCACGCGTGTAGGCGTCGCCATCATTGATGGTGGCGACTCGAGTCACATCAAGTTCTTGAAGAACAAAGGTGACCGCCGCCTGTATTCCCATTGCCTCATTGTGCGAGGTGCGAAGGTAGCCCGGCTGCCAGTCAGCGCCGCGCTCTCCACCGATGGAGGTCAACGAAGGGGCGGTGTTTGCGCCCGAAACCATTGCCAGTCCCGCCTCCGACATGATCTTGGACGCAGTTGTGGCCGCTCCAGAACAGGTGGTGCCAATAATGGCGACCGTTTGAGGGTCGGCAACGACCTTTAGGGCGGCCATAGTGCCTCCCTCAGACGTGCATTGTTCATTCTCAATCTGTAACTGAATCGGATGACCGTGTATCTGGTTATCTCGTGTAGCTAGTGCGAGTTCGACACCTCGATAATGGTCGGGACCAATGTTCTGTGCCTGTAATACCCCTAGTTTGATCGGTTCGCCCGGCGCGATGTCCACACAGCCGATGGCGTCGGTGCATTCAAAGGGGGGAGGTTGGCAAGAGGCCAGCGAAATAGTTGTCAATAGTACACAGAGTACTGAGAAGAGAATCATAAGCTTTTTTGTTTTGCTTTTTTTTCTTTCTGTGTGTGCCACCATTTTCATATCATCCTCCTATAGTTTTCACAAACAATCTAGTGGGATGCAGCAACACGCTATGCGGGCCTTTCCACTCGTGTGAAAACTGATCTCATTATACATCTATTCCCATCATTGTACGATCTTTTGCTTGCCATTCACAGACGATTTCGCGGTGGGCGGGTACGTTCTCCAAGTATGAGCGGCAGAGTTCTGGGTCGGTGATTTTGGCCGCCTGCTCTTGCAGGAGGGTGTGGGCCGTATTTAGCATAGTCTCGGCTCGGGGATCAAGGCCAGCACGCAAAACACGATAACAAGTCAAATAAATCTCGGGTTCTATCACATTGACGGTATGGTCCGTATTTTTCCAATAGTGTGGGGCAAACGGAACCTTTGGAAGAGCTAGGACGTCTAAAGAGCAACAGGGGAAGGATGAGAATATGCTTGAGAAATTTGATTTGAACGAGATTCAAGACATAGAACAAGCACGCAAGTGCAT
>JAAEPW010000096.1 GCA_024232355.1 Chloroflexota bacterium | reverse complement strand
TTCAGTTGGGTGGGATTTCCGGATAATAATCCAATTGTGACTCAAAAAGGGATTTGTAGCCGAGGTTTCCATACCTCGCAGAGCCTCACGCGCTATGGAAAGCGCGGCTACATTGTAATCCCATTCAACTGAACCAGTGCCAGCTGCACAACAGTGAATTTTTAGGAGAAAATGCCAAGTGAACAAACATGCATCAACTTTATCACCCTCCATCCAATCACTCGTGCCACGTGACGGCGGTGGGCATCAGTTCGTTTGTTACGCCGACTGCTGTTCAGGGATACCCGGTGCGCCGCACGAGACCACCTTTGCCGCAGTCAACGCCGTAGTGGCGCGGCTCGGGCCGCAACCAGAGTTTATCTGTTTTCCCGGCGACGAGATCAAGGGCCTCACAGCAGATGACGACGAGTTGCGACGTCAGTGGCGTTATTGGTTCGAGCACGAGATGGCCTGGCTCGATCGAGATACGATCCCCCTATACCACACCACGGGCAACCACACCGCCTACAACACAGCCAGTGAGATGGTGTTCCGTGAGGTGCTGGCACATTTGCCCCGGAACGGGCCGCCGGGCCAAGAGGGGCTGAGCTACTTTGTCCGCCGAGACGACCTCTTGATGATCTATGTCAACACCACGTGGTCGGGCCTGGGCGGCGAGGGACGGGTGGAGACGACGTGGCTCGAGCAAACCCTCACTGACCACGCTGACGCACAATACAAGCTCGTGTTTGGGCACCACCCGGTGTACTCGATCAACGGGTTTTCCGGACCATACCAACGCGACATCGCCCCGGAGAACGGGCGCGAATTTTGGCAAGTGCTGGTCCGGCACTCGGTGCTGGCGTACGTCTGCAGCCACATCCTCGCCTTTGACGTGCAGGTCCATGATGGTGTCTTGCAAATTCTCACCGCTGGCGCAGGCACGGCATACCAAATGCCCAAGGACATTGAGTATCTGCACTGCGTCCAGGCTGCCCTCGACGCCGATGGCTTGCGCTATCAAGTGTTAGACACGTCCGGCCAAGTCCGAGAGTGGTTGACGTGGCCGCTGGTGCTGCCCCCCTCGACAACGTGGACCCCTCTCGCGCAAGGAAAGAACACAGCGCCAGCGTTCGACGACAAGAAAGATGCCATATCGTCGCGGATCGTGGCCTGGCGCTTTACGGGCGTTTGTCCATCGTCCGACAACGGCGATCCACAGACCCTGCTATGTGGGTGGGATCCCGGCCCCGCATTGTCTCCCCTATGGATCGGGCTCAAGGGCCCCGAGCATCGGCTGGGTGTGTTGATGAGCCAGGCACCGGGACGCAGCCCGCACTTGTGGCTGGGACCCACACTTGCACCAGGCAAACCGTTCGAGATACAGATCGCCATCCATACCGGCATGGGGCCGGGAGGACTGCTCTGGCGCTGGAACGACGATGCTCCTTGGTCATCGCTGACAGCCGCGTCGCCGTGGGGTGCGGAGCGGCTTCCCTGGTCAGCATGCTGGAGCATCGGGCACGATCAGATTGGTTTCACCGGGCGTCCGTTTCGTGGTCGTGACCTGCAAGCGACGTGGCATACGCAGAAACTAGAGTTTGCGTCCTCGTAATTGAAAATCCGATAATAATTAGACTCGTACACATCTTTTGAAATATTCATTATCGCGCGAAAGGAATAATGAATGATGCCACACGATCGACACCCTCTGCCTGAATTTAAGAATCGGATTGCTCTCGACAAAGAGACCGGTCACATCTATATGACCGAACCTGTACTCACTGCGCAGGGGCCGATCGTGTTGATTCGTCATGGGGAAACAGATGCCAATACTCGACATGTGCTCCAAGGAGTGAGTGACGCTGGTGAAAATCAGTTGAACGCTCACGGAACCCAGCAAGCAGAAAAAGCCGCCCAGACGCTGTATGCTCAATTGTGTGATCGCTATGGGGTCACACGGGGTCATCAGATGATGCGTACCGGTGACATTATGCTTCTCGCAAGCCCTCTCGGACGGGCCAAGGCCACGCTGGACATATTTGCCGAGCACGTGTTTCACCACACTGGATGCCGAGTTGCCTCCCACGAACAAGCGTTGTTAGCTGAAATGAATTTTGGTCAGGCTGACGGTCTCTCGGTCAAAGAGATGCAGAGAGCGGGGCTCGATCACCTAGTAAAGACCACACAAATATATCGCACACAACATGCCTCGATCAAATTTGACGGGGGAGAGAGTTTTCTTGACGTGCTTGCTCGGAGCGCAGCAATGATTACGCAGATCAATACGATCTTTGCAACAGGGAAAGCGACACTCTGCCTGGTATTTACCCATGGACTTGTGACAAGTGCATTGCGTGCCATCGTTGGAGACCCCAGTATTCTGAATGCACACGGGCAAATAGATTTTCGAGGCAAACGGTTAGGGCATGCCATTCCACACTGGCTGCCTGTTTCAGACACATCAAAAGGTCCAAAATGAGCGTTATCAGGAGGTTCTAGATGAGCACTACAGACCTATTCGTCGAATTGATGGTTATTGGGATTGGCGCGGCCATCTGGCTGATCCTGCTCATTTTCAGTATCTTTGGCTACAAATGGATTTTGCCAGAGCAGGTTGTTTCCTTGGTTGCCTTGATTCCAGTGGCCGCTGTGGTATACGTCTTGGGCATCGTCGTCGACCGGATTGCCGACACGATCTTTGAAAAGCTGTGGGGCCAAACCCTCTGCAAAAAGGTATACGAGACAAAAAAAGAGTATTATGACGACCGGCGGTTGATCTACACGCGCGCTGAACGTCTGGGTAACCTGTTGGAATACGGACGGAGCAGGCTCAGAATCTGCCGGGGGTGGACGTTGAATACGATCCTAATCCTCATCACCCAAAATATGTTCATCTGGACCTGGGTTGGCGACAGAAGATTGAGGGTCGGGCTGGGGATCTTTTGCAACATTGCCGTCGGTTTGTTTGCCTTTGCCAATTGGTTTGCCTGGCGACAATTGAGCCTGGCGAACTATCGAAAGGTTCGAGAGCAATCAGCCTTTCTCCGTTCCGTCGAATCTTCCAACGAGCAGGAGCTGCTCCATGATGCCGATAATAATCAAAAGTAACTACTCGGGTATGGAACCCTTGCAAAGGTTCGACAGTGCTTTTCAGGCCAAACATGCTTTCGTTGACCAAAAATCACTACAGCAACAGTCAATTCGCAACCTTCGCAAGGGTAGGCTGAGTATTACAATCAGAAAAGCATTAAAAAGTGACCTGGAGGCAATTCTGGCGCTTTATGCCGACCTTGAAATCGGCGACGATCAACCCCTTGACTTGAACGATGCAGAACGCATTTTCGAGCGGATGAAACGTTATCCCAATTATGCCATCTATGTCGCCGAACTTGAGGATACAGTCGCCGGAGCTTTTGCCCTCTTGATTATGGACAACTTGGCACATGGAGGAGCACCTTCTGGTATTGTGGAAGATGTCGTGGTGCATTCGCAGTGGCGAGGGCACGGGATCGGGAAAGCAATGATGCAGTTTGCTATGGAACGATGCTGTCAAGCGGGATGCTACAAACTGGCATTGTCCAGCAATATCAAACGACAGTCAGCGCACGAGTTTTACAAGTCCCTGGGATTTGAGCAGCATGGATATAGTTTCTTGGTCAATCTGTAAGAGCAAGCCTTGTCACCTTTCCCAGCCGCTTGATCCCCTCCTCAATATCCTCCGGCGACTGAACTGCAAAATTGAGGCGCAGGTAACGTTCGCCATCCGAGCCGTCCGGGAAGAATCTGCCGCCGGGCGCAAAAGCCACGCCCTGCTCACAGGCCAGTGGGAGCAACTTTTCGGAAGATACACCGTCGGGCAAACGCAGCCAGACGAACAGTCCGCCTTGAGGTGGGTTGACGCGCACCCCGGCAGGCAGGTAGCGATTGATGGCCGATAGCATGGCGTCCCGCCGCTGTCCGTAGACCCGGCAGGAGCGGCGCAGGTGCGCCTGATAACGCCCGACGGTCACAAAAGCCTCCAAGGCGCGCTGGTTCAGGTTCGAGGTCGCTAGATCGTCAACTCGCTTGTAACTGACCAAGCTGTCATAGACCGGCCCTTCGGCAACCAGAAATCCCACCCGCAGCCCCGGCATCAACATTTTGGAAAAGGTGCTGACGTAAATGACCCTGCCGCCGGGGTCCAGCGCTTTGAGGGCTGGCTGAGCGCGCCCCTCGTAGCGCAAATCTCCCACGAAATCATCTTCCAGAATGGGAACGTTATGGCGATCCGCGAGAGCGATCAATTTGCGACGGCGCGGACTGCTCAAGCATGTGCCGGTCGGGTTCTGAAAGTTGGGGATGGTATAGATCAGTTTGGGAACATGTTGCCGGAGCAACTCTTCCAGCTTTTTGACCTGCAAGCCGCGTTCGTCGGTGGGGATACCTACGACTTGCAAGTTGAGGGCGCGGAACAGGTCTAACCCGCTGGCATAGGTAGGGCTCTCCACCAGGACAACGTCGCCCGCTTTGAGGATGAGCCGGGCAACCAACGCCAGCGCCTGTTGGGAACCGGCAGTGATGAGGACGTTTTCGGGGCTTGTCTGAAGCCCCTGGCTGGCCAACACGTGGGCGATGGTGCTGCGCAAAGGCGCATATCCGTTGCGTTCGCCATATTCCAGGGCGGCAACTCCGTCGCGGCGCATAACGGTTTGGATGATCTTGCGAAATTCTGTGGCAGGGAACAGGTGAGAGTCGCCGACACCGGTCGCGAAACTGATCGGATGAGAATGTTCAACAGCTTGCAACATTTTGTCCGGTATAATTTCTGCAAAGCCTTGGCTTGTGGTTTGGACGTCTCGTTGCCAAGGCGGCCAGGATGTGCTAGCGCTATCTTTGGGGTGAGGCGGCAAGGAATAGGCCGGCAGGACGTAGGTGCCGCTGCCGACCCGCCCCGCAATCAACCCATCGGCCTCTAGTTCAGCGTAGGCATTCTCCACCGTGATACGGTTGACACCCAGGTCCCCGGCAAGCTGACGGGTGGCGGGCAGGCGTGTGTCAGGTTCCAGGCTGCCCGAAAGTATGCCCTGACGCAAGAACGTTTCGATTTGCCGGTACAGGGGAACCGTGCTCTGACGGTCAAGCGGAATGCGCATCGTTTTTCTCCTCGAATGGTTGGTGTGATGATTTTATCACACTTTTATCACATTCCATAAGGCCAATTTCGCAAATATTCGACCGGTCCATTGAATTGGCCTGGAAGATATTCATCCATATTGGCTCTACAAATCATGCCAATTCTCTTGTAAAATGTATCAAGTTCAAAGAGAGGATAACCAGAATATGACGACTTGTACTTGCAACAATCTGAATCTTACTCGTGGCTATACAATCGCTATGGCCAGCGCGGCTATCCTGTCGACCACGGCTATTCTCATCCGGCACCTGACTCAAGCTTACCACATGCCTCCACTGGTCTTGGCCTTTTGGCGAGACAGCTTGACGGCTCTCACGTTGCTGCCCGTACTGGGTCTGCTGCGTCCTCACTTGTTACGGGTGGAGCGCCAGCATCTGTTCTATCTGATCGTCTACGGCCTCGTGCTAGCAATCTTTAACGCACTGTGGACCATGTCGGTCGCCCTGAACGGTGCAGCCATTGCCACCGTGCTGGTTTACTGTTCAGCAGGGTTCACTGCTCTGTTGGGTCGGTGGTTGTTCAAAGAACGCCTGGATTGGGTCAAGCTCCTGGCGGTTGCTCTCAGTTTGGGTGGCTGTATCTTGGTCTCTGAGGCATTGGATCCGGCGGCTTGGAGAACCAACGTGGTGGGAATTTTGACCGGGACGATTCCCGGGCTGTGCTACGCCATCTACAGCCTGATGGGCCGCTCGGCTTCTCAGCGCGGTCTGAATCCTTAGACGACTTTGCTCTACACTTTTGGTTTTGCCGCCATCTTTTTGTTGCTTTTTAATCTGCTGCCAAAGGAGCTTTTGCTTGGCAAGGCTGTCCATCTGACCGACTTTTTTTGGTTGGGGAACGCCATATCTGGTTGGGGTATTCTGTTCCTGCTGGCAGCGGGACCCACAGTGGTGGGTTTTGGACTGTACAACGTCAGCCTGGGCTACCTGCCCTCTAGCGTCGCCAACCTGATCGTCACCATGGAACCGGTCTTTACCGCCACGATTGCCTATCTATGGCTCGGAGAGCGCCTGAACAGAATGCAGCTCGGCGGTAGTCTGATGATCCTGACCGGTGTAGTCTTTATGAGAATTCATGAGGAGAGGATATGAGTCACGTTCTGAGATGCTCTGGGTACAAATTGGTCAAAACAGATATGGTGCGGGCGCAGGGTTGTTACTTGTATGACTCGCAAGACAAGAGGTATATCGACTTTGAATCAGGCGTGTGGTGCACCGCGTTGGGGCATAGTCATCCGCAAGTCAATCAAGTCATACGCACGCAGATGGAGCGGATCGCTCACATAAACTATCGCTACACCAATGTTCTCGTTGAAAAAGCAGCAGCAAAGGTTCTGAACACTGTCGCGATCTCTGACGGCAAGTGTGTCTTTTTGTGTTCGGGTAGCGAGGTTGTCGAGTTTAGTGTGCAGATGACAAAGCGTATCACAGAGCGACCGCTGCTTCTTACCTTGTCGGATTCGTACCTAGCCGCTTTTGGCTCGGCTGGAAGAAAAAATTTGAAAGAATGGGTTTGCTTTGATTGGACTCTATGTATCACTTGCCCTCGCTCGGACGAATGTGATCCTCAATGCAGCCATCTGAGAGAGATTCCTTTCGAGCGCATCGGGGGGCTGGTGTTTGAGCCAGGAAGCATGTCGGGGTTGGTCAAGTTTCCTCCAAAACAACTCGTGCAAACTCTCGCAAGCACGGTCAAACAAAACCGCGGCCTCGTCGTCGTCAATGAAGTCACAACGGGGATGGGGCGTACCGGGGCATGGTTTGGGTTTCAACATTATGCGCTTGAACCAGATGTCGTTGCCGTGGGAAAAGGGTTGGGCAATGGATATCCGGTGAGTGCTGTCGCGATGACGGATGACGTAGTGGACCGGTTGACAAACAGCGGATTTCGTTATGCCCAATCCCACCAAAATGACCCGTTGGGTTGTGCCGTAGCCAAAGAGGTTATCACGGTTATGCGAGAGGAAGGATTAGTTGAGAGAAGCAGCCGGGTGGGTGCTCGATTTTTGCAAGAACTGGAACTCGTTGGAAAGCGGCACAATGTGGTCAAACAAGTGCGTGGCAGAGGGTTGATGATAGCGATGGAATTTGAGGCCAACAACGAGCATTTCTCGTTAGACTCGGTGTATCATGAGCTTTTGAAAAGAGGGTTTATCGTTGGATACAAACCTACGGCGAATCTTTTGCGATTTTATCCTCCTCTGACAATAGAAGAAAAAGACATTGCCCAGCTTTTGGAGAATCTAGACAATGTCTTGACAAGCTGACAAGTCCGCAGGACACTGAACTGCCCTGGTCAAAGCTCAACCTTCCTTCGAAGGCTCTAAAAGCCCACGGAGTGGGGGGGGGGATGCTGTGCATTCTCAAATATATCTCTTTACTTTTCTACGATACCGTTCGTAATCCTGCCCAAACGTATCGAGCAGCCAGCCTTCTTCGGCCAGGACGATCTTGTGATGGACAATGATAATGAACAATCCAAGCGCGAGTAGTACAGGGTTCCGCGTGTACAGAATTGAGGCCACGATCGTCGAGTAGAGACCGACGTACATTGGGTTTCTGCTGAATCGATACAGTCCATCAATTCTGAGAGAGGTCGTTTCGTTCGCAGAACCAAGTCTGAAATCCCTGCCAAGGTTGACTTTGCCGAGAAACAGAATGGTAAATCCTACAACCCACAGGCACAGGGATGTCTGTTGTAGGAAAGAGGGACTTGCAGACACCTGAAACCCGATTCTCCAGCTTTGAAGAGACATGCCGGCCCAAATCAGAATCACCGAATATTTGGCAGTGTAAAATGGTTTCTTGTCGATTGGGGGATGCCCATCAATGTTGATGCCCCTTTGTTTGAACAGGGCTTCACTGATGAACAGGTTGGCCAAAAAAACAAGTGGTATGGTGGTAGTGATGGCTCGTTCCATTTTATACCTCTTGCTGTAATTCGATTTGGCGGGAATTTTTCCCCAATACATTCAAGTGGTTGGCTGTATGAATAGCGCTCGCTGCGTCAGGTGTGCGAAATTCTTCTGCCAGCACCGTATCTTGTTCTCTATCTCTCAGTCGGGTATTGTATCGAAACACCGGCACGTCATCTGGTTGATAGGTGAGGGCATCGGCAACGATGGCGGTTTGTTCTGTCGAGAGGAGAAAGTATTTGCCACGTGCCTTGGCATACGTTTCGCCGTTTTCGTCATGGACATGACCTTCTCCGACCCAGTATTTACCCTGGTCGGTACCGGGGTGGGCAGTGGCCAGATACGTGTGCCCCGCGTGCATAGGTTTGACAAAGCGCACGGTCAATTCACCTGTCAAAGACATGCGCCCAGTTTGCAAGGCGATGGGCCAGCCCAAGAGCTCATCTAGCAGGGTGCTGATCACACCGCCGTGGACGATACCCTGATAGCTGGTCTGCGTACAATCAGGCCTGAATTGCGCGTGTACTTGGCCTAAAAGACCAGCAAAAAAGCGGATTCGCAGGCCCCGCGGATGAGCTTGCCCACACACATAGCAACCATCGTAGGTGGGCAGGTAAGCTTGGTTTACGTATTCTTTCATCATGATTTTTCCTCCAGTTTGATTTTGAATTGCACATACTGAACGATCGGTATGTGCAATGGATAAAAAAAGAGCTATGCGCGAATGCCCTCAAAGAGCATTTGTTTCAACGCCTCTGTCATTGCCATACGATCCGCACCCATCTGGCCGAGCATTGGATAACAGCCAATGCCTCTTAGCACACCCACAATGCTGAACGCAAATAACCGGGCATCCAGGTCAGTGCGTAGCTCTCCGGCTGTTTGTCCTTTTTTGATAATGCGCTCGATGAATCCGGTTAATTCCTCGTATATCTCTTGTATCACTGCGGCGTACTCTGGATTGGTGTCCTCCATCTCTGCCATCAAGCTGCTCAGAACGAGGCAGAACATGTCGTTTCTGTTGAGCAAACGGGTGTGTTCATCCAACAGGATACCCAACCGGGTAATAGCATCCTCACCTTGCGCCACGTCGTGGGCGACCTCTCTGTTCCAGTCATCGCGCATTGATTTGATGACAGCAAAAAAGATGGCGTCCTTGCTTTCAAAGTGATGGTAGAGCGCGCCCTTGGTTAGCCCAACGGCCTGTGCCAGGTGGGCAATCGAAGTGCCGTAGAATCCTTTGCGGGCAAAAAGCCGAGTGGCAGCATCAATGATCCGCTGCCGGGTCTGCTCGCTCTGAATCTGTTTTTGGGTTTTTGATGCTGTTTGGCTAGACATTTTCATCACATACTGAACGATTGGTATGTTACACTGAGATTATACCACAGGCGCAATTCAGTGTCAAGAAAGTGGAGGTTAGATTTGTTCGAAATGTGGGGCGTCTACGACAAAAATGGTAGCCCGGTGTTGGTCGGGATCGGGAGGTGGGCTGCACGTTTCCTTAAGTACATCAATGACGGGCTGCACGTGCTGCTCCTCCACGCCGATGAGCAGTGTAACGTTGCCGCGTCGCAAAAAGCCGCCGGTGCTGGCAACGCGGGTCACACGGTATTGTCGGGTCACCAGTTGTTCAACCACAGGACCGGCATCCACATCACGGACGATGGCAAGAACCAATTTCATATTTTTCATTTGAGACCTCTTCTATAGCTGCTCAAAACGCTCGACGTCAAGAGCATAGATGGTTGCTCCCCCCACTTCCGCCTCGATCATCATTGGCTGAATCTCGAGTAGCGGGGCCTCGACGTGCGCGGGAATATACCGCCGCTGCGTGGGACAACACTCACGGAGATGTTCCAGCAGGCGGGGCAAGCGCGACTGATCGAGACCGATCATGAGTGAAACCGCCGCCTCGCGCAAGATGCCGCCGCTAGTGTCTACTTGAGTGACGTAGAACTCGTCACGGGTCAACCGCTCCGTTAGTGTGCCAGCCTGGGAACTAGCGATGGTAGCGACAACCAGTTGGTTCACAATGTTAGGTGGTGTCATATTTACCTCCACTACTATTTTCCGACCAACCCCTGCCAGACGTCGGCCACGCCCATCTTGACCAACTGCGGCAGGTTGAAAGCCGTGGTGCCAAAGGGCAAATCGAGTTCGGTCTTTTCACACACGGTGGAAGAATTGGTGCGATCGATCTGCGGTTTCAGAGCCGACAGCTCGCGCTCCAACTCTTCCGGCGTGCAGCGTTCGATCAAATCATCAATTTGAGCCATCAACGAGATGGCGCGGTCTATGCGTTCCTCGGTCTCGGCGGCCACCTCTGGGCTGATCAGGCCAAAGCGGGCCTTGAGCGCGTTGAGCCGCCGTCCGGCCTCATAGGTCACCTGCGCAATGTCATCGCGGCTCATCCAGCGCGTCTCGTAATTTAGGATGTGCTTCCAGGTAGGGGCCAACAAGGCTTGCCGGTGTTCTTCCAACGTGCGACAGCGAATGGTGTATCCGTATTTGTCGGGGCGCTCGTAGAATGGGCTGCCTGGGTCCACAAAAGGCGCTAGCGGCCCGATAAAGGGAATAAAGCGTCCATCGTTAAAGCGCGTCAACAGGCGCTCGCAGTATTCGACCGATTCCAGCACCGATTCTTTTGTCTGCTGCGGCATACCGGTCATAAAGAACAGATCAAAGCGCTGACAACCGACGTCGAGGCACGCCGCGATGGTCTCTTCGATTTCCTCGTTGGAGAAATGCTTGTGTATCGCGCGGCGCACGGCCGGGTCGTGCGATTCGGGCGAGAACTCGATGACAAAACCGGGCAGTGCGTCGGCCAACGCCTCTGCAAACGCCCGGTCCATCGGCGTAAAGATCTCGAGCATCCCCTGGCCGGGATAGCCCTTGATAGCGCTCAAGAAACGGTGAGCATAGTCCATCCCCGCCTGGCGAATGTCGCCCAGGACAAAGGCCGGGCCCCGGCTAATGTCGTACATGCGGCGCATATCCTCGGCCAGTCGTTCGGGGGAACGAAAGGCTGGAGCGGTGCGGCCAGATACGAGGCGAGAGGTTGAGGACGAACCACCGCAGTACGCGCAGTTGTTCTTGCACCCGCGGACGGTGAGCACGGCCATCGTCGGGTAATCTATCCAATGGCTAAAGGGAACATAATTCAGAAAATCGAGATCGCGCACGACAGAGCGTACCATCTGGCGATAGTTCATTTCCAGGTGATCCAGATCGGGCGGGACGTAGGTCTGCGGGTTAACGTGTACCTCACCGTCGGAATCCTTCCAGGTCAAGTTGGGAATTTCGGCCAACTTGGCCGGGTCTATATTGGCAGACGAGGCAACACTGGTGATATATGCCATCAACTGACGGAGCGGCTCCTCGGTCGAGTCACCGCGCAGGACGTAATTCACTTGCGGATAACGCACCAGCTCGGTGTGGAAATAAGACGATGAGAAACCACCAAAGAGTACGGGGGTATCTGGGTGATGGCGCTTGACCAAGCTGGCAACTTCCAGCGCGCCATGGGCATGGGGCAGCCAGTGCAAGTCTATCCCAAAGACGCGCGCCTTCATCCGGGCGATGAGACGCTCGGCATCAAAGCGCTCCGAGCGCACCATACGCGCGGCCAGGTTGGCGATGCGCGTGCGAAAACCGGCCTGCTCCAGGTAAGCGGCCATTGTCGAAAAGCCAACGGGGTACATGTCAAAGACGGGCTCCGAGGGGACGAGATCGCTGATCGGTCCCCACAGAGTTGCCCGCCGACGAAAATCATAGACGGTGGGTGCGTGTAAAAAGATCAAATCAGCAGAGGGCATTAAAGTTGAGCCTCCAGTTTTTTTTGTCGTACTTGGATCAAGTATGAGGGATTGTAACACGTCACGATAGTCCACACAAGTACAGCGGTGGTACAATTGGTGCGCTGGCCGTGCTGTGTTATAATTCCATGTAGAATCGAATTGCATCTAGCAAACTGGGAAATGTATTTGATGCCTAATATGACGTTGCTCTGGCCCACTCTACTCATCCAGACGGCATTGATTTTTGCAGGCGCGATGGGGGCTCTCCAGGCAGCCGCGTTGCGCAATGGCCTGGACGGGCTTGCCTGGCCTTTTGGATTACGACACAAACTCTTGGGCTATGCCATAGCCGTCCTGTTGATGATGACCACTTTTGTGGGGCAGGTGGTTTTGGTACTGTATGACCTACAATTGTCCCCTGCATGGTGGATATTGGTATTCCTCGTCACAAGTGGCTTGGCCCTGCTCGTTTCTATCCTGGGCGCGACAGTGCGGTTGCAATGGCTCGGGAGACGGCAAAGACAATCCTCACATTGGGGCAGTCCGGTTGAATTGGGGCCGATGCGGGCCACCATTTACCAGCCTACCACGGCCAAACCTGGTCCATTTCCGGCCATCTGTCTTTTGCCCGACCCCACCGCTCCTAGTGACGACCTGACACCGCTGACGCACGCACTGGCCGAGAATGGCATCGTCGTACTGACACTAGACTGGCAATCGTCGGATCATTCGGATCACTTGACTCTGCAAGGGCTCGTGTCGGTCGGTATCTCGCACCTGGCGGAGCGGGCCGAAACCGATCCCAAACGTGTGGGATTAGCCGGTGTAGGAGTAGGCGGAGACCTGGCATTGCGAAGCACGGCAATGGATGAAGACGTAGCAGCCGTGCTGGCGATTGAACCCGTGCTCATGTCTCAGCGTCCGGCGCTGGGCTTGGACACGCTGCGCAGCCTGCCGTGGCTCGATGCACGTCGCCGGGCGCATCGTTGGCGGCGCTCGCCACTGGTAAAAGAATTGAATGCCCTGGATGCCGCCCCACGTGCGACTCCTCATCCGGTAGCCATCGTTGTTGGCTCTGCCGTTGGCTCGGACAGCGTGGGAAATTTAGAGATTCTACGGGTACCGGGAAGCAGTCCGTTCGCACCCGCTGCCCACAAAGAGACTGTACAAAGGATCACTCAATGGTTGAGGGAACATTTGACGCAATAGACATCCTCTACACTTATGTGACCATTTTCTGTTCCTGGCGCATCACTCTTCAGGACTTTATGAGCAAGGTGCCAGAGGCGAATCTGGTGCTAGAGATGATGGTTGGTGGACACCTCGTGCCCATCGCACTGGCCCTGATGACGCTCGTCCGCTGGTTCGAGGGAAAGACGGTGGCCGACCGTACCGCCAATCAGTACGCAGCGCTAAACGGAACGCTGGCGGCCATATTTGCGTGGAGTTTGGCTGTATTGGTGGGGCTGTCGTGTCAGGAAGCACTGAGCAGTCCGGGATGGGAACAGATGCTGAGCAACTGGACGTGTTGGCAGGGACCGCCATTTCCCAACGTCCCTGCGGCAGCGGGTGTCGCGCTGGGATCCGCCGCGTGGCGACGGAATTGGCGCTGGGGTCTGGCATGCTTTCTGGTGACAGGGTTTGGCGTGAGCGCGCAGGCATGTCTTGGCCAGTATTATCCTATGGATATTGTTGTCGGAATGGTGATCGGAGCGAGCCTGGGTTGGATGATTGGCATTAGCACCCGGCTGAATCGGCTGATGGGCGTATTCATTCGTCTGGCTCGCTATTGGCTGTTGGCGTAGAGCAAGTACACGGGATGGGGACACGCAAATGCTGACCGATTACCGCGTCAGGCAACGGGAATACTTGTTACAAATCAGTCGAGCACTCACGGCACAACTCAACTTGGACGAGTTGTTGCAAATGGTGCTCAAGTCGGCGACCGAGATACTGGCAGGGCAGGCTGGTCTAATCGCCCTACGCGCCCCCGACAAGAGCCTCGTCATTCGAGCCAGCTATGGGCTCCCCCCAACCATGGTGCCATATTTTAACCCCTTGCTGACCGACGTCCCTGACGACACGGATTTGGGTCGATTCACCATCCCCAATCTCACAGGAAAGTTAGGTCGAATCGTGTCGGATCTTGGCCTGCGGTTGCAACAGGTTGTCGCGCTTCCAATGCCCATCGGGCGAGAATTGATCGGTGTGCTGTACGTGTTTCGCGCCTACGGCACCCGCTTTACGGCCAACGACCGTCAGATCCTCGCCAGCTTTGCCGATCAGGCAGCCATCGCGGTTCACAACGCACAGCTCTATGAACGTATCTCTCAAGAAAAGCGCCGTCTCGACGCCATCCTGGAATACAGCGCTGACGGCGTATTGATCCTCGACTCGGCACACCGCATCGTCGTCTTTAACCACGCGCTGGCACAACTGAGCCGCTGGTCAGCCGCCGAAGCGCTGGGTCGCCCCCACGATGAGGTGATCCGCTGGGCGCGTGTAGAAACAAACATGGATATGGCTGATGCGGTCGCCGGGGGGTGGCCGCTGCCGTTGGCCCGCCCGCTCTATGTCGAGGGCGACCTACTCCGGCGAAACGGCGGCACCGTCAGTGTCGGCATCACCTACGCGCCACTCTTTGACCGAGAGGATCGTCTGGTCAACATCATCGCCGATGTGCGCGACGTCACGCGCTTTCGTGAGGCGGACGAGGTCAAATCCGTTTTCATCTCTGTAATTTCTCACGAACTCAAAACGCCGGTCGCATTGATCAAGGGCTATGCCGACACCTTGCGTCGAAAAGATGCTTGCTGGGACCCAGAGATTACGCAGGAAAGTCTGACGGTCATTGTAGAAGAAGCCGACCGTTTGAACCATCTGATCGACAATCTGCTCGACGCCTCGCGAATCCAGGCAGGGGCGCTGCCGTTAGAGATGGACCAGGCAGCACTCGATGCGCTGGCCATACGCGTGGCTCGGCTCTTTCGCACCCAGACAAAAACGCACGATATCGCCGTCCGTTTCCCGCCCGATTTCCCGGTAGTGGTAGGAGATATGGCCCGGCTGGAGCAGGTCCTGAACAACTTGGTATCCAATGCCATCAAGTACTCTCCCGACGGCGGCACCATCGAGATCAGTGGACGCGCATCACCCAATGAAGTGATCGTGACCGTATCTGATAAAGGGTTGGGTATCCCCTTTGAAGAACAAACCCGTGTATTCGAACGTTTCTTCCGTGGAGTACGAGAACGCAATCAGAGCACGCCTGGAGCTGGCCTGGGTCTGTATCTGGCCAAAGCCATCATCGAGGCCCATAACGGGCGTATCTGGGTCGAAAGCTATCCTGGAGAGGGAGCCGCTTTCTCGTTCGCTATTCCGCGCTAACCAACGTTGTTTCTGAACAACGCTCAATTAACTTTTAAGAAAGGAACTCAACATGTCTCAAGTATTACTTGCCCGTAGCACTTGCCCAAATTGTCAAAACCAGATCCAAGCTCCCGTGGAACAGATTATAGATGTCAGAAAAGACCCCGACGCCAAGATGCGGGTGCTCAATGGCCTGGTCAACGTGGCGGCTTGTCCTCAATGTGGGATGCGCGGCGGACTCAACCTGCCGTTCCTGTATCACGATCCAGACAAGGAATTGGCGCTAGTTTATATGCCAATGGACACCGGACGCGACAATATGGAGCAACAGCAGTTCATCGGCAACCTGACTAGCACAGTGATGAACGATCTGCCGCCGGAGGAACGCAAGGCGTACCTGCTGCAACCCCAAACGTTCTTGACGATGGAAAACATGTCGAACACCATCCTCGAAGCAGATGGTGTCACGCCAGAGATGATCGCAGAACAAAAGGCCAAGACAGAATTGTTACAACGGATGCTCGACGCCTCTTCCGACGAGGTGTTGGATGCAATAATCAAAGCCAACGACGACGCCATCGACGGTGATCTCTTGGGGCTGCTGGCTATGAACCTGGAAGCAGCACAATCGTCGGGTCAGGAGGCCAATCTGCAAAAACTCTTGGTACTGCGTAACAAGCTGCTAGAGATGAGCAGCGAAGGCCAAGAATTCAAGGCCCGGGAAGAAATGGTGGAGGCGTTGCGCGCCGAACCAACCCGCGAAAAGCTGGTTGAGCTGCTCATCCAGGCCCCCGACGAACAGACGCGCCAGGTGCTGGTCGCATTTGGCCGCCCGATGCTCGACTATTTGTTTTTCCAATCCCTCACGTCTCACATTGACTCGGCGGAGGACAAAGGAGAACGGGAACGTTTGACGGCGCTACGCACCGAGATATTAGAGATTCGGGACAAGCTTGACGAGGATGCCCGCGCGCTGTATGAGAAACGCGGCGCGCTTTTGCGAGACTTGTTGTTGAGCGAGGACCCAGAGACATTGGCGCGCCAGCGATTCCGGGAATTGGACCAGGTTTTCTTCAATGTGTTGGGGGCCAATATGGAAGAAGCCCAGTCTTCCGGTGAAAGCGAAGCCGCCAAGGCACTAGAAGCGATTTGGGGGTTGATCATGAAACTGATCGAGGAAACGCTCCCGCCAGAAATGCAGCTCTTTAATCGCCTGTTTGTTGCCGAGAACGATGAACAGATCGAACAACTCTTGCAAGACAACCGCGATTTGGTCACAGTGCGCCTGGTCGAGTTTATGAGAGACACCCAGGCCAAGATGCGACAAGACGGCGAGGAAGAGAACGCCGAGCGTTTGGGACAAGTACTGGAAAAAGTGCAAGAGATGGTATAGCGAACGAGGGATTGTTCGAAAACCTCGTTTCGACAAAACGCACAGGATAGGACACGGAAAGGTTTACGTTGATCCGTGTCCTATCCTGAATTTTTGATCACACTAGTTTTAGTATCAATCCTCCCCAATGCCAAACGGAAGTGCCAGTTTTTCCTCCAACTGCTCCAAATCCACCTTTAACCGCCCCAGTCCCGCATCCAGTTCGTCCATATAATCCACCAACGGGGTCTCGTTCAGCGGAATTGCTATCGGCACATCCACATCCAGCAGTACGGTGGTCGCAATATCCACTGTTTGGCTGATCGGTACGGCAAATTCCAGGTCCACAGGCACGATGGTCTGAATGGGCACATCTAGGTCGTAAGTCGTGATGCCCAGGTCGATGGGCACAATGACGGTGGTATCAATGGGGATCACCGTATTGACGGGAATGACGACTACCTCGTCAAAGGGTACACTGGCCTCAATCGGAATGATTTGTTCCACCTCCAGGGTATAGGCAAAAGTGTCGTCGCCGACGCCACTGACGATAGAGCGGGCATCATCCACCGTGTTCAGGGCGGTCTGCCGAACGTCCATCGCAATCTCTTGCGCCTGCATCAATCCAAAGATGATTACGCCGTTGAGCGTTAACGAGAGCAGCGTCAACACTGTCAACAAAACCAGGGCGATCGTGTAAATTTTATTCATTGCAAACTCCTTTGTTTTTCAGAATAAGGGTATTTGAACCGCCGCTTGCTCGACGATAGGATCCAGCCCCAGCACTGTTTTGAGCGCGTGACTGTCCAGATCGTCCTTGGCGACCAATTGACGCAAGTGGCGGAACTTTATAAACTGCCATCCATCTGCTTGAACGGCTTGGGTCAGGCGCGGGTCGCGCTGTAGTTTAAAGCTGACCAACGCCGCTCGTCCACCGGGCACGACCAAACAGCGCTGTGCCCCCTCGTCCACAGTTCTCTTGATGAGCAAGTGGCGTTCCAAAGCTACCATAGCCGAGACGTCAAAAACGTACGTTTCCCGTTCCTCTTCTAGCCAACGCACATCCCAGCCGCCCCGCCGACTCACCTCGAATCCCAGCCGCGTCCCCAACTCGGCCAGATCATCGCGCAGCATCGTTAGTTCGGCAGCGCGCCGCAGAGAATCGTCCTCTGGGCGCAGGCGCAGCGTGTCGGCCTTTTGCACGCTGTACGAGTCTATACAAACCAATATCAAGGCCAGGTCGGGTGTGAGATCGCCGGAAAAGTGCGCATAGACCACATTCACCAGTTCTTCTGTTTGCCAAACCGGCCGTTGGATCAGCAATTCTAGCACCAAAGCACCCACGCGGTCAGCCAACGGTTCTGCAGTGTGCCCGGCATCCGCCAGCCACCACAGCGTCTCGTCCGTTGCATCCCAACCTGTGACCTGAACCAGGGGGGCAACCTCAAAGGCGCGCTCGATCGCGTTAGCGGTGAGTGAAAAAACGCTGCCACTGTCTGGCAAACTGCCGTTGTGGACTATTGCCGCGCGCGTTGGCAGTCCGCGCTCGGCCAGGCGCGCGCATACACTGCCGTGCAATAACGCCCACCCCGTCGGTTCTCCCCGCCTGCGAAGCGCGTCGACCACAGCTTCCACTGCCACTGTCATGACCTCACGCTCCCATGCCTCGGCGTCGTCCGCGGCATCATCCTGCGTCTTATGTCCTGCATTTTGTCCTTCCCAACGCCAGGCCAGTCGATAGCCAACGCCCGGGCTGTACCCCCAACCTTCCAATGTGTAACCTGCACTGCAGGCTGCCGTGCAAACTGACTCTGGCAACGAGTCGTCCGGGTCATAGAACATGGTGATCAGGTAGCCCTCGTTGGTGAGCAACGGCCCGGCTGCCTTTAGGGCGGCCTGCAACACGCGCAGGTGCCAGTCCCAGTCAAAGCGACGGCGGCTCAAAAATGGCCGCATCGTACGGGCAGAGGGCGAATCCCACAACCACCCCGCCCACAATGCCGATAGCGCCCAGAACACCCCATCGGGCCGGGGCGGGTCTGCGAATATCAAGCTGGCGCTCCCTGCCGGAATCGTCCGGCGCACGTCGCGAGCGGCGTGGCTGACCAGCGCATACCCTTCCGTTTCTCCTCTCACCAACGCGGCAACGTCTGTGGCCTGCTGCACAGGAGGCGGCATCTCTTCTTCTACAAAGTGCGAGAACGTCTCCTCAAAGTGCAGCCAGACGTTCCGTTCAATGTAGCGGGACGGGATACGCAACGTGCGTGGGCGCGGGCGCTCCTCGTTGTAAGGATCGAGGCTGCTGCCAGCGTCAAAACAATCGAGCAGCACGCCAGTCAGCGCGAGAATGACATCCTCGCTCGCCTTTAGCCCCTCCAACCGCATTGTTAAATCCATCAGTGCCGAGAGATTGCGAGACGTGTAGATCTCGACCAGTTGGGCCGCTCGCTCCCTCCTCGCGTGACCGGGAGGAGCCACCCGGTCGAGGGCATAATAGTAAGCCAGGCCCCGTGGCTGAATGCCGCGGGCAAACGCGACGTCCTCATCGTTCGTCGCGCCCTCTTGCACTTCCCCGCACCTGGCGCAGCGTACTGCCTTTTCAAAAGGGTAATTCCCATCGCGGTCCCAGGCAAACCACTCGGCGACGCCTTGCGCGTCACAAGCGGGACAGGTCGAGCGATAAAGGGAAGCTAGGTAATGACGCAGGGGCACATCCCCCTTGGGGTTGTCCACCAAGTGGGTAAAAGCCGCATTCAGCGCGGCAGTGTCGCACCGGTCCAATCCCAGGTGGGTGGCAGCGAGGAGCAAAGGGTTCACACTGAACCCCAGCGCGCGACGGCCCGCACCGACCGTCTCCCGCACGATGGTCGGCCCCTGACAAAAGAGGTCTACCACCAGGTCGCCAGGTTGAGTCAAGGCTCGCACATAGCCCTCCACCGCCTGAACGGACTGAATTGGACGATAGCGGGCCAGGGGGCCGTCGGGCGCGCCAAACCTTCCCGGAATAAACCAGGCTTGCCCAAAAGAACGAGTTTTCTGCTGATTGTTCACCGCATTTGTAGTATACCATCACAAAGCAGGAGAGAAAAGTATCATTCTTCCCCGCCAAAGCCCAAAATTACGAAATGCTTGACAAGGGATTTGTTTTTTGGTATACTTTGTGTATAAAATACACTAATCAACACCCTCTCTTTTTTATCACTGATTAGTGTCACAAATACACTATTAAGGAGAAGCTTTTTATGCAAACCAAAAACTTGACGTGGAACAACCCAACCGCCGCCGACCAACGCACTTTTTCACCCCAGTCCGTCTTTGAGGCCGGACTGCGCCACCACCACATCGCCAACACTGCCTACCCCATCAACCACCAGACGACGATGCGCGCCTATCGCGTTCCCAAAGGGGCAGTCGAGCCCACAGCCGTGGCTGCCTGGCAAGGCACGGATACCCTTGGTCTGTACGTCCATATCCCCTTTTGCAAAGCGCGCTGCAAGTACTGCGAGTACACGGTAGTCGGTCGGGATGAAAATGAGGATGAAAACGTTTACTTTGACGCACTCCTTCGCGAATTTGATCTCTACCGCCAGCAGTTGGACACATCCCGCAAGACCCTCATCGGTTTCGACATTGGCGGCGGGACACCGTCCTTTGTTAAATCAGACAACATCCGGCGAGTGGTCGAGGCAGCGCGGGCGTCGTTCGACTTTGAGCCCGGTATGGCCATCAGCATCGAGACGACGCCCATCATCGCCGAGCGGGAACCGGAAAAGCTCCACGCCTTCCGTGAGATGGACATCGAGCGCATCAGTATGGGCGTACAGACGACGCAATTCAAGCTGGCCCAATCGTTGGAACGCGAGTACGAGGGGCTGACGATGCTGGAGCGCGCTGTGCGAAATATTCGCAACGCTGGCTTTCGCCGCTTTAACATTGATCTGATGTATGGCTTTGCCGATCAATCGCCCGACGCGTGGCGCGCGACTGTCGAGCAGACCATCGGGCTGGAGCCGGAATACGTCACCCTCTACCAGATGCGCTACAAGGGTACGCGGATGCAGGATCAGGCCGACTATGTCACGCGGCAATCGACCAACAGGTTGGCCGCTATCGCCCGAGACCGATTGCTGGCCGCCGGGTACGCCGGCACACCGGGCAAAAACACCTACAGCCGGGTCCCCAATGACGTGGGCACCAGCGACTATTTGACCGAACGGGTGGTCAAGGGTACGCCCTACCTGGGCTTGGGGCTGGGCGCGCAGTCGCTCTCACATCACACCTTGTCGTACAACTTGGGTGCAGCGTCGAAAACGCTCAAGCCCTATCTGCGGGCTGTGGACGCCGGACGGTTGCCGATCCAAGACATCTATCACCTGCCCCTGGACGCGGCGATGGCCAAGATGATCGCTGTCTCATTCTACTTTGGCGAGATTCATCAGGAGCACTTTGCGGCCAAGTTCGGCACCCAATTGGAGGATCACTTTCCCCGCGAGGTAGATTTCGTACTCCATCGCGGCCTGATGGAAAACGTCGGCTCGTACCTGCGCCTGACGCCTCACGGCGCGGAGCACTTTAACGGCGTCGTGGCGCTGTTCTACTCGGGGGCAGTACAAAAGCACCTCATCGATCTGTGACTGAAAGTGCAATCATACCTTGTTTTTACTGTGAATCGGCTGTTGGCATACTGTTACGCACCTAGGAGAGACTGATGGATTTGATGAGGGTTGATCCCCGCAAACGCCTCACTCGTCTCAAGTTTGATCCTCGTGCGGAGGCTAGGGAACACACGATTCATCTAGGTTTTTACACCTGTCCCCATTGCCGGGAAAGAATCCGCTTCAAGACTAGCAATTTCCTAGGTCACTATGCCTATCCCAAGCTCATAGCTGCCGATCACGCCCAGTTTGACGTGTTCCGTCCGATGAGGCATTATGGAGATCATGGCCCACAAGCCCACCTAGATTTCTACTGCCCAGGTTGCAAGTCTCCAGTGCGCATTGTTTTCAAGAAAATCGAGTTTGCTATGGGCGCTTACTATGCTGTCGTGACAGACGTTATTGAGGCTAGGTGTGGCACCATTCGGCACTTGACGTGATATGAATCCAAAAACCTACGACTTTGGCAACATTCTCTTTGCCGGACCGTGCAATCTGCGTTGCCCCTACTGCATCGGGAAGCAAGTGGACCCAGCACTCAACCGATACAATTTGGACGAGTTTCCTCTGCGGAACCTGAACACCTTTGTGGAATTACTACGACGGCACCACGTCCGGCAGATCGTCCTCACCGGCACCTCCACCGACCCCCAACTCTACCGACACGAGGCGCGATTGATCCATTGGCTGCGGGGGCAAATGCCCCAAGTGCAGATTTCGCTTCACACTAACGGGCAATTGGCACTGGACAAAATGGATGTCCTCAACCTGTACGACCGGGTATCGCTCTCCTTCCCCTCCTTCGACCCGGACACCTACGAGCAAATGACCGGCTCGCGGCGAGTCCCCGATCTGGCGGCTATCGTGCGGGCCGCTCGCATCCTGATCAAGGTCTCTTACATAGTCAACGAGCACAATATGGGCCAGATAGACGACTTTATGATCCGCTGTCACGAAATCGGAATTCGGCGGCTGGTCTTTCGTCAACTATACGGCGATCTGCGCCAATGGAATATCTTGCCCGCTCTCACCCCAACCGGCACCTACCGAGGCAATCCCGTGTACGATTACGACAGTATGGAAATCACCTATTGGAACTTTTTCCACATGTCCAGCACCTCCCTCAACCTATTTGCCAATGGCACCATCAGCGATCAGTATCTTTTGACCAAGGCTAACAGCTAGACGGCCCAGCCCCGTACCTTCTATTGTCCCCCACCTTGTGCTATAATATGCCGCGTCGCGTTATTTCTCATGGAGGTAAATCATTATGAGTCATACAGAGCACAAAAAGTGGCTGCGCATTTTGACCTGGACCACTATCGGATTGGCGGCGGTGGCACTGATTTCGGGGACGCTGGTAGGATGCGGCGGTGGATCGCCAGAGGCGACCCCCACGCCGACCCGCACGCCGGCCCCTCTCGCCACACCCATCCCCACCGACGTTCCGCTCCCAACCCCGACCCCGCTTCCTCCGGCCTCTCCGACACCAGAGGCACTACCAACACCCACGCCGAGGCCCGAAAACATCAACCCCCTCACCGGTGAGGTGGTGGAGGATGTCAGTGTGCTGGAGCGGGTCCCGGTTGCCATCAAGATTGCCAACACCTGGCCCGAGTACGTGAGGCCCCAGGCAGGCATCAACAGTGCCGAACTAATCTTTGAGCACTATAACGAGGGCTGGTTCTCCACCCGTTGGACCGCCATCTACCTGGCCAAAGAACCTGAGCGCGTAGGGTCCACCCGCAGCGGGCGCCTGATCGACCTGGAAATCCCCGCAATGTACAAAGCCGTCCTGGCCTGCTCTGGTTTCAGCAACGGTGTGCTGGCGATCATGATGAATTCGGATCTCTACCCCGATCGGATTGCATCGCCCAGCGTCGGTATCGGCGAACCGGTCTTTTTCCGCGACTTTAGCCGCGACATTCCGCTGGAGCATACCATGTTCACCAATCCATCTGTGGTGCGCGAGTGGGCAGAGCCGCGTGGCGTGAGCGGGCGTCAGCAACTGGAAGGCATGGTCTTTTCCGAGCAACCGTCTGTCGCGGGAACGCCTGCCACCTACATCTACATCCCCTGGTATCGGCAGGACGCCGAGTGGCGCTACGACGAGGCCAGCGGCCGCTACCTGCGCTGGTCCGATGGCGCCCCACACGGCGACATTCTCGACGGCCAGCAACTCAACGTGGCCAACGTGGTGGTGCTCTATGTGCCCCAGTGGGACACCGACATCGTCGAGGATCCGCACAGCGGCGCGCTCTCGATCCAGTTCGCGCTCTGGGACTCGAACCAGGCCGTCATCTTTCGCGACGGGGTGCGAATCGACGCTTTTTGGCAGCGTTGGGAGCGGGACGATATGCTGACGCTGACCGACGAGGCCGGCAACCCGATCCCACTGAAAATTGGTAACACTTTCTTCGAGGTGATTCCCACCGAGGGATTGGACATTGTCGTCGAACCATAACACATGTTGGGCTGCAGAGGAATGATTTGCATGGAGATGCTCAGAGCGTTGTTTGGAAAATACAGGCAGCCGAGCGAACACGAAAAGCTGCTGAAGAGTGCATTCCCTTCAAGCATTGAGAAGGAAGTGGATAACGTCATCAGCAAGCTCACTTGGGGCGCAAGATTGAGACCCTCCGGATCGTTCCGTGTTATGGTAGAGGGCGAGAGTCTTGAGATACCATCTAGGGGCTACTGGGCAAAGACGAATCTTCAAGTAGTCAGAAATTTCCCTTCATTGGAGGCGGAGATCGCCCGTTGCCTGTACACAAGACACCACGATGGCTATGTACGAGAGAGGTGTCTACGAGACATAATTGTCTCAAACAATAGCTGGATACCAGCCTACGTGACAAGATTGCTGGGCGAATACGTTGTGGAGATACTGCTGGTCATAGAGCAGCATCTAGACAAGATTGATCCGGGTGTCTATAAAGGGTTTCTGTCTGCAAATCCAGAATTCTACGAGAAGACAAAACATAGGGTCATCAGTTATTGGAACTGTTACTATCGGCAGCAATGGCCTCGTAGGGATGATTACGTGGGATTCAGAATAATCCAAGCCTTTGATAGTATGCTTTGATTTGGTTCAGAAAAAGATTGAGACTGCCGCCCAACCACCGCTGCACCCGACCGCGCTATGCGCGTACAAATCGGTGGCTCCGTGGTCTGAGACGGTGGTGTCAGGCCGGTGCTCTCACGCTAGAGCCGCACGGCGGGTGAGCTGGTCTGGTAGGGACAAGGCGTGTTGAGTAACCTGACATTTGAGAAAATGATTGAAACGAAAGATCGTTAACATCTAAATAAGTCGAGCTCAGGAGTGGCCTCAAGTTCTCTTGTGTGGCATAATAGGAGGAACGAGAAGAATGTCCTCCACTGGAGACA
>JAAEPW010000095.1 GCA_024232355.1 Chloroflexota bacterium | reverse complement strand
ATGCTTCCCGGAGGGACAGGTGAGGTAGGCAAAAGTTGTAATAGCCCATCACCAGTTTCAAACGACGAAGCAACCCTTCCTTCGTCTTGGCCAGCCCTTCTTCTCTTCGTCCCAATCCCGGTACGTGTGATCGCAAGGTACGGTTCAGGCGCTCGATGAAGGCGGTGTTGATTTTGTGTCCTACTTTCGCCAAGGCCGACGCGACCGCCTCTTTTGTCCCATACACTACCCGAGTTGTCACTGCCACGATTTTCCGTCGTCTCCGTTTTTTCTCCACTTGCGCATACTGCAACCGCTCAACCGGCATCCAGCGCCGCAGTGTTCGCCCACTCTTCTCACTCACCCTCTCTACCCAGTAACCGAAATGCGTCAGCACCGCCTTCCCGTATGACGCCAACTGATCGGTCAAAAACATTGGTACAATTCCTGGCGCCAGCACGCTCACTACTCCGTGTACCAATCGCTGGGCCATATTCAGACTCCGATCCCCTACTTCGATCGCCAATAGCAACTTGCTGATTGGATCTATCGCCGCCCACACCCAGCAGCTTTTCCCTTCCCCGGCTTCTCTCATCCCGTTCAACAACGCATACAATTCGTCCATCTGCACCTGCGTCAGTTCCAGATTGTGAATCATATACCCGATCACCGCCTCGCTGTGCTTTGCCGCTTCCACCAGCCATCTCAACACTGTGTCCTTGTCCACCTCAAAGACCCGTGCTATCTTCCTTGGATTCACTCCCTCGCTCAATAGCGCTATTGCTCGCATTATGTCTTCCGCTGGCACACTACTTCCGTAGAATATCGTCCCTATCGTTTCCTGAAAGTACTT
>JAAEPW010000094.1 GCA_024232355.1 Chloroflexota bacterium | reverse complement strand
TGGACAGCTCGACTTTATCTATGGCGCGTCCCGCTCCGAGGGTGGTGTGCCGATCATCGCGCTGCCAGCCGACGCCAAGGGGGGCACGATCAGCCGTATCGCGCCGATGCTCAAGCAGGGCGCGGGGGTGGTCACTTCGCGCTATCACGTCCATTACGTGGTGACAGAGCACGGGGTGGCGGACCTGTACGGCAAGACGATCCGCCAGCGGGCGCAGGCGTTGATCAACGTCGCTGCTCCCCAGTTCCGAGACGAGTTGACGCGGGCGGCGAAGGAATTGAATTATATTTAGCAAGAGCTTGACAGATAGTATACTGGCGTTTTACTGTGGAGTATGATAAAATTAGATGTGAGAGAGGATGCCAACGAAACGAGCCAAACGCCGCCTCATTGCATGGATTCGTGAGCAAATCCGTCAAGGCGAATATCTAGTCAAGGTACACAGTCGCCAACGTATGAGCGAGCGTGGCATTTGGACGGCTGATGTAGAGAATGCGCTTCTCACTGGCAGAGTAATCGAAGATTATCCTCTTGATCCACGAGGGCATAGTTGCCTGGTGCTGGGAGAAGATCAAACTGGTCGTTGGTTGCACGTGGTTTGCAATGTTTCCACTGATATTTTAGCCATCATCACAGCTTACTATCCTGAAGATGAGCAGTGGCTTGATTATAAAGTACGGGTAAAAGAATGATGAATTGTCCAGAATGCAAAGGCAAGATGGTAAAAGAGCATACAGATGTGACGCTTTTTCGAGACAAAATGCCTGTATTGTTCGAGGATGTGCCAGCCTGGGTATGCAAACAGTGCGGCGAAATCTGGCTCTCGGGTCAAGCGGCGAAAACGCTTGACGAGCGGCTGGCGAGCGAACTGGAGCCTCAACGGTATATTTCAGTGCCGGTCGTTGCCTTTGCTCCAGGCTCGTAGCTGTATCTGAATCAACACGGCGTGTTAGGTTGGGTAACACGCCGTGTTTGTGTATGTCGGCTAGCAGCGTATAGTCAAACGCGGCGCGCACCGCGTTGGTACTGCTGGTGGACCCGCTGACCGCTCACGTGATGGGCCAGGCATTGCGGGGTGAGTGCCCTCCCGCCGACGTGGTATTCGTCACTGTCTGGAAAATCGGGGGATGGTTGGTGGGGGTGTTGCTGGCGGGGGGGGCTGGTGGGATAGGGGGCGGTTCACGTTTGGCATCAGACCTGCGCTGGTACAGGCAAAGCGACGCTTCGCGCTTGTCGGTGGGGGCGCAAGATCAGGCGGTTGCGCAAGGTGGTGCTATCCTGTAGTGGTAGGTATGCGCGCAATCCGCAGCACTAACCGCAAAGCTTCATTGACTGCCTCCGCACTGGAAAAGGCAGCCGCCACGTCGGGGGCCAATAACACCAGGTTTGTCCCTTCCTGGTATTGCGCTGCATATTTGCCGCGTACCCCACCATCGAGCAATGTATTCAAGTCATACTCTGGGCGCAGTTCATCTTTCTCGGTAATTACCTCGTTCATATACTCGTTTCTCCCTCGATGTTAACTGGCGGGCACTGATGATTCGAATGCGCGTTTGGCGTTCGGTATGTGCTACCAACAGCAGACGCCCGCGTTTGGACATTCCCACTGTGATATGTCGTTCTTCAGTTTCAGAATGGTCTGGGTCCAGCACCGTGATGCTCAACCAGTCTTCAAACACCGTCGCGGCTTCTTCAAATGTGACGTCATGTTTGCGTAGATTACTGGCCGCTTTGTTTGGATCCCACTCGAATGTCAGTCCCACGCTCGTTTACCTCATTTTCCTTCAGTGGGAATATTTCTCCCCACACTGGCGGTAGATCTCATCACAGGTTGATCAAAAAGACATTCTATTCCAATTATACCTCTCAACTCCCATCGCGCAACTGCCCGCCGCAGGCCAACCATTTCCCCCACACCGCCCGCGACTCCAGGCCAGTCATCGGCGGGCATATCCTCTACCAACAATGCACACCAGGGCAGGAACACCTGAACACCACAGGCCTATGTCATATAGTACTCCTTCAACAATCCTTTACTGGTCGCACATAGCGCAGTCGGGTGTAGAACCTGGTTAGCAGGCATTTTTGATTGTGTCAAGTTACTCTCTTACAAAACTACCTTGGCCTCAGCTTTGCCAACAGATTACGTTGTATGGCTTTTATGTATGAACACATAATTATTCTGCACTAAAACTGAATGACACTGAGGCATCATTATTACCTTCCTTATACTCGACCTTGAGACAGTGATTCCCACCAGTAACGTAGAATTTCTGACTACCATCACTAGTATTTAAGATTTGTTCATTATCTAGCCAAACTTGCAAATTAATCCAATCAGTCTTGGCCGTAAAAATATAGTAGCGTTCCTCAAAATCAAGACAACGTGTCCAGCGGATGGAAAAATCATCGACGCCCACTCCAGGCACTGGATTAGCCCTTTCCCAATTAAAGGCGATTGCAGGGTCTTCTCTTTCGTAAGCAACAGGCGGTAAAAACTCATCATTATCAAAGTATTCACCATGCCAGTTGGTGTCTGAACT
>JAAEPW010000093.1 GCA_024232355.1 Chloroflexota bacterium | reverse complement strand
GTCTTGTGGGGAGATAGCCCAACGAGAAGAAGCGCGGGACTGGTTCCGCGTAACCTCGCCGGACGGGGTAAAAATCGGCGACTTTTCGCAAATGCGGCACGGCTCTTTCTGCTCGGTCGGCTGTTTACAGCGGCGGCTTTGGGAAGCGTCGTGGGGCCAGTGGTACATAGATCCAGTTAACGGCCCAGCCCGCGTGCCCAACTGGACACCCAACAAACAGGAGGATTGACGATGTTCATTGCGCACATTAAACAGCACACAGGCGACTGCCCCGAAGTCGTGCGCCTGGAAGTGGGAACGACGGACGCCGCATTGCGGGAATTATGGAAAAAGGTGATGGAATACGGCGGTTTGGATGGCGTGGAGTTTGCACGTATCTATGTCGTTGACCAGGTAATGGAAACGCCGCTAGAGGATTGGCTGTCTAAAACGGTAGCCAACGCCACGGAATCTGCATTGAAGGAGGCGAAACGATAACTTTGACTTGGCGTTTGTCGGAGACCGAGCATAGGAGGGGAATATCGAGTCTATAAAATTGTTGTGTAAAAACCGCCGGGCGTCACTAGCCCGGCGGTTTTGCGGTGCGTGGCTACAATGTCGCCATGGCCACCGCACGGATCGTGCCGTTACAATTCATTTGCAGTTCGTTGTCGGTAGTCTGGAAACCATAATCACCGTGATGCGGTAGTGTGGCCGTGGTAAAGTCCCCGGCTGACGTGCCTTTGTACTGTGACGGGTTGCCCCGGTCGGCATTCTCGATACGGCGCTCGAGTCGTTTGATCCAGTCGATAAGCTCACTCACGGTAGTCTAACCTCACATCCTCAGTGACGCGCCCCGCCTCATCCTGCCCGACCACCGCCGACCAGACCAGTGCGGAGAACTGCTGCCCTTTCGCCTTTGCGGTTACTTTGTCGCCTACCTGGTAATGCCGCCCAAACTGTTGCCCTTGTCGTGACACGGGTTTACCTGTCAAGATAATTTTAGCCCGTCCCTCAGCTAGTTCATCATACCCCACCGCTTCCAGTTGATCGTCTCCGGTAGTGTTGGCATTTATCGTGCCTTCACAACGGCCCCAATAGCTCCGCTTATACCCATAGTCGTTATAAACCTGTTCCACTTTTCGATCATCCGTCACACCTTGCCCTAGCGCGTAGATGCAATTGCGTGAATCTGTGTAATCGTATGTCAACGCCCATCCTTCCAGCGTCCCCGCGTCGGCGTCGAATACCACCGAGGAAGTCAGATCGCGCCCCGGCTGCCCGGTGTATGTCCGAAACTGGTACGTTATCGCCTTTGTGGATACGGTCGCCGGGACCACGGCAAAAAATAGGTCGGTGCCATTCTCACGGCTGGCGTTGGCGATCTTGGGGAGAAGCCCCCCACCGGATAGCGTTAGCAGACTATCGAACGAGAACTCAAGGCTGATACTCGGAGCGTTGCCCTTGTCGCCTTGCACACTCAGATCCCCCCAGGCCCGCGTGCCACTGGTCGGCACCGGGTCGGCGTCGTCCTGCATTGCGTCGGTGGCTATGGCTTTCATCATATCGTCGGCGTTGTCGGTCATTTTCGCTTGTACTTCCTCAGCCTTTGCCGCGACCACGCGCCGCACGAGTAGTTGGCTGGCGTCGTACCCCCCGAGGCTGAACACCTCTTCGCCGCTGTCCCCTTGCGCAAAGCCCCAACGCAGTACAAAGTAACTATTCCACAAACTCGCCGCCCCGCGTGTTTTGCTCCACACTTGCACCGTCCAATCGGGGCGGATGTTGTTGATAACATAGTTATAATTTTGTAGGGTGCGAATGTCCGAGGGCGTTTCGAGCGCCAGCGAAAACGGAGCCGTGGCGTTGATCGCCTTGCCCGCTCTAAAACTGCGGAAGTTGTTCAATAGCTTCATCCGCTTGCCCCGGTCGTTGCATAGATACAGACTATACTCGGCCATCAGTCATCTACTCCGTCGAAACCATCCCGCCACAAAGCAAACGCCGTGATGGTCGGCGGCCCCACCATATCGACGAAGGCCGTGATATTGTTGGCCCCCGGCAATAGCTCGAATTTGCCCTCATCACTTCCCGCTAGGATCGCGCCAGGTCGTGGGCCATAGAAGGATGAAACCGCGCCTTGTAAGTCTGGGTGTGTGTAGATGGTCAGGGTTTCCCCGTCAACCAGCGAATAGTCACACGATAGCGTTTTTCCCGTCGTCTCATTGCGGATGGACACGAGCCGCGCCGATGTGCCCCCGCTGCGGTGGATGGTGAAGTCAGGGTATGCCGTGGCGCTGCCGTTGTTCGTGACGGTGGTGGATCCGGAGAAGTAGCCGGAGCCGGTGTCGCTGAACCCTAGATAAACGTCGTAGTTTTCCGCCACCGTCGCATCTGCCACCCCGAAGGCCAGTCCACCAATAATAGTGCTGGGTGTGTTTATGTCAGCCGGCGCCCAACTACTACCGTTCCAGATTGCCACCGCTTCAGCGTCCAGTGAATCACCCACAGTTGCGAACGCGCCTGTTATCCAGATTCTACCGTCTGGAGCAATGTATATACGGTACACCGCTGCGGATACACCGTCGCCCAGCGCCTCGACTGCCGTGCCCGTCCAGGCGAAAACGTAATCGGCCCCGGTAACGCTGTCAACGTTCGTCGCGTCGGTCGCCACGTAGAGCACGCCCGACTCATCGAAAGTCATATCGCGTACCAGGCCATTGAGGGATATATCATCCACCGCCGCCCATGCGGAGCCATTCCACCATGCCCAATAATCGGCATTGGCGTCGCCGCCGATATTGAGCGCCGCACCACCCACAAAAATATTATCATCGCTGTCGATAGCAATTGCGCGTAAGTCGTCCGTGATAATTAGGCCCGTCGCACCCACCGCCGCCCACGCGGAGCCATCCCATTTCGCTATACAGTCGGCATTTGCCACATTCGCAAATTTTACAAACGAACCGACTACGTACAGATTCCCAGCGCTGTCCCAAGCCATATCATCGACTGCGGTAATGGTCGCCCCGACTGCGTTGGGTACGCCTAACTTTTCCCACGCATCCGTTGCAGGGTCGTAGACAATAATATAGTCCGCATCCCCGCCCGCATCGCCGTTAACTTGTGTAAAAGAACCGCCGATATAGATTTTCTTGTCCGGCCCTTCTTTGACTACTGCAACCGTCGCGTTAACGTCGCTGGCCCCTACTAGCGTCTGCCAGGTGTCCGTATTTGGAATGTAACGGGCGATATTGTCGCGCCCCGCCACCCCGTCTAATCCATCATAGAAACCAGCATAATAAACGGATTTATCACTTGCCACACATACGTCAATAATAAGCCCGTTTGTCGTAGGGTTGGACGTAAGCCCCAAGTCATCCCACTGCCCGGTAGACTTCAACCGCCCCGCCACATAACGCAGCGTTGCCGTATCGTGTACGTCCAGGAGTTGTGCGCTGTTGCCGTACTCGTAGAAATTCGGGTCAGGTGCGGAGAAGCGGAGCGCCATCCGTTCAGCTTGGGGAGATTTGAAGTTGCGATTACCGCCCAAGCCTATTTCATACTGTGCGCGGATCGTCTTGGGTGTGTCAGCGCCTGTATAGCGAAACGTCACCAACTGGTCGCCGTTCGCCGTCTGTGGGTATGCCTCCGGGTTGAACAGGTCCACAAGTGCGTTGCGTTTGGCGTGGAAGTCGGCCATCGACGTACCCGTGAGTATCCCCGTCATTGTGAAGGTTCTCGGAGTCCTGACACTGTTGTTCAACTTCCCGCCGGGTTGCGCTGAATAACCATCTATCGATGTTGCCCGAGGAGCCATCCCGAAACCGATGACGCCCTCGATATCGAAATTGTAGTCGTCGCCTATGTCTTTGACGATCCCCCCGGCTCGACTGGAACCGCTGCGCGTCGCTGTGGAATTGTGCCGCGCCCCGTTCCACTCGCACCCCGGCTGGTCTCCGTCGATGTAGGTCGTGTGGTCGGTGGTGTCAATTTCCACTTGCACCGCATCGAACCACACGTTCGAAGATGAATCGTCGGCATTGTTGTTGAGATACACCCGCACCGTGACAGCGCCGCCCGTGGTGTTCGTCCAGGCGGCTACTTCCAATAATTCCCACTCGTTAAGTGCCGCCCCGGTCGCCGTACCCCGTCCGGCTGGCGTGGTCGTGTCGTACAGTGAGATTTGAGCGTGTGCCGCTGTGGTTTCGTAGGCCATCGCTTGCACATAAATCGTTTCACCGTTCTCAACTGTGACGTCATTGTATAACGAAGTGCGGTCATTTCCGGCGGTGATTTTCGCGGAGGCGCGTCCGATGAAGTTTGCCGTGTTGTCCCACGTCCACACACCACCCGCGCCGGCCTCGTTCTGTGTCCAATCGTCGGTGATGTTGTCGTAGAATTGCGGATTTTCGAGTATGTTCGTTGATGCTTGCGGTACTATGGCTTTGAAGTCGCCCATTTGTTTACATCCTTGCCCAGGCTATGTCTTGAGTGTACGTGCCACTTGTCGCCCTGGTGTTAACGGTTGTGTTGTAATTGTTGTTCGTTACTTGGTTGTTGTTTACGGTTGCGCCTGTGGGGAGAATCACTTCCTCTGGCCCACGTTCACCCACCATCATTCTACCGCCACGGGATACACCGCCGACGGCCATTCCCTCTGTCCACATATCTTCTAATGATTCCGACAACGCCTCTTGTGTGAATTTGCGGCGCTCCTCGATTTCTATGATGATCTGTTTGAAGTTCGGCAAGCTGTCCAGCGCGCTCTTGATACCGCGAATACGTTCGACCATTGTCGCGGTGTTTATAGCGCCGCGATCCATAGCAGCCCCGATATTATCAATCGCTTTTTGCGCGGCCCGCTCGTTCTCGTCTAATAGCCCGAACCGTGTAAGTACCTCGTCTGTTGCGTCGGCAAGCTCTTGCCCTGCCATCCCTGCGTCCCTGAAACCCTGGATAATTTCAAACGCAAGTTGACGCTCGCTCATTTCCCCGAGTGCTTCGCCAGCTAGTAGAAATTGTGTTTTTGCCTCAGCAGCGGCGTCGCGCATCCTCTCTAGTCCGTCCGTGCCGGTTGCGGAAAGCGCGTCATTGTACTGATTGAAGGCTTCCGCAGAATTGATGATCGCGCCGCTGGCGTCCCGCATTGCGTCAGTCACCCGGAATTGTTGGACAACCATTTCCTCGGATACTGTGCGTGTGCGGTACATTTGTTCGTATAGTTGGCTTTGCGCCCCGGCCATCATTCTTACTTGTTGTTGTGCGTCGGCCATTCGCGCTGTCATTGTTTCTGTTTGATCATTTGCCGCGTCTTGTTCTTTGACAAAACCCCCCACCGCATCCCCGTAGGCAACCCAGGTAAAACCGCCAAACTTTCCCGACTCGTTGAACTCATTTTGTAATTTAATCGCGTCAGCAAGGGACGTCATTAGCGACCCTGCGACGTCTGCAAAATTACTGGCGGCGGGAGCCGCTGCTTTCTTTAGTACGTCAGATAGGTTAAGTGCTGAAGCGGCCATCCGTTCAATCGCTAGTGCTCCGTCATCAGCGGAGCCGCCTAACTCCTCGAATTTCTCGTTCATCGACTCTAAGACAGCGGTGTCGAATGCTTTGTCGGCATCCATACCCGCATCAGTAAATTCTTTGATCTTGTCGGTTACTTCCTTTACACCCAAGCCGAACGAGTCCACCCGCGCCAATGACTTGTTACTCATCATAAGCTGGAACACCTGCATAGTGCCGCCGAACTTTTGCCCTAATGCGGCGACGTTGCGCGTGATGTTTGCCATTTCCTCTGACGTGCTAGCCAGGCCCAACGCTAAAACATTAGTTGCACCTTCCATTAGTTCGGTGTCAGAGACGGCCCCACGGGTAGCGGAGCGCAACGTTTCCAGATTTGACGCGGCCATTTCTGCGCCGCCCGATATTGTGGTGAATGTGTTCTCAATGCGCTGGGCCAGTGCGCCCTCTGCCGCGAACTCAAACGCCTTTTTAGCCACAACACCAACAGCAGCGAGACCACCGACAACAATTCCGGCATTTACGGCTAGCGATTTCAATGACCCGCTGAAACTGGTAACGCCCTTACTTGCCTTGGGCGCTACCTTTGCCGTATTTTTTAGTTCGTTTTGCAGTTCCTTAAGTTCGTCCGACGCCTTATTCTGCGCGTCTATGATAATTTGCAACTTTGCCGCACCACCACCTATGCCCATACTAATTCCCTCAGTTTGCCTATGATGCGCGCTTCTGCTGGATGCGCCTTATACCACGCGGCTTCCTTGCCTGGTACGCGCTGTTTGTACAGTGCAAAGGCCCGGTATACGGTATCCAGGACGTGTGCATTGTCGAACCAGCGCACGGGCTGATCGCGCTGCCCACCCGCGTTTGGCGGTAGGCCGTAGCGTTGAAAGCGCCAATACTCGGAGAGGATCGCAGGCGGCCGCGTATCGTTCAACGCGCAACGCGCCGCCCCTACGATTCCCCCGTGGATGGTGGCTGCTTTGCTGCTTCGACGTGCTCCAGGACTTTGACAGACCAATCCGCAACTTGCCACGGTTTCAGATCGCCCAGGTCGGTAGGCAGGTCGGCAACGACCCCGCCCACGGCTGCGGCTTCTAGCACGATGCGGTTGAATTGCGCCGCACTCATTAGTTCCTCGCGTGACTTCACAAGCGCCGTTTCGTAGGCTTCGAGTTTGCGTTGATTAACTTCGAGTAAGTTCATTGTGCTCCTAGCTAGGTGATTTGTAATATTCTAGTAAACCATCTGTTATATGGTCGTTGTCTTTTAGATGGGCGACTAGAATTTCACGCACGAGTCTACTGCGTGACTTATCTTCAATAGCTGCTAATATGCGCAGTTTTCGCGCCAGTTCTACGTGCATAACTATGCTCACCGTTTCAAGTTCTCCGTATTTCATAACCACCTCCACGATTACTATATCATCATTTTAGTGGCTAAGTAAGGACAAATACACGGTAAAAGGTACTGACTTGTTGCTCCTAGTACGCTACTGCGGTGTTATTCGTCAGGACGGCTTCAAAGTAAAAGTCACTATCCGCGCCATCCCGCCGGGTTTCGTAGGAGAAATCCAGTGTCAGCAGGCCGTCGGCGTCGCTGAATAGCTCCTCGATGGTTAGCTCCACATACATATCAATTTCAAGGCTGCGCTCGGCGGTGGTTGCGCCACCGTTCGTGATGTCGAAACGGATCTTTTTGCGCAACACGTCACCCACTGCCGCATCCGCAAACGCGGCGCTGGTGGCGTCCTGTTGGAGCGATACATTACCGCTGGCAATCCAGCCCCGCGCATCGTATGTGCCAGCTGGATTACAAGAGCCAACATATGGTAAATATTTGCGCGTCAGGTCTAGGTTCATTGTCGCGCTCAGGGTTTTCGTCATTGCCGTAGCCCCGTATGCGCCGCCATAAGCATCGATATAGGTATTGACCATACACGCGGTGGCCTCGGTGGTATTGGCGTCGGTGGCTTCGGTCAGTGCGGCCAGCGCGTCGTCTTCGACCTCGTAGCCAAGCCACGTCGAAGTCATTTCGACAATTTCACCCCAACGCCAGGACAGCCCGTAGGTTTCGAGCACTGCGGAATTGAGTCCCCACACGCCATTTTCAGCACCGCCCACCAACGTCTGCAAGCGTGGCGTTGCGGCTGGCGTGGTCGGCCCGGTGTACGTGTAGGTGTACGGCCCCGCACCGGCTGGCGTGGCTTGGTCGGCTCCGTCGAAGAAATACATTTCCTGTTCAAGGATGAGTTGGCCGCCCACTGTCACCCCGTGCGACTCGTGGCGCGTTTTCACGATGTGCCGCGCTGGGCCAAGCACGCCCGACAAAATGTCCGGGTTTGCCTCAGTGACGATGGATGGCGGCATTGATAGCGTCGTGATTCCGGCAAGTTCAACGGTGGGGGCGGTTGACGTCCCCCAGACCGCTGCCGTGCCCACCTGTACTAAACGTTGATTTATAACTGGCATAGTTTACTCCTAATCTGTTGACCTACTGATTTTATATCAAAGCCGTCTGGTAAATCCACCGCCCCTATCACGCACAAAGATTTCAGGTAAGCGGTCAGAATTTTACTTGTGATGTAGTCGCATTCCTCGTCAATTGTGAGGGTTGCGGGGCGTGGTATGTCGGCATGCTCCAAGAAATTCACCACCGCACTGGCTGCCGCTTGTTCTGTCAATAACATTTCACTCCTAACTGATTCTGGTAAGGTTTCTGAAACTGATGGTGAACATTGCGCCATAATAGCGGGCGTCGCTGTACTCGAATATCCCCCTGCGTGCCGTGATACCTTGCAGCATTCCGTAAGGGCAGAATGACTTATACGCATCTACTATCGCCTGTACGAAGTTCTCAACGAACGTCGCCACGGCTTCCGAGTGTTGCTTCCAACCTTGCCCTTGCTCATCTGGTTTCTGGATGAACAACACGGAGATACTCCACAGCATCACCCCGCTTGAGTCCATCGCCCCAGGTGTGAAACTGGCAACCCCGCCATCGTCGGATGGTAGGATAACCGCAATTGGACAATTGGCAGAAGGGTAGCCCCGTTCGACCTCGTCGATGTCGTGGATGGTCACAGTCTGGTCGCCGTTGGAGACGGTCAGCGCCGCGATAAGGTCACAGATTGCGCGTATGCTTAGACTCATTGTACAATCCTCGTAAAATCGGTTATGTATTCAAGTCCGGTCAAACGATATACGCCGCCATCATCTTTGTCTATATCAATCGCCTTGATATTGACAACGCATTTGCCGCAATAGAATTGATACACATATCCGCCGGCCTGCCCTTCCTCGGCGTACCCGTCAACTTTAAAAGTGGCTTGATTATTGCACCTTGGTGTAAAGCACTCGTTCATCTCAGTACCAGCCTACGCAGTCCGAAGGCTAAATCTGTAACGTCGTTGGGGTATGCGGATGGTAGAATCGTTGTGCCATTCGCGGCAATGAACGGGCGTTCTATATCTGCGCTGGTGTCTTTCTGGCGATACAGCCACGCGCCAAGGCGGGCAATGGCGTGTTTAACTTCTGAACTTGGTGCGGTAGAATATGACCACCTCCCCACAATAGTTATAGCGTTCTCAGAGTCGCCGCTCGAATCAGACTCCCATACAATGCCTTTGGACGATTTTAGGGTGATCGCCCAGAAGGGTGTATCGTTGCGCGGTTGCGTGACGTATTGCGCCGCTGTGACGGTTGTGCCGTCGCCGTTGGTGATGCTCGTGATTGCGCACAAGTCCTTGTCTAGGTAGAGCGTCAAGCCTTCAACGTCGGCGGTAGAATCAAAGTACCGCGTTGAATCGGTGCGTGCTTCAAACACGCGCCCGCTCATTGTCGGTGATTCCCATATTGCCTCAGCGCGTTCGATAAGCGTTGTCAACAGCATATCATCGACGGCTGCGGTAATGTTTAGGTATGCCTTAAGTTCCTCAACGCTGATGTAACTCATTGGTCAGCCTTCATACTCGTGCAAACCGAGGTAGAAGTCCAGCGTTGCGGTGTCTTGCCCAGGGCAGATGCACCGCGCCCAGGTTTTTGTCCCCACACTCTTGCGCCGGGTCTGCGTTTCGACAGGGAACTCCTCGGCCTTTGCGGATTGCGGTTCGAGCGGGATGAGCACGAAGTCACCATCGGTAACCGCGCCCGCTGCGGTTGCGCCGAATGCGATTTGTACCCAGTAAAGCGCGGTGCGTTCACACTCCACGAATTGCACGCGGTGAAAGTCAAACTTGACGTTGCCCGTGTCCACTGGCGTGTCACTGCTGCCGATGATTTGCACCCACGCGCCCCAGTCATTGTTACCCGCGTCAATCTGGAAAGCCGCCGCTGTGGGCGCGTCGTGCATATGGTCGGCCACGTGCGTTTCACCGGATGGTGCAGCGGCTGCGCCTAACCAGCGCTCGTAACTGTGCAAATGCCGCTCAACCTCGTGGGTGCGGTAGGCTAGCGCGTTGTTCGTGCCTAGCAAACCGAGCGTGGTCGCGCTATCGATCTTCTGTTGGTCGCTTGCGCCGTTTAAAGTTGCACCCATTTCATACCGCCTTAAATGTGATCTGAGCGCCAAAAAGACGGGCGTCTGTGTTGGCGAACGCCACAACTACAGCGTCACCCGCTTCAAGTATGATTTCCGCGTCTGGTTGCCACAGAATAGAAGTCGTTGAGGCGGCACTAGGGTCAAGCGTGTAGGCTAAATAGTCGAAGGGTGCGCCCGCGTTTGCGTCGATGTCGATTGTGAAATTCTCGCTTGTCGATGGTGCGGAGTCAAATCCACACGTCACACTGACGAGTCGATAATGCTGTCCGGCTGGGACCGTGCCCGTTAGGGCTAGTGCCGCTGTGCCGGTCTGGTTGATCTTAAAGATACTGCTGCTCATTTTTACCCCCTATGAGCCTATGAAAATAGTTCTCTGATGGTCGTTGTAAAATGTACGAACGTTACCACATCGCCGTCACTCTCTGACGTGACTACTAGCTGTATCACGTCCCCGTCGGCTAGATATACCGCACATGTGCCGCTCAGGGTCACATTGTGGTCGATCAATTTGATAGATACGCACATTTCGCTTTTAACCTGGACTAGTCCGTTATGCTTCAGCCCAATGTGTAAAAGCGTGTCTCTCTGCGCAACCTTAACCGTGGCGTGCCAGTCGATCTCGAACCAGCGCGGCGCGCCATCGGTGAATTGAATGCCCGGATCGTCAACGATTGCAAACGAGGCAACAGGGGAGTTGATGAATATGCCGTTGATGGGGTAGTATACGCCTGCGGTTTCTATCGTGGTATCCGCCTCACCCTCTAAACTCGCAAAAACTCCCGCGTCCATTTGTTTTCCTTTCGTGGTGGGGCGGGTTGTTACGCCCGCCCCGTTAGTGTTACCCCTGCAATTGAATCAGCCGCAAGCACTTGAGCGTGCAGTTGTTGGCGACGGCTTCGCCTGTCAAGAACTCATAGGAGAGCCGCAGAAGTTCATCATTGGGGAAGTTGGTATCAGTGTCGGCAACGGTCGCCACGAGGACTCCGTTAACGTACACTTGGATATTAGAACCCCAATACAGCCATTCGAGATAGATGTATGACGCGTCGGTCATTGTCGCGACTGCCGTCGATGTCTCAACGCTGTCCTTTTCCAGGACGAAGTTAACCACCGCCGAACCGTCTACACTGCGGAAATACATCCCGTCTGTGACGCCCCCGAGGAGCGCGGTATCAGTCACCGCCGAACCTACGAAAAGGTCCGTTTGGTCAACGTCGTTGATCGCCAGTTGTACCCCGAAGTAGGTAGGGTATTGCGCGGCATACGATAACCATTCGCCGCTGTTGGCATTGCCTAGTTGCATCGACCACCCGTCATCTTCGTCGGCTGCGGTCGTGGTCAGCAACGCACCCCCGGCCACGTCTGCGAGTACGGATGTACTCACACCGGCGCCCGCTTCGACCACAGTACACACAAACTCGGTCGGGTCGGTCGTGGAATCGTCGGCGGGGAGCACGGTGAATTCCGTGACGTACTTAGCCACGTTGGGCCCGATAGCGTTATACCAGCGGTGCGGCAGGTCTTTGTCACGGAACACAAGAGCATTACGAATTTCTTTCGTTTCGATAGTCATTTCATAGCTCCTATGCGTTCACCTGAATCGTGCGCATCCAATTGACGGTCATCGTCTTAGCGACGGCTTCGCCAGCCAAGAACGCAATGGAAGGCGTCAACTGTTCGTCATTGGGTAGGTTCGTGACGGCCAAGCGGGTCTGCTTAACGCCGTTCACGAAGCTGTCAACGTTCGTGCCGTCGAACCTGAATTCAAGCGTGATGTCGGTTGCGTCGGCTAACGTGCCCACGGCTGCGGCGCTGGTCGTCTCCGTGCTGTCTTTCTCAAGCACGAAGTTGATGTCAGTCGAACCGTCCAAGCACTCGAAGTAAATCCCGTCGGTCATTCCACCCGGTAGCGTGGTGTCAGTGATGCACACGCCTACAATCGTGTCGGATTGCGTGGCGTCGCTCACTTGGAAGTTAATGCCGAAGTACACCAGGTTGTTAGTGGCGAAGTCAAACGCCTCAGCCGTCAACTGTAGGTTAATCCCGTCATCCTCGTTGGCGGCGGTCGTGATGAGTAGCGCGCCATCAGACAAAGCGGCGGTCGTGGTTCCGGCCCCCACTTCGACAACCGTCATAGTGTAGGCGGTCGGGTCGCCCGTGGTGTTGTCCACTGGCAGATTGACGGTGTTGAGGATGTCTTTCGTGATGTCAACGCCCACGGCGTCAACCCAACGATACGGGTACGTGTCGTAGAAGATCAAATTGCCTTGCTTGTAGTGCGAATGAATAGCTCCCATTTAGTCGCTCCTTTTTGATTGAGCGCGGCGGGACGGGTAGCCCCGCCGCGACTATGTGAGAATTTACGCGATTGCCGTGTACTGCTGCGGTGAGAATCGCGGGTTAACCAGATAGATGTCGATAAATCCCAACACGGGATTATTGAACACCTCAACGGCTTTGAGTTGCGCGCTGGGGTATCCGACTTCGGCGAGCTTGCTGCCGTCAACGTAGATTTCATACCGCTGGTTGCTTCCGGCGGTCGTGGTGAATCCGGCGCTGGTCGCCTGCGTCCAATCGCCCCAAGTGTCGGGCGTGGTGGATGCGCGATACATGAAGGCAACGGCGCTGGTTGTGGTCGGCGTGAAGTCGTCACACGCCAGGGCGGTGATCGTGCTCGTGCCCGTTGCGCCGACGCCTTTGCCGATGACGAAAAGGACGCCCTCCGCGTGGCATTCCACGACGTCGGTCGTCACGGTCCCGTCCATAAAATCAGCGACGGGCTGGATACCGGGGACAAGGTGAAACTGTTCAACTGTTCTCATCGTTTAGCTCCTCGTTGCCAATGCAACATAAGGGGATTGCGTGTCGCCACCGTTGAACGGCGTGAGTGCTGAACTCCACAGCGGCTGCCCGTCAACGCGCCACACGAAGCGGAACACCTGCTCATCATAGATGAAACGCACGTGAATCGAGGAAGCGGACTGAATCCCGCCCTTCTCAATCATCACGTATTCGCGGGGATTGACGAACATAAGATCGCCCACGGTTCCGACTGCTGGGCAGTATTCCACGGGTACAACTGGACGCCCGAAGATGTTGCCGTATGGCGAACCACTCATGCCACCAGGCGGCATATAGGTCAACTGCCCACCCGTACCGACTGCCAAACTCATCTGCATCAGTTGCGGCTCGGATGATTGGCTCGTTAGCCAGATATAGTCGCCTGGATTACCCCAACGCCGTGAGTACATATTGATAACGTTCTGGGAGACAATCGTGGCGGCGGTCTGTCCGACTACGGCATCCTGTGAGATTACCGCACCACTGTTGAGAATGCCCACCGGCTGCCCGCCACCCGTGCCATTGATGATTGAGTTTTCAACCACGAACCGCAGTTCGTCGGGTAGGCGTGACATAATCCACGCGCTCAGTGCTGAAGCGTCGTCAAGCAGTTCATCGGTAGCATAAACCAAACCAATCACCTTATTCAGTTTCAAGTTGGCGGTTTCAAACTTCGGCTTGCTGCCGGTCTTCTCCTTGCCCTCACTGGCCCAGTACGCTTGCACACCACCGAGGCGGCTACCATTGGCGCGGCTGGTTTCTGAGACTTTCGGGATACTCATTGAGTTAGATCCCCCGCTGATGGGGAGCATCATCACACGTTGGAGCAGTTGCCCCGTGCTGTAAACGCGTTCCATAATGGTCTGTGAGTAGTCCGTGCCGACCAGTAACCCCCCGTCAGCGGGTACAAGCTCGCTCATTCCGCTGATAGCCTTGATCGCGGCGCGTTTCTGCTGCGCTCCGTAGAGCGTGCCGACCTTATCACCACCAGCAACGGCGGTGAAGTTGAAACCGCCTTCGTCGGCGGCGTCGGTTGATTTCAACGGGCGCAAGCGTTCGTCGCGCTCGTTGTGTGCAACGGTGTGCAGGAAATCGCCCAAAGACTTGAACGGCGCTTCCTCACGGTTGTCGTGCTGCGTGATGAGCTTGTCAATCTTGGGCGGTTGATCCTCCAGAAATTTTTGATACGCTTTGACGGCTGCGTCGGCGGCTTTCGTCGCGGCTGCGGCCACAATTGCGTCAACGTCTGGGGGTGATTGTGTCGTGATAACCTGTTCTTCAGGCATCGTGATTACCTCCGTATCTGTATGAGTTGAATCTTGCCAATTGTCGATGGTTGCCGTTACCACGTCGCCGTCATTGCTGACCTCTGGCTTCGTCTCCGGTTCTGGCCCTGTAAGCAAACCGAGAGCTTTCGCGGCTTGCATAACATTCTCTTGCATCATTCGCGGTTCCATTGGGGAGACCGTGAGCGTGTCACGTTTCAGCGGCCAAGCCTTGATCTCACCATTCGCGCCAATCTCGACGCCCTCCGGTATTGCCTCGCTACTGTTTCCAATCAGACCCGCGTCGATAAGTTCTTCTAGGTATTGCATATACTGGTTGCGGCGATTGAGGACACGTTGCACAAATACGCCCTTCTCATCTATGCGTGCCGTTTTCCAATCAACCGTTCCGAGCACGTCATCACGCTGTGGCTCTCCGTCGGGTGCGTCGCCGTGCTCCCAATCCACATATAACGCGCCCGTGTCGGTGTAGTTCGACGCCAGCGCGGTGGTCTTCGTGAAATACTGCCCGTTCGTGCCGTCGGCGTTTTTCTTTGGAGAGGCGACGCCTTCCAGGTCACGACCACCGAACAGCACAATATAGTTCTCCGTTATTAGTTGGTCATCCGTCTTGAATATTGTTTTTAGCGCGTTGTCCATCTTCCCTCCTAAACACAAAAAGCCGCCAAACACGGGTTATAAACTCCGTGAAAGGCGGCGTTCCTGTCGGACTGCCTGCGGATTGCTCCGCTATTAAATTATAGTATAACGAACGGGCTGGATAGCTCCTCTTTCGGCTCTGGCGTTGGCCAGTCCTCGCACTCATCTCCGACACATAGCGATATCGCGCCCGTGTCGGCATCCAGTTTTATTCGGAAAACGTCTTTTTGCTCTGTGAATGTTACGTGCATCGGTGCCATCACTTCTTGTGCGCCTCTTTGTATTCCTTACGTATGTCTGACGTGGGCACGAGCGCGGGAAGTTTAGCGCATTCGATAGCATCAACGGCCATCAACAGCGCCTGTCTGATCTTTAGCCAGAACTCGTAATCTTTCATATTTGCAACGCCTGCAATAATGTGTCAAATAACGAGCCTTGCCGCACTGGAATTTTAACCGCAAAACCTAATATGCGGCTGCGAATCCCCAACGATGGCCCAGTCCAGCGCCCGTGCAACAGATAGCGTACATCGAAAAGCGGTAGTTTCCAGCGTCGTTCGATCTTCATTCCACAATCACCTGCAAACGTTTGATCAACTGCACAACGTCGGCGGTTTCCCAAACGGCGAACAGGACGTCATCGCCCTCAAACAGTCCGTCGCGGAATTGGCTATTGAAGTCTAGCCCAAAGCGTGCGGCGACGTATACACCATCATCGAGGATCTCGTGCATTGCGTTCGAGTAGATGCAATCAACCGCGTCCTTGATGTTCTGATAATAGAAGTCGTTTTCCAGCGTCTCGCCTTTGATGCGCAAATCGTGAAAAATGTTAGGCGTGAATTTGCAGAATAACGTCTCTGCTGGCAGTGCTAGAAACTCGGCCCGTTTAACTATCCTCATCCGTTCACATCCTTTTGCAATCCCTCGCGTACCAACGCAACCACGGTCGGCCCCTCTGAGGCGGCGACTTGCGTCGTGGTCTGCCATCCGGTCGTGGCGTGGTAGCGGGTTTGGAGTCGCGGTCCTTGCACCAATCGGGCGTAACTCGCATTATTGCCGACTGAGTACCGCATACCGTTTGCGCTTTTCTTGATCGTCCAGCGCGCCCCCATTCGTTGGCTGCCCGGCGATATGCCGCGCCTCCAGGGTACTTCAATATCTTCACTACGCAAATGAGCGAAGAAACCGCGCCTTTGCTTGGGGCTTACGAAAGGCTGTGGGCGTCCTGGTACTGGCGGGTATGTGGCGATTTTCTCTTTAATGTGCAATGCCCCCGCGTTCAATGCCGCCAAGACGTGGCGCAGTTGTTCGATGGTCTCGATGCGCTCGATAAGTGCTTTTAGTCCTTCGATTCTTACGTGCATTTTATTCCCGTGGTTCAAACTGCAAACCGTGATCACCCTCGATTGGCTTCTCGTGGTCATTGTCGCCCATAATCACCTGTTTAGGTATGCCGTCAGGGAATGCGGCGCAATGTAGCCCGATGGTTCTCTTGCTTCTCGTGAAGTGCTTACACTCTAAACAGATTGGCTTTTGTCCTATCACTGTGCGCTCCCCGTGACTTTGTCAATCAGTGCGGCGACTGCTTTGGCTGCTTTGCCTGGTTCTGAATTATTCAAAAACGCGGCCCAAGATTCTGCCATAAATTCCCCGGCGGTTGTCTGTGCGTATCGTGACGGCGATTCGCCCGCCGCTACATACTCTCTATACATTGCGTTTAGTTCGTTGTTCGCTTCCCTATTAAAGAATTTATTTTGTATTATATGCCCGATTTCGTGATCCGCAACGGATCGCGGTGTATTGCACCCAATAGGATGCCACCCCACTCTGATGTCACCTGTTAGCGCTTCTACAAGCAAATCGTATTTACTGCCGTACTTTTGCGATACGAGGAATATATCATCCAATGCGTAAGCGTAAGCACCTTTATCCATACGGTAACGGTTCGCGGTTTTGTTTACCTCTTTTGTGATAGCTCTCTGTAGTGCATTCTCAAAAGCGGCTACTCTCTCCGGCGTTGTTTGCGCCGCCAATCTATCCGCATTCAATTCCCGCATATATTTCTCGATGTTCGGTCGTGCCTGCTCCCTTATCATCTTCATTAGTTCGCGGTTATTCCCGACGTATTTAAACTTCAAATCTGATCCAAAGCGGTTGACGTGGTCGGCTACTGAATCGGCTATATCTTGCGATACACGAACGTCAAACTTACCAAAGAATGCCCGTTCTACATAGCCGTTACTCTCTAGCCAGTCCGCAGCCTCTTTCGATGTCTTGAACCTCGGAGCGCGTGGCGCGTTTTGTGGCTCTTGCTGCGCTTGTTCCTCTACGCTCGCCGTTTCCCGCACTCTATGCCCTATCCAACACCGGCAACGTGGATGTGCTGGCGGTGGTTCTGTCCACCCGTCGCCTTGCGCTTTGTTGTTGCGTGGGCCACATATCGGGCATACGATTTCGTCATTGTTGGTTTTCCATATCATCACCATATCAATGCCCTGCCCGCGCAACTGGTCAGCTATCCCAATTTCGCCTTGCACTGATGCGCGCGTGACCTCGGTGGTGGCAATCATATCGGCACGAATAGGGCCGTACCAGCGCCCTAACTTTTCGCGCAATTGGCCCAATGTCAAACCATCCTCGAAGAATTGCGGTATAGTCTCTTGTAATCCCTCACGGGTCGTCTTGGTCAGTCCGCTCACCATCTTATAGCCATAGTCACGCGACCAGCGGGACGCGCTAATGTTGACCATATCCCAATCGACGCCCAAGCCCGGCATCCCCAAGATTAAATCTTTAGCGCTCTCCAAATACACGCCCTCAAGGTCTGGTATCAGCAGGCCCCTAAGTTCCTTCTCGTACTTGTTCCAGAAGTCGATAGGCAGATTTTCCAGACGTGGAGGATTGCCCAACGCCCGCATAACGTCGCGGCGCTGGCGTTCTCCGAGCTTCCCCAGCCCGGACGCGATACGTTCCTCCCACTCGCTACGCTCTGGAAAGTCCATCCCATTCCTTTACGTTGCTGAATATGTCCGCGATTGCGGCGGTGCTTTCTGCCTCAGTTAGCCCGCCACGGATCGCGGCTTGCAGTGTTGACGGTATCACCGCACTGGTAAACATTAGCGCCTTGTCGCGCTGCCCTTCGCGGTAACGTCTCGCCGCGTAACGTTCCCACTTCGCTAGGTCATCAGCAAGCGCCGCTTTCTGTGTGGCTTCCTCGTCTATTTCCTCCGGTTCCTCGGGCGTTTCTTCCTTAGAATCGATCTCAGGGAATCCGATGATAAAACGCGCCTCGTTTTGGTCGATTATGCCCGCGTTTAACGCCTCCGTGACGCTAGAAACCTGCATAAGCTGTTTGGTTTGCCACGCTTCGGTTTGGTCGGGATGGAATACCAGTTCCAACCCCTCGGATGCTAACCATAGCCGGTTGATCTGGTCGGCGTACCATTCGCAGCGCGGCACAACGAAGTCGTTAAACCAGCCAAGATAGTCGCGGTCGGCGGTGGCGAAAGTAGTCGCGTTGCTCAGGAGCACAGAGACGGGCATACCGGAAGCGGCGGCAATATCCTCGCGCTTGTCTTTAGTTAGTGCCGGATTCCAGATGTCTTTCAATGGGTCGCCTACTGTGGTCGGTTCCAACTTGCCGCCTTTATAGAACACCGCGCTGTAGGCATTGCGCACACCTTTACCGATGCGCGCCCACCACGCCTTCAGCTCATCAATAGCCGCGTCCAGTGTTGAACGCGGGATACCGAACAGCGTGACGCGCAGGCCGCCCCGCTGAAAGTATCCGTTAACCATCAAATCAGAATTGAACAACGTCGAAGCGGCATACAGCGCCGCCTGGATAGGTGCGGCCCCCGGTCCGGCTTCCACGTCCTCGTCGGGTTCCCAAAAATAAACCAGGTCTTTAGCGGGGTATATCTTTTCCTCGCCGCCGGCGGTGCGTCTGAACTCCCCTGTCCAATAGCCGTTATCGTTCACTTCCTTGACGCTGCTCGCCACCCACCATTGCGGCCAAATCTTGCCCGTGTCGTTCTTGGCCTTATGCCAGTAGGCTTTACCGTGGGCATAGAGGCTCAATTCTGCCTTGTAGATTAGATCATCGATGCTCTTGAAACGTTCTTTGGTGTCCGTGACGTCATTCTCGCCGCTCATAATCGAAAACGGCATAGCGCGAATTGCACCGGCCCGCTTCGTTTGCGCCCGGCGTACCCACGGGACATACTTCTTGGCGTCGGCTACTGAGATAGGATCGTGCCCCCCGTTGATGAGGCTGTCCAGGTAATCATCAAAGTCGCTTAACGTTGTCATAGTAGAATCCCCGTACTTTCATAAACTGTATGCAACGCCAGCACGAGGGCGTCACCCAAGTCAGGCGAACGGCCCAGGCGTTTCTTGGTTTCAGACTTTGGCTCCACGATAATGCCCGCCGCTGTCAGCTTCCAACGTGGCGCGCATATATCCGCACGAAGGGCGCTCGATGGCGGCAGCATTAGTTCGTCCCCGCTTTCAGGATCAAGCGCCTCACGCAGTGCCCACCATATTTCAGCGCGAATGTTGCGCATATCAAAGCGCCCGCTTTTGTCGGTTGCGGTTGTGCTGCTTGCAAAATTAACATCTAATACCCTCATCCCCGAATTTGAATAAACCAGCGCATCAAAGACGGATGAACCTATCCCGATAATGTCCACCGTCACCAGCGCGTCATCATCCCAACGTTGTGTCACCAGCGCCGCCACGCTTGGCCCGTCTGGAGTCTCACGACCAGGCCACGAGTACACATTGAACCATTGCCCGCGCCGCTCGGCGATTGCGGTTCTATCATCGCCCCCGCGTGCCGGGTCAACGCCTAGCCCGTCAAGCCGTGGTGGTGGTGAATCCGTCCAGCGTTCTTGCGCCGCTTTCACCCAGGAGGTGGGGACCACCTGCCACGGGTCGTCATCAGTCGCGGCGTTAAAATCACCGTATAACAATTGTGAGCGCAGCGGCTCCGGTAGAAGCTGTAACTGTGCTTCGTAGTTCGTCGCCACATAATACGGGTTATCACTCACTCGTGCTGGAATAAATGTGCGTGACTTCGGCGTTATCGTCTCGCCGTCGTGCTCAAATGCTGCGCCACTTTTTAGCCAGCGCAGTTTGCCGTCTACCATCGCCACCCACCGCAGTTCGCCGGGTTGCGCCTTGTCCGGGAATGTGTCATCTAGCCACGGAGCGAACCGCCTAATAATCCATTGCCCCTCTGCGGTTGTCGGCGGGTTGCCTGTGAAGATAATGCGCACCCGCTGTGCTTCGTCCTCAGTGCGTGCCCACCCAATGATAAAATCAACTTGTGACTCCAGAAATTCAGTGGCCTCGTCAAACGCTATCAAGTCGTGTGGACGCCCTTGAAACTTGCGCTTGTCGGTTTCGTTTTTGCATCCAGACAATTCAATTTGCCCGCCGCCGGGTACATCGCGCCACACTCCGGTCAGCGAGTTTAGCCGCGCCCCGGTGTTCTCCAATATCTCACGGCTGCGATCCACAATCCCGCGCAACTGCGTAGACTCACGGCGCAGAATCAACGAGCGCTGGTGCATTTCCACCGCGCACCCGATGATTAGATCCGTTTTACCGCCACCCGCCGAACCGCCATAAAACAGTTCGTCGGCTGGGCTAATCAGTGCATCCGTCTGGGGGAGGTTCACCGGGCTCCATATCGCCCGCCCCTCCACTATCCGTGCCAGATAATCGCGTACTGATTGCGGTTGCGAATAAGTCCATTGTTTTATTTGTTGCTGTGTGGTCAATTTCTATCGCTCCCCCGTCTTTCCCGGTAAGTTCCTGTTTATCAGTGAATAGCTTATGATGTCGGCCCAGGTGGACAAGTGCCGCTTGTGCGTCGTGTAGTTCAATGCGCGCCCCGTTTGCGGTAGGGATAAGCGTTTTAATCAGGTGTAGTTTTCCGCGTTCCTTCGCTTTGTCTAGGTTCACACGGTACACGCCAGAACCAGACGGATCAATGTCCACAAAATCACTCAGTGAACCCCGCGCCTGTTCTCCGAGTCTCAATAGCACCTCGTCGGCACTCATTGCGCTTTCAGCAATTCGCGCCTTAATAGCTGCTTTAATGTCAGCATTTGTCAATAATTTAGAGCCTTGCGTGCGTGCTGTTTTTTCAGAGTAACCGGCACGGCGCGCCGCTTCTGCTGCGTTCCAGCATTTCAAATACTCATCTATAAAAATGCGGCGCTTGCTCGTGAGTGTCGTCACGTCGCCTGCGTCTCTGTCGTTAGCTTCTCAAAGCATGCTTTTATCACTTTCGCGTCCCATAGCGCGTTATGCTTTTGGTTATCCGCTTCCAATCCCGCGAACTCCTCCCGTGCCACGTCTGGGTCAATCCCTTTCGCTTTAAATAGCGTAGCAATGTCAAATGGGATATAATAGACGTTTTCGGGAATGTTGAAGGCGTGCCCGAATAATTGACAAAACAAAACCCAGTCATATGCCAGCGTATCCGACCACATTTCGACGCGGCCCAGCCCGACAAGCCAGCGAGTTAACTCCCTGACTACCGCGCCCTTGCCCCCTTTGACTGTTACCGATTGCGGATATTCATCATAGTTCGCGGATGCTTCTTCGCCATCGCTCAAATCAGGCAAGCATAGATTGCCGATAACATTATTCAGTAGCCAGTTATCGATTTGCATGGTGTCGTAGTCGGTAAACTCGGCATAAAATTCCCTGCCATTATCCGTTACACATCCTATGCTTACGAGCGTTGTCCCTTGGTGTAGTCCAGTGAACTCTGTGTCAAAAAATACTTTTTTCATCACGTCGCCTGCGTCTCTGTGGCTTTGATGTTCACCATTCCCGTGCTGCGCAGTGCCGTATCTGTTCCGTCGTTTTCTTTCGCATCGTAACCCAACGAACGCGCCGCGTCCAGTTCCGTTGTAGCCGCGTCGGTGATGTAAATCGCACAAGTGCCCGCGCCCTGGTTGATGGTCAACGAGGCATCCGCTGCGGAAAGCGCCGGATCGCAAGCGGTCGGCACTTGCTTGTTGATCCTCAACAGGCCATCCCCCGCCGCACCGCCGTTCGTGACTTTCACCCTCAACAGAGCGTCGTCGTCGCTGTCCTTTAAATCCTCTTTGATTGACACGATAAACCACGTCCACCCCGCACTGATGGTCATTCCAGTTATGGTGCAATTGTACGTGGTGTATTTTACAATGTCCAGGAGATCGCCAGCCGCTGGAGTGGCTCCGGTGGCGGCGATTGCCGCGGCGATACTAGAGATACTCGCGTCAATGTCCGCACCCTGGAAGGCGATTGAATCGCTCAGGATGTCGGTAACGTCTAGCGTAGTGACGGCGCTCATTGCCGGGATGATGTACACCACGTCTTGCCACTCTGGCCCGGCTGCGTCGGTGAATTTCACCACGGCATAATTTGTTATGCTTGTAGTTTCGGCGGTAGTCAGGGAAACCACGAGCATGCCGCTTGTGCCTGTCTCTACAGGTAGGTTCGTCAGGTTGGCAAATGCCGCGCCATCTTTGGATAGTTTGACATCGCCAGCCGCAAGCGTGACACTTGTCTGAAAAATGTTAGTGTCTGCCTGACTACCCACAAATGCCGCGAACGTGTACGCGGTTCCAGCAATCAGCGGTTGGGCTAACGTGTAGACAGTACCCACGATCTACCCCAGCCTATCTAACAACGCCGTGATTGCGGCATCGTTCAAATGCACAAGCGCGGATTGGAGTAGGTTGTAAGTAGTTTCGGCATCAGCGGCATCAATACCTAACTCTGTACCCAATGCGGCCCAATCGCCACCCGATGCGACTTGCTCAACGATCCCATCCACGCGCCCCCCTGATTGCTGCGCGATACGCAGACCATCCACGAAGTTGCGGAAATCCCGCGCCAAACGTGAAGCGGTTCCAGTTATTTCTACGTGTTGACTTGCCATCTATCCCCCTATGATGTCGTTACAGTCGCCCAATGATTCGCGCTAATTCCGCACGAGTCGTTTACCAGTTCAAAAGCCCACTCCTTGCCCGTGGTTGGTGGGCACGCTGGGCCAAGTACGCCACTTGGTGCGGCGTTCGTGCCATCCACGCGGATTGTCCCACCACTCGCCACCCGTGCCGCGAACCCACCATAAAAGCCCTGTAAGATCGCGTCAACGTCCGCTTGCGGTAGTGCGTTGTTGCTCAGGCGATACGATGTCGTGGTTGTCCATCCGTTCAAGTCCACCGCAGCGATAGTGAACGTGGTACTCACGGGCATTGAGTACAATCGGAAAATCGTAGGACGCCACGCGCTAATATCTGATAAATCAACCGTATACGTCCCGGCGGGCATCGAGTACATCAGGAAAATGGTAGGACTCCAACTGGTTATATTCGCCAGGTTGAAGACGTATGTCCCAGCGGGCATACCCGATAGGCGAAAATTCCACGGGTTCCAATTTACCATATCCGCGCTGCTTACCGTAGACGCCACGGCACTACCTAGCGAGTAGACGATAAAATACGTTAGTACATTGTCGCTCAATTCCGAACTATCGAAACCGCTCAATTTTGAATCTCGTAATTCTAATTGTGTTATCAGTGCCGCATCCGTCACGGAAATACTATAGGTGTCGGCGCTGGCGTAGACGTGCGCTTGACTTGCCGTCACGCCATTACCGACAACAGTCGAGGAGCTATCCCCCCAATCAATCGTGATACTGTCCCCCGTCGGCGTGATGCGGTGAATTGTCACAGTTGCCCCCGGTGCGGTGGTCGTGGCGGTCAACGTGAATTTCGCCACACCAGAAGCCCAGGGTGCTTGCACGTTCATACCGCCGAACGGCACAACCCCCGGCCCGGTTCGCTGTGTGATTATGCCGTCCATTTATACGCCATTCTGCGCAGTCACAGCCAACCGCGCCCGCTCCAACGCCTCACCAATTCCCGCCAGCGTGTGTATAAATACAACGTGCTCAGTCCATTCCCAATCCTGATACATCCAGTAGAATCCAAGATCGATAATAACGAACCGTAGCGCAATCATATACAACTGCGGTAGGCGCTTTGTTTTCCCGTTGGTCAGCGGGTAGCATATCAAAACGAACGTATAAAATACCGCAATTATAATTACGGCTTTGATTGCTTGTGACGGTCGGTGTTTACTCATAAATATTCGTCAGCCCCGTTTTTTTGTTGCTTGCGCACTCGCGGTATGTTCAAATCGTGCTCACGAAGGAATTTGCGCAAATCACTATTTTCCTTTAGTAGGTTCTTGTAGGCGGCTTCCAGAACCCTATGCTCATCCTGCAACACCTCGTAATCTGATCTTAGCACAACGTGCTCTGCTTGCATCCGCTCGTTGTCTGCTTGTAGTTCATCGATGCGTTTGTCTGAATTCGCCTTGTCTGTTTCCAGTTCGTCGATGCGCTCGCTCAGTCGGTCATTTTCGGCACTCACCGCACTGATGATGTCGGTCAGTTCGTCCACACGGTTACGCCGTGCCGATGATGTCCACACGAGAAAGCTGACCACCGCACCGGAAGCGACGCTAAAAACACTTACCACAGTCGCGATAAGTTCAAGACTCATATCTCTAAACTACCACCCGCCGCATACGTGGCGTTGAGGTGTTTCAAAAAGTCGTTGAACTTGAACACCTGGTATTTCCCGGTATACAGCGCCTTGATCTCTGCGACGCTTAACGATG